>JACMQX010000023.1 GCA_014376765.1 Ramlibacter sp. | reverse complement strand
GGCCTTGCGGTAGCCCTCGGGCTTGGTCATGCCGAAGTTGCGGATGCCGCGCTCCTTGGTGTCGCGGCCCTTCTGGTGGCCCAGCACCATGCAGGCCGTGCCGTTGAAGCGGGCCAGGCCGCCGACGATGCTCAGGTCGTCTGAAAAGTGGCGGTCGCCGTGCAGCTCCTGGAAGTCGGTGAAGATTTCGTTGATGTAGTCCAGCGTGTAGGGCCGCTCGGCGTGGCGTGCGATCTTGGTGATCTGCCAGGGCGTGAGGTCGCTGTAGATGTCTTTGGTGAGCTGCTGGCTTTTTTTGCTGAGCTGGTCGATCTCGTCTGAAATGTCGACGGCTGATTCGGTTTGCACATAACGCAGCTCTTCGATTTTGGTTTCCAGGTCCGCAATGGGCTGCTCAAAATCGAGGAAGGTTCTTTTGGCCATTTATTCTCCTCAGTAGTCCACAGGAAGTGGATCCAACGACCGCCAAATATACCAAGTCGCCACACTGCAATAAGGCGCCCACGCGTCGGCCACTTCGCGCGCATCGCTGCGGCTGACCGGGTCGCCCGAGAAATAATTCTGGCTGATGCCGTTGATCAGGCCCACGTCGTCCAGCGGCAGCACGTTGGGGCGCATCAGGTAGAAGATGAGGAACATTTCCGCCGTCCAGCGGCCAATGCCGCGGATGCCCACCAGCTCGGCAATGACGGCGTCGTCGTCCATCGCGTGCCAGCTGTCGGCATGCACGGCACCGCTGTCAAAGTGCAGCGCCAGGTCCACCAGGTATTCGATCTTGCGGGCCGAGAGGCCTGCGGCCCGCATGTCGTCCACCTTGAGCTTGAGCACGTTGGCCGCCGTCACAGCGCGCGGCAGTTTGGCAAAGCGGTCCCACACGCTCTGCGCGGCCTTGACGGAAATTTGCTGGCCCACAATGCTGCGCGCCAGCGTGACGAATGCGTCCCCGCGCGACTGCAGGCAGGCGTCGCCAAACTGGGGGATCAGCCGCTTCATCACGCGGTCTTTCTTCATCAGGTGGCGGCAGGCTTCGTCCCAATAGTCCGGCGTGGCAATTTTGACAACGGGCGTGGCTTCCTTCGCCGCTGCGCTGGACTTGGTGGCCATCAGGCACGCTCCCAGGTGGTGCCCGTGGCCGAGTCTTTGAGCACGATGCCCTCGGCTGCCAGTTCCTTGCGGATACGGTCGGACTCGGCAAAGTTTTTGGCGGCTTTGGCGGCGGTGCGTTGGGCGATGAGGTGCTCGATGTTTTGCGTCATGCCCGCATCGCCCTCGCCCGCGCCGCCTTGCATCCATTGCTTGGGGTCTTCCTGCAGCAGGCCCAGCACGCCGCCCAACGCTTTGAGCAAACCAGCCGCCTGAGGGGACTTGCTGCGGTTCACTTCAACGGCCAGTTCAAACAGCACGGCCACGGCCTCAGGGGTCGAAAAGTCGCTGTCCATCGCCGCCTTGAAGCGGGCCGCATAGGGTTCAACCCAGTCGATGCTTACCTGTGCCGGAGCCACCAGGTCAAGCGCGGTGTACAGGCGCTTGAGCGAGCCGCGCGCGTCATCGAGATGCACGTCGCTGTAGTTCAGCGGGCTGCGGTAATGCGCCCGCACGATGAAAAAGCGCAGCGTCTGCGCGTCGTACTTCTGCAGTACTTCGCGGATGGTGAAGAAGTTGCCCAGGCTCTTGGACATCTTCTCGTTGTCGATGTTCACAAAGCCGTTGTGCATCCAGACGCTGGCCAGCGGTTTGCCAGTCGCGCCTTCGCTCTGCGCGATCTCGTTTTCGTGGTGGGGGAACTGCAGGTCGGCGCCGCCGCCATGGATGTCAAAGGTATCGCCCAGAAGGGCGCAGGCCATGGCCGAGCATTCAATGTGCCAGCCGGGGCGGCCGCGGCCGTAGGGGCTGTCCCACTGTGCGTCCTGCGGCTCGGTGGGTTTGGCGGACTTCCACAACACAAAGTCGAGCGGGTCGTCTTTGCCATCGAGCACGGCCACGCGTTCGCCGGCATGCAGCTCGTCCAGCGATTTGCCTGAAAGCTTGCCGTAGCCGGGGAATTTGCGGACGGCATAGTTCACGTCGCCTGCCGGGGTCTGGTAGGCCAACCCTTTTTCCTGCAGCTGCGCCACGATGCCGAGCATTTGCGGCACGTAGTCGGTGGCGCGCGGGTCGTGCGTGGGGCGGGCAATGCCCAGCGCGTCAAAGTCCTGGTACATCTGCGCGATCATGCGGTCGGTCAGCGCGCGGACGGTTTCGTTGTTCTCCACCGCGCGGCGGATGATCTTGTCTTCAATGTCGGTGATGTTCTTGACGAAGGTCACTCGCAGGCCGCTGGCCTCGAGCCAGCTGCGGGCCAGGTCAAAGGCCACGGCTGAACGCGCATGGCCTACGTGGCACAGGTCGTACACGGTGATGCCGCACACATACATGCGCACGTGGCCGGGCTCAAGCGGCGAAAACTCCTCCAGCGCACGCGAAAGCGTGTTGTAGATATGCAGGCTCATTGATGCTTACGGCACAGGCTTGGGGGGCAGCTCCAGGCCTGGTCGGGCTGGGGGTGCGGCTTGGCCTTGGGAATACTTTATTGGGACAATTACCGAGGGTGAACCATACCCCTCGGCTACAATCCAACGCAGTATATAGCTGCCTGTTTGGGCTTGTGTCACGCGTTCGATTGAAGAGGCTTTCATGTTCCACGCCCGTTCCGCGATCTCCCGGACCATCCGCCTTCTGGCCGTCACTGCCCTGTTCGGCATGGCCGCCGCCCACGCCGATGACTACGGCGATGTCAACCAACTTTTGCGCTCCGGCAAGCTGGCAGACGCCCTGGCCAAAGCCGACCAATATCTCGCCGGCAAGCCCCGTGACCCGCAAATGCGCTTCCTGAAGGGCGTGATCCTTACCGAGTCCGGCAAGCCCGGCGATGCGATCGTCACCTTCACCAAACTCACTGAAGACTATCCCGAGCTGCCCGAGCCCTACAACAACCTCGCCGTGCTGTACGCCGGCCAGAGCCAGTTCGACAAGGCGCGCGCCGCACTTGAAATGGCCATCCGCACCAACCCCAGCTACGCCACCGCGCACGAGAACTTGGGCGATGTGTACGCCAAGCTCGCCAGCCAGGCCTACAGCAAGGCATTGCAGCTGGACGCTGGCAATGCGGGCGTGCAGCCCAAGCTGGCGCTGATTCGTGAGCTGTTTGCACCGGCTCGTGGCGGCAAGCCCACCGCAGCCGCCGCGCCTGTGGCCAAGGCCCCTGCCGCTGCGGCGGTGGTCGTGGCGGCGGCTCCAGTCCCAACACCTACACCTGCACCTGCGCCCGCTGCGAAAGCACCTGCACCCGCTCCGGCTCCTGCTGTGGTTGCTGCGCCTGCACCTGCAACGCCCGCTGCGCCTGCCGGCGCCTCCGGTGGCGCATCTGAAAAGCAGGTTGAAGACGCCGTGCGTGCGTGGGCTGCTGCCTGGGCGTCCAAAGACATGTCGGGCTACCTCGGCGCCTACGGCAAGGAGTTTGATCCGCCGGGCAAGGCTTCACGCTCCGTGTGGGAAGAAGAGCGCCGCAAGCGCATCGTCGGCAAGTCGCGCATTGCAGTCACGCTCAACAACCTGAGCGTTGCGGTCAATGGCAACAAGGCCACCGCCAAATTCAAGCAGGACTACACAGCCGATGCGCTGCAGATCAGCAGCCGCAAGACGCTGGACCTTGTCAAGTCGGGTGACCGCTGGATGATCGTCAAGGAATCCACTGGCGCTTGATGCTGCCTGGACAAAAGTGCGTCGGGTGCGGCAGCATGCTGCCCCTCTGAACATTTTGGTAGAACACTGCATGAAACGGGTATTTCTGGCTGTTATGGCCGCTATGGTGGTCGCTGTGCTGGCCTCTGTGGCCACAGCCGCACCGGCACGCGCGCAAACCGAGAAGAAGAATCTGCGAGTCAAGGCAGCCAAAGCATCGCTCGTACCGGTTGCCACCAAAGCCGCTCGCCGCGCCAAGGCCCCCGCCGCCCCGCGCGACGGCGAGGCTGAAGCCCGCTTGATCGAGGTCTACCGCCTGATCGGCGAGTCCAGCGTACGCAAGGCGCTGACCAAGGCCGAAGCCTTGGTCAAGGACCACCCCAACTTCCAGCTCGCACAACTCGTCTACGGCGACCTGCTCGCCATGCAGGCCCGCCCCGTGCGCATGATGGGCGACGTGCCTGACACCGCTGCCAAGGCGGCCGGCCCGCTGCTCGGCGAATTGCGGGAAGAGTCGCAGATGCGCATCAAGGCGCTGCGCGAGCGGCCGCCTGCGGGCGCCATCCCCTCGCAGTTCCTCGCGCTGTCGGAGCGCAACAAGCACGCGATTGCGGTGGTCGCATCCCGCTCGCGCCTGTACCTGTTCGAGAACGGACCCACCGGGCTCAAGCTGATTGCTGACTATTACATCTCGGTCGGCAAGTCCGGCATCGAGAAAACGGTTGAGGGCGATCTGCGTACGCCACTGGGCGTGTACTTCATCACCAGCAACCTGGACCCCAAGTCGCTCAAGGATTTTTACGGCGTGGGCGCGCTGCCCATCAACTACCCCAACCCGTATGACGTCAAGCGCGGCAAGACGGGCAGCGGCATATGGCTGCATGGCACGCCGCCGGGCCAGTTCTCGCGCGCGCCCAAGGCGACTGACGGCTGCGTGGTGCTGGCCAACCCGGACCTGCAGCGCATCATCGGCACGGTGGAGGTACGGACCACGCCGGTGGTGATTGCACAGTCGCTGGACTGGGTGGCGCCGCAAAGCGTGCAGCGCGACAGCAAGTCGTTTGATGCGCAACTGCAGGCCTGGCGCGGCGCGAAGGCGCGGGGCGACATTGGCAGCCTGCTCAACTACTACACAGCCGACTTCTCCAGCAACGGCAAGCCGCTGGCTGAGTGGACCAAAACCCTGCGCACCGAGCTGGACCGCGCGCGCGGCAAAGGCATCGTGCTCAAGGACGTGTCTTACCTGCGCTGGACAGACGGCGCCGACACGATGGTGGTAACCTTTGGCGAGGTCAATCAAGGTGCCCGCACAGGCCCTGTCAAGCGCCAGTACTGGGTCCGCCAGGGCGAACATTGGAAAATATTTTTTGAAGGGGTGATCGGATGACGGGCAACCAGTTTTTTTGCAGTGGTGTTTCAACTGGCCGGCGAGCGTTGGTCGCCGCTGCAGTGGCGGTATTCAGCCTGGCAGCGCTTAGTTCCCTGCCCGCCCTGGCGCAGGCCGCGCCCCAGGTGAAGTTCTCCACCACCGCGGGCGACTTTGTGCTCGAGGTCTACCCCGACAAGGCGCCCAAGACGGTTGAAAACTTCCTGCAATACGTCAAGGACAAGCACTACAACGGGACAGTGTTCCACCGCGTGATCCCGACCTTCATGGTCCAGGGCGGCGGTTTTGATGCGTCTTATGTGCAGAAAAAAAATCGCCCGGCTGTCGCGCATGAAGGCCAGGAAGCGCTGGCCCGTGGCGGTGCGCGCAACGTCATCGGGACGGTGGCGATGGCCCGCACGAATGACCCCAATTCAGCCACCTCGCAGTTCTTCATCAACGTGGCCGACAACGCCTTCCTCGACCCCACGGTGATCCCGCCCGGCGATCCGGTGGCGAAATTTGAATACCAGGGCAAGGTTTATGAAAATGTGCCCCGCGCCAACCTGCTGGGCTCGGCGCAGTTGTACGGCTACACCGTGTTCGGCAAAGTGGTGAGCGGCATGGACGTGGTCGAGAAGATCAAGGCCATCCCCACCGGCGCCGGTGGCCCCTTTCCTACGGACGTGCCGCGCACGCCTGTCATCATCAATTCAGCCACTCTCTTGAAGTAAACACCATGAGCAATCCAAAAGTCGAACTCCACATCGCCGGCCAGGGCGTGGTCACCCTGGAACTGGACGCAGTCAAGGCGCCCAAGAGCGTCGCCAACTTCCTGGCCTACGTCAAAAAGGGCCACTACGACAACACCGTGTTCCACCGGGTGATCCCGGGCTTCATGGTGCAAGGCGGCGGCTTTGAGCCCGGCATGAAGCAAAAGCCCACCGACGCGCCACTCGAGAACGAGGCCAACAACGGCTTGAAGAACAACAAGTACACCGTGGCGATGGCCCGCACCCAGGCGCCGCATTCCGCGTCTGCACAGTTTTTCATCAACGTGTCGGACAACGGCTTTTTGAATCACACCGCGCCCAGCATGCAGGGCTGGGGTTATGCCGTGTTCGGCAAGGTCGTGAGCGGCACCGAGATCGTCGACAAGCTCGAAGGCGTGAAAACGGGCAACAAGGGCGGCCACGGCGACGTGCCGATGGACGACCTGATCATCGAAAAAGCCGTCGCGATCTGACGCAAGGCGTCCGGCTACACGCCCACATCAAGCGCCTTATGGCCACGGCCGTGCTTCCGTTCGCAGAGCTCCACGCTCCACCGGACTGGCGCACGGTCGATTTCATTTCAGACCTGCATCTGCATGAGTCCGAGCCTGCCACCTTCACGGCCTGGCAGGAGTACCTGGAGTCCACACCTGCGGATGCAGTGTTCGTCCTGGGGGATTTGTTTGAGGTGTGGGTTGGTGATGATGCGGCAGATGCCGACACGTTCGCGGGGCTCTGCGCCCAGACCCTCAAAGCCGCAGCGAAGCGCCGCAAGATTTTCTTCATGCACGGTAACCGCGATTTCCTCGTCGGCCGCGGCTTCCTCGCCTCGCTTGGCGTCACGCTGCTGGACGACCCCACCGTATTCGTCAGCGCCGGGATGTCTTCCTTCCTGCCCCTCTGGGAGAGGGCTGGAGCGGGGGCAGACGCAGGCCAGCGCTGGCTGCTCACCCACGGTGACTCGTTGTGTCTTGACGACGTCGACTACCTAGCCTTCCGCGCACAGGTCCGCAGCGCCGAATGGCAAGCCGCGTTCCTCGCCAAACCCCTCGCTACGCGGCGCGACATTGCACGCGGCCTGCGCGAGCAGAGCGAAGCGCGCAAGCGCACCGGCGTGAGCTATGCCGACGTAGACAGCTCCGCCGCACGCGACTGGTTGCAACACGCGCAAGCCGCCACGCTGATCCACGGCCACACCCACAAGCCTGCCGACCACGACCTGGGCGCAGGCCTGCGCCGCATCGTGCTGAGCGACTGGGACGCCGCCGCCACGCCCCCGCGTGCGCAGGTACTGCGCCTCACGGCTGGTGGCCTGCAACGCCTGGCGCTGGCCTGATCCATGCCAGGCTGGTTTGCCAGATGGCGCAATGCGCTCAAGGGCCAGGCCGCTGCGAGCCGGCCTATCCCGCAAGACCTGTGGGACGCGACCTTGCAGGCCTACCCCTTCCTTGCGCAACGCGCACCTGAAGACGTCGCGGGTCTGCGCACGCTCACAGGGCAGTTCCTGTCAGACAAGGAGTTCCACGGCGCGCAAGGCCTGCAGATTACCGATGCGATGGCGATTGCTGTGGCCGCCCAGGCCTGCCTGCCGGTGCTGCACCTGCCCGCCCCTCTCGACTGGTACGACGATTTCGTCGGCATCGTCCTGCAGCCGGGTGAGGTAGTGGCCCAGCGCGAGGTGATGGATGAAGCTGGCGTCGTCCACCACTACAACGAGGTCCTGAGCGGCGAGGCCATGGAGCGCGGCCCCATCATGCTGAGCTGGCAGGACGTAGCCGGCTCCGGCGCATCGGCCACGCAGGGCTACAACGTGGTGATCCACGAGTTTGCTCACAAGATCGACATGCGCGCAGGCGAGCCCGATGGCTGCCCGCCCCTTGCCGCCGGCTTCATGGGCACGGCATCGGGCCGTGCCGCGCGGGAGTTATGGCTGTCAGTGCTGACGCCGGCCTACGAGGCTTTCCGCGAGAAGGTGATCATCGCCGAGCGCTTTGGCGGCGATGAGCCCTGGCTCGATGCCTACGGCGCGGAGTCCCTCACCGAATTTTTTGCCGTGGCGTGTGAGGGCTACTTCGTGAACCGCGAGGCCTTCGCGCGCGACTTTGCGCCGCTGGTGGAAATGTTTGACGCGTTCTTCACCCAAGCCTTGTCATCCCGGGCTTGACCCGGGATTTACGTCGGCACCCAGCTTCATCATTAACTCCATCATGTGCTGGTTGTACGGCAAGTCGGGGTCCATCGCATCCACCGCCGCTTGAAGGTGCCGGGCCTGTAGCGTGTCGCCCACCGTCAGCTGGTAATGTGTGCCGTCCGCCTTCTTGAAGGCCACAAAGCCCCGGGTGATGTGCAGGTGCGGCCTGAGGTGGGCGGATGGGATGAAGACCTCATCCCCGATGAACACACCAGCTTTTCCGGCCCGGCCACCGGGCGTCGGCCGCCGCGCCAATGCCTTGGCCATGCCGTAGAACGCTGCCAGATTCACGCGCACATCTTCTGGTACCTTGAGGTCGATGTCCGCCTGCGTGGCGGTGGCACCAGCGGCAGGCACCGGTGGCACCTGCCAGGGCACCGCGCGGTTTTGCCAACCGCGCACCGGCTGCTCAACATCGGGCTCGCCATACAACACGAGGTGGGAGTGCAAGGCAATACGCTCGACCTCCTTGAGCAGCTCGCCCGCCTGCCGCAGCTCGGGCGTCAAGCCCTGCTGCGTCACGGCGTCGCTCAGCAGCTGGACGATGGAGTAGTAGTCCACATCCAGGTCCCTGAACCAGTTGGCCAGGCGCTGGTCACTCAACTCAGCGCTCTTGATCATCCCGTGCAGCATGCCCGCCGCTGCGGCTGTGCCCAGGCCATCTGGCGCGCGCAACGCGTCCAGCAATTCGGCGCGCAGCACACCCTTGAGGTACTCCTTCATCCCGGACTTGCGGATGTCGGCGATGCTGGCCATGACTTGCTGGGAAACCAGTTTCGGATTCACTTCGCGCGGTACCTGCGGCTTTGACTGACTCGTCTGTGAACAGGAGGCGGCGACAGGCGCCAAAGGGCGATCGTCTTGAAGG
>JACMQX010000185.1 GCA_014376765.1 Ramlibacter sp. | reverse complement strand
TGTATCGGGCGCCACCGCTGGAGCAAAAAGGCGAGATGGTGCAGGGCGCGCACGCAGGTTGGCAGGCCAGCCGGCAGCTGAGTCAATCGCCTGCTGAAGTCATGATCGCCAGCCTCGGCAACCTCACGGGCGCTCCTTCGGAAAAAGCCTTCAAGCTGCGGTTTGACAGCGCATGCCGGGGCATCGGCAGCATGATCCATGATGAGGAAGACAGGGTCATCAAAGCGTCGTTGCAGTTCGACTTCTTCAGGCGCCTGGAGGTGCTGGTGAAAGCTGACCGCGCCTTCGAGCCTCTCGCGCGGCCTTATCTGCCCGAAGGTTGACTGTGCTGCGCCTGCTTCATGGCGGGGAGCGTCCCACGGAAAAAGGCGCGTGCAAAAATCCCCGGAACCGCGCCCGCCCGCCGCGCACTGGCGCCGCAGTCAACTCGTAGCCGCCAAAGCGCTGCAGGAAGCGGGCAATCGCAACCCGCCCTTCCAGCCGCGCGAGGCTGAGTCCGGCGCACTGGTGGATGCCAAAACCAAAAGCCAGATGCCGGTTGTTCGCGCGGGTGAGGTCCAGCACGTCAGGTTCCCTGAATTGCGCCGGGTCGCGGTTGGCAGCGCCTATGCACAGCGTGACCAAAGTGCCGGCCGCCAGTGCAACACCACCCACCACGCAGTCCCTGACCGCGCGCCGGTTGCCCAACTGGTTGGACGATTCAAAGCGCAGGAACTCATCCGCTGCAAGTGTCATCAATGCTTCCTGCGTGCCGGCGTCTGAGCGCGTGTGGTGCAGACTGGCCAGCAGCTGCGCCTTGTGCTGTGGCCACTCCTGAAGCGTCACCAGCGCATTGCCGATCAGGTTGGTCGTGGTCTCATGCCCGGCGTTGAGTATGAAGACGCAGTTCTGCAGCAGTTCCTGTTCGCTCAGCTGGTCGCCGCTGATGGCGCCATTGCGCGGGTCGGGCTCGCCCTGAATCAGCCGCGTCAGAACATCGCGCTCCGGGTCGCCGGGCTTCAGGCGCCGGTCGGCGACCAACTCTTTGAGGTAGGCGGTGAACTCACTCACACTTTGATTGCCCAGTGCCTCCTGCTGCGGCGTCAGCCGTGGCTCCAGTGCACCCAGGATCGCCAGCGACCAGCCGCGCAACGGGCCTCGGTCGGCATGGGGCACACCCAGCAGGTTGCCGATGATCTCTACAGGAATGGCAGATGCAAAGTCCTCGATCAGGTCGCCCCCGCCCTTCGCCTCGATGGTGTCCAGCAGCCCGTCCACCAGGGCGATGAGGCCAGGCTCCAGGTCGGCGATCACGCGCCGCGTCAGCGCCCCCATGATGAGCTTGCGCACCCGGGTGTGCAGGGGAGGGTCGTTGAAGACGAGGCTGGTGGTGTGGTGCTGCAGCAGCGGGGCGTCGTTGTTGCCGCCTGCGCCATGGTCCCCACCGTAGGGCCCGTGGTTGTACTTGGGTGTGAATTCCACCTTTTTGTCCGAACTGAAAGTCTGCGCG
Organism: Ramlibacter sp.; assembly: GCA_014376765.1. Classification (GTDB taxonomy): domain Bacteria; phylum Pseudomonadota; class Gammaproteobacteria; order Burkholderiales; family Burkholderiaceae_C; genus JACMQX01. The sequence goes on along the minus strand of JACMQX010000185.1, from coordinate 20,262 downwards.
TCGCGGTACACCGCCATCAGGTCTGCATGCCGGGTGAGGAAGTACGAGCCGTCGGGCATCAGCTTCACTGGCTCGTGCTCGCGCAGCTCGGCATACACCGGATAAGGGTTGGCGTAGAAATCTGGGGGCAGGCTGCGCAGGTCCAGTGTTCCGGCGATTTCGCGCACGCGCTCAGGCGTCAGGTTTGGCGTTGTGTACGGCGTTGTGTGCATTTGGCTTTATACCTTTGTGCGCGATGTCTCAATGCCAATGAGAACCCGTACCCGCCATCACCTGCCGTGCTGGCCGCGATCAACGACGCAGCAAACGCCGACCTGCGCGTCTACCCCGACCCGGAGGGCACCGCAATCAAGAACGTGATCGTCCGGATGAACGGCCTGGCTCCCGCCCCTCCCGCGCCAATTTCGCCTGCCGAATGCGCAGCGCTGGTGAAAGCGCTGCAGGCGTTCACATCAGCCGTTTGAGCAAACCCATCACCTGATCAAACCGCTTGCCATACGGCGGGTAGAACAAGTCCCCCCGCGCCCACCTGGACTGCACCAGCACCGGCTTTTGCTGCGTGAGGCGAAGGAAGCCCGCCTCGCCGTGATAAGAGCCCCAGCCGCTGTCCCCCACTCCGCCGAAGGGCAGGTTCTCGTGAGCAATGTGCATCAGCGTGTCGTTCACCGTCACGCCGCCGCTGACGGTGTTGGCCAGCAGTTTGTCGCGCGCCTCAGTGTCAGTACCAAACCAGTACAGCGCGAGCGGGCGGGGCTTGGCGTTGATGTAGCGGATGGCTTCGTCCAGGCTGGCATAGGGCAGCACGGGCAGGATGGGGCCGAATATTTCTTCACCCATCAAGGCGGAGTCCTCGGCTGCATTGAACACCAGCACCGGCGCCATCTGCCGCGTTGTGTTCAAGGCGCCTTCAACGCCTGCATCGCCAATCACCTGCACCCGCGCGCCCTGCGCCTGGGCCTTCGCCACCATGGCCTGCAAGCGCTCCAGATGGCGCGGGCTGATGATGGCCGCGTAGTCCGGGTTGCCCGCAATCGTGGGAAATAGCTTGGCGACAGCACGCGCAAACGCTTCGGTAAAAGCGGCTTCCTGGCCCTGTGGCAGCAGCACATAGTCGGGCGCGATGCAGGTCTGGCCGGCGTTGAGCAGTTTGCCGTGCGCGATCTTGAGGGCCGCAGACTCCAGGCTGCAGGATGCATCAATCACGCAGGGCGACTTGCCGCCCAGCTCCAGCGTGGTGGGCGTGAGGTTGGCCGCAGCGGCCTGCGCTACCTTGCGTCCCACGGCGGTAGAGCCGGTGAAAAAGAGATGGTCAAAGGGCAGGGCGGCAAATTCAGCGGCCATGGCGCCATCGCCCTGCACCACGCAGACTTCGTCGGGGGTGAAGGCCTTGGCCAGCAGCTCTTCCAGCAGCGCAGAGGTCTGCGGCGTGAGCTCGCTGGGTTTGAGCATGACGCGGTTGCCCGCTGCCAGCGCGGTGATCACCGGCCCCAGCGACAGCTGCACCGGGTAGTTCCAGGGCGACACCACACCCACCACCCCCAGCGGCTGTCGCTGCAGGTAAGCGCGCGAAGGTTGCAGGTAAATTGGGGTGCTCACCTTGACCGGCTTCATCCATTTGGCCAGGTGCCTGAGCGTGTGCGAGAGCAGCGACCTGAGCACGAACAGGTCGGCAATCTCGGTGAGTTGCTGCGAGCGCACGCCAAAGTCGGACTGCACCGCCCGGGCCAGGGTATCGCCATGCGTTTCAAGCAGGCCTTTCATGCGCAGCAACCTGTCGCGGCGCAGCGCGAGGGGCACGTCAATTTGCGCGCGGCTGGCGCGGTATTGCGTGTCAAACAGGGGGCGCAGTTGCGCGGCTTCAGGCAGGCGTGAGTTCATAGGCTGGATGATAGGCGGGGCTGCGTGCGGCGTTCTGGGAGCCCGCACCTAAAACCATGGCGGACAGGCCTAGGGTTTGCCCTTGGCGCCCAGGAAGTCGCGCAACGCAAACAGCACGCCGTCCGGAGCCTCGAGCATCAGCTGGTGACCCGATTTGAGCTTGACCACCTTCGCGCCCGGGCACAGCGCGATCAGCGGCTGGGCCATGCGCGCCAGCGTCATCTGGTCGTCCTCGCCGAGGATGAAGAGCACCGGGCAGCTCACCTTGGCCATGGCCGCCTCGCCGCCGATGTAGCTGTCGCAGGCCTTGAAGCCGGTGTGAAAGACATTCACCTGCGTGTTGCTGGCCAGCACCCGCTTCATCAGCGCGCGCGAGCTGCCGTAGAGCCAGGTGCCAGGCCCCAGCCCCGAAGGTGGTGGCGCGAGCATGGAGTGGGAGAACGTATTGACCATGTCGATGGCCTTCATCGGCTGGTTGAGCGATGCGTCCAGCAGGGCAGGCGAGACCTTCATCGGGCTGGCAATGCCCACCAGCGCCAGGTGCGACACCCGGCCAGGCCAGCGGGCAGCAGCCTCCAGCGCAATGAGCGAGCCAAAGCTGTGGCCCACCAGCGTTGCGCTTTTGATGCCCGCCGCGTCGAGCAGCGCAAGGACAAAGGCCGCACCTTCTTCCACCGATGCGGGCGGCTCGCCGGCGCTGCGGCCATGGCCGGGCAGGTCGACAGCCAGCACGTTGTAGCCGTGGTTGGCCAGGTAGCGCGTCTGCAAAATCCACACGCTGTGGTCGTTCAGCACGCCGTGAATGAAGACCACGGTGGGCTTGGCGGCATCGAAGGCCTTGCCGCCGGTGTAGCAGTAGCTGGTGTGGTGGTTGACTTCAAAAAACATGAGGGCTCCTTGTGGACTTGTTATCCCGGATCGAGTCCGGGATGACATCCTTTAAATTTTTTCTGCCGCCTTGAGCGCGCGCTTCAAATCGTCGATCAGGTCATCCGGGTCTTCCAGGCCGATGGACAGGCGGATCGTGCCCTGCGAAATACCGGCGCCTGACAGCGCCTCGTCCGTCATGCGGAAGTGGGTTGTGCTGGCCGGGTGGATCACCAGCGAGCGGCAGTCGCCGACATTGGCCAGGTGGCTGAACACCTTCAGCGTCTCGACAAACTTCTTGCCCTGCTCGCGGTTGCCCTTCAGGTCAAAACTGAAGACCGAACCTGCCCCTTTGGGCAGCAGGTTTTTGGCCAGCGCATGGCTGGGATGCGTGTCCAGCATGGGGTGACCCACCCGTGATACGAAAGCATGCGAAGCGAGGAACTGCACCACCTTCTCGGTGTTGCTCATATGCCGCGCCATGCGCAACGGCAGCGTCTCGATGCCCTGCAAAATCAGCCAGGCGGTGTGGGGGCTCATGCAGGCGCCAAAGTCGCGCAGGCCCTCGCGCCGGGCGCGCAGCAGGAAAGCGCCCACGGTGCTCTCTTCAGAGAACACCATGTTGTGAAAGCCGTCGTACGCCTGCGTCAGTTCCGCAAAGCGGCCTGCGGCGCGGGGGCCGTCCCAGTCAAAAGAGCCGCCGTCCACCACGATGCCGCCAATCACGGTGCCATGGCCCGAGAGGAACTTGGTGGCCGAGTGGTAGACCAGGTCGGCGCCCAGGTCCAGCGGCTTCATGAGATAGGGGGACGTCAGCGTCGAATCGACCAGCAGCGGCACGCCCGCCTCATGCGCAATGGCCGAGACGGCGGGGATGTCCAGCACATCCAGCCCCGGGTTGCCCACTGTCTCGCCAAACAGCAGCTTGGTGTTGGGCCGCACGGCTGCACGCCAGCCGTCAATGTCGCCAGGCTTGACGAAGGTGGTCTCAATGCCAAAGCGCCGCATCGTGTAGTGCAGCAGGTTTTGCGAGCCGCCATACAGCGCGGTAGAAGCCACGATGTGTGAGCCCGCGCCCATCAGCGTGGCCACACTCAGGTGCAGCGCAGCCTGCCCGCTGGCCGTGGCGATGGCCCCTATGCCGCCTTCCAGTGCCGAGACCCGTTGCTCCAGCACGGCGTTGGTCGGGTTGCTGATTCGGGAGTACACGTGGCCCGAGCGTTCGAGATTGAAGAGGGCGGCCGCATGGTCGCTCGACTCAAAAACGAATGAGGTGGTCAGGTGGATGGGTACGGCGCGCGCCCCCGTGACGGGGTCGGGCGAGGCGCCGGCGTGCAGAGCAAGCGTGTCGAAACCGGGGTCTGAATAACCGGGCATGAAGGTCTCCTGGAGTCGTGTGCCGGCGTGGCGGCGGGGCTTTGTGGCCGGGGTTGACCCGCGCTGCCATTGGGCGTTGAATGGAGATATTGTGGGCTATATTCCAGACCCTTCCCGCCTTTCAGGCAGCAGCAGCGGCCCCACCGGAGAACACCATGAAAGTCAGCGATATTTTGCGCGTCAAGGGCAGCACCCTGTACACCGTCACCGGCGACGAGCCGCTGGCTCGCGCCATTGACACCATGGCCGAGAAAGACATCGGCTCACTGGTGGTGATGGACCATGGCGAGCTGGCCGGCATGCTGACTTTCCGTGAGGTGATCCTGTGCATCGTCAAGCACGGCGGCGTGGTGGGCAACACGACGGTTCGCACTGCCATGGACGACCACCCGCTGACCTGCACGCCCGAGACCGAGCTGGATGAAGTGCGGCGGATGATGCTGGAGCGCCATGCCCGTTACATGCCCGTGATGAGCCAGCGGATGTTGATGGGCGTGATCAGCTTCTACGACGTGGCCAAGGCGGTGGTGGACAGCCAGAACTTTGAGAACAAGATGCTCAAGGCCTATATCCGGGACTGGCCGGAGCATATGACGCCCCCCGAAGCGGCCTGAAGGCCGCCTCGCCCCATTGAGGGGCGACGCCTGTGGCCCGGCAAAGCCGGTTCCACGGCATCTCACCAACGGCTACGCCTGCGGCTGGCCTTGCAGAAAAGCCACCTCAGTGGCTGTTCAGGCGCCTGAGGGCATCCAGTGCTTCGCGTACCAGGGCTGGGGCAATGCTGCTCGTTTTTGCGCCGGTACCTGCAAAGGGTGCAAAGCTTGCCGCTGTGTTGCTCAGGGGAGCGCCCTTTGCCCAGTCGCTCTTATTGGAAAGGTGCTTCTCATTGGCGGTACGAGACATGCCGATCGGGGCCTGATGGGTAATGCGGGTCATGGCTCAAAGTTTCCAAGTGATTGAATGCGGATGCGCTCGATGGCGTTCAAGGCGCTGTCTTGCAATGCGCGGTACTGCTCGTCGCTGCGGCCGAGCTCATGTGCTTTGTCGAACAGGGCGATGGCTTCGTGGCCCCGGCACATGCCGGCCATGCACTCAGCCAGACGGTAAGTGGGGAGGGCGGACTCGCCATCGCGCATGCACTGTTCGTAAAAAGTGGCCGCCACGTTGAACACGCCCAGGCGCTGAAATGCCCGGCCGGTGGTGAAGTAAAAGCGCGGGTCAAACGGCGTGTTGATCGCCAGCGACATGGCCAGCGGCGCCGCCTGCAGGAAGTTGCCCTCATCGCAAAGCGACTGGGCAATTTCGTAGACCCTCTGTGCTTCAGCCGCCTGGTGCATGGCTGGCGGCGGGGTGGCCTGTGCGTCCTGCTTCAGGTCCGCTTCCGCGCCATACGCGTTGAGCCGGCTGAGGGCGTTTTCAATAAGCGTCCCCACGGCCAGGTCGCGTTGCGGCGCAGGTATGGAGGGCTTCGATGGCGATGAATTCGGTTGCATGCAGTCCCTTTTCGCTGACCAAGTCTTGTTGTGATCCGGCAGTGGGTAACTCCCTGCAGGAAGCAGGTTCCGGCGAGTGCCTGTAACTTGAAGCTTCAGGCGCTGGCGCTGTGGATCATCTCCCGCACTCTCGGGTAAATCTGTGTGTTCCACTTGCGCCCGCTGAACACGCCGTAGTGACCCACACCGGTCTGGATGTGGTGGGTCTTCATGTAAGGCCGCACGCTGGTGCACAGGTCGTGCGCGGCCACGGTCTGGCCTACGGAGCAGATGTCGTCGCGCTCGCCCTCCACCGTCATGAGCGCGGTGCGGCGGATCGCCGCCGGGTTGACGACGCGGCCCTTGTAGGTGAGCTTGCCCAGCGGCAGGTCATAGGTCTGGAACACTTTGGACACTGTCTCCAGGTAGAACTCGGCGGGCAGGTCATTCACAGCCAAATACTCCTCGTAGAACACGCGGATCACGTTGGCCTTGTCGATCTCGCCGTCCACCAGGTGCTGGTACAGGTCCTGGAATGCCTTTTTGTGGCGCTCCAGGTTCATGCTCAAAAACGCACTGAGCTGCACAAAGCCCGGGTACACGCGGCGCATGTAACCTGCGTGCGGCAGCGGTACCTCGCTGATGAGGTTCTTTTCAAACCACTCGATCGGCTTGCTGGTGGCCAGCGTGTTGACGCCTGTGGGGTTGACGCGGCAGTCCACCGGGCCGGCCATGAGCGTCAGGCTGCGCGGCTGAGCCGGGTTGTCGTCCTCGGCCATGATGGCAGTTGCCGCCAGGGCTGCCACGCAGGGCTGGCACACTGCCACCACGTGCACCCCGGGGCCGATGGCCTCAATGAACCTGATCATGTGCTCAACATAATCGTCCAGCGCAAACGCGCCGTGCTTGAGCGGCACATCGCGCGCGTTGTGCCAGTCGGTGATGTAGACGTCGTGGTCCTGCAGCAGCGTCCTGGCCGTCTCGCGCAGCAGGGTCGCAAAGTGGCCAGACAGCGGCGCCACCAGCAGCACGGGGTGGTGGTGGGGCTGGCCCAGCACCCGGGTCTTCTTGAAGTGCAGCAAGCTGCCAAATGGCAGGGTGAGCCTGACGGCTTCTTCCACCGGCGTTTCCTGCCCGCCCACCGTGATGGACGCGATCCGATAGTCCGGTCTGCTGTGGGTCAGCCGCATCCGCGACATGACTTCACTGGCAGCGGCGATCTTGCGCAGCACGCTGCGTTCGGTGTTTTGCAGCCACATCGATGCGCCAAGGCCCTGGGCCATGAGACGCAGGGGCGACATGAGGTCTGACTGGGTTTGATAAGCCTGATACAGCATGCTGTTGGTCCTTTTTGTACGGCGCCTTGGCTCAGGCAAGTTGTGGGCCAGCCCAGGGGCGTTGTTGAACCTGGACGGCACCCGCAGTGCACCTTTCTGGCACAGCCCTTGCTGGACGGTCACACCCTCAAGGAGATTTCATGGCCAAAGCAGTACTCACCCTCAGCAGCAAGAACTACGGCGCCTGGTCGCTGCGCGGCTGGCTGATGGCCCGGCTGGCGGGGCTGGAGTTCACCGAAAAGGTGATACCGCCGGACGATCCTTCCATGAAGGCCGAGATGCTGCTGCTGTCGGCGTCCATGTTGGTGCCGTCACTGCTGCACAGCGGCATCAAGGTCTGGGACACGCTGGCCATCGGCGAATACCTGAACGAGGTCAAGCCCAAAGCCGGCCTGCTGCCCGCTGACGCCAAAGCCCGCGCCCACTGCCGCGCGATCTGCGGCGAGATGCATTCGGGCTTTTCCTCGATGCGCTCATCCTTGCCGATGAACATCAAGGGCCACTTCCCGAAGTTCAAGGTCTGGTCCCGCGCGCAGGGCGACATCGACCGGGTGATCGCCATCTGGAAAGAGTGTCTGGCCACTTACGGCGGCCCCTACCTCTTTGGCAAAACTCCCGGCATGGCCGACGCGATGTACGCCCCGGTGGTCACCCGATTCCTGACATATGACGTCGCGCTGGACAAAGTCTGCGCGGCGTACTGCAAACGGATCATGGAACTGCCGGCGATGAAGGAGTGGGTTGCTGCGGCGAAGACCGAGCCGGAAGAAATCGATGAGCTGGACGCGGAGTTCTGACCGGCTTACTTCCAGGCTGTCATGGGCTGTGGTGCAGCAAGCACGAACCGTTTCACAAAAGAGGGCCGCAAAACAGGGTGTTAGTGGTGTTCTCCTACAAGCAACGGTTACATATGCCCACTTGGTGCAGGGGCAAGCGCAGCAAAGATCAAGTTGATCGCAACTACAGGGACACCTACCGTGAAAAACACCACCAGCATCCTGCTTGCAACGCTTGTCGCCGCCGCCACCCTTGGCATGACTGGCTGTGATGTCAAGAAGACCCAGGAGGGCAGCGTCACCGTGCCCAAGTATGAAGTGAACAAGACGCAAGAGGGCAATGTGACCTTGCCCAAGTACACCGTGACGGCCCCCGAGGTCAAGGTAACGACCAAGGAAGCCGAAGTAACCGTGCCCAAGGTCACGACGGAAGAGAAGACCATCAAGGTCCCGACGATTGAAGTCAAGACCGGCCAGCAAAAAGCAGCTGAAAAAGACGTCGCGGCCAAGAAGTAATCCTGCAAGGGCGGCTCGCTGCGGAGCAGCTTGGCGCCGCATCTTCCACGCCCCGCCTGATACTGCCAGCCCGGTCTCGGGGATAATCCGGCTCCATGAGCGGTAACACTTTCGGCACCCTGTTCGCAGTCACCAACTTTGGTGAATCCCACGGCCCGGCCATTGGCTGCGTGATAGACGGCTGCCCGCCGGGTATGGCGCTGTGCGAGGCTGACATCCAGCCTGACCTGGACAGGCGCCGTCCTGGAACCAGCCGCCACGTCACGCAACGAAATGAACCCGATGCCGTCGAAATCCTCTCGGGCGTGTATGAAGGCATGACGACCGGCACGCCAATCTGCCTGCTCATCAAGAATACCGACCAGCGCAGCAAGGATTACGGAAATATCCTCAACACCTTCCGCCCTGGCCACGCAGACTTCACCTACCAGCGTAAATACGGCCTGCGCGACCCGCGCGGCGGCGGCCGGTCTTCCGCCCGGCTCACAGCGCCCATGGTGGCGGCTGGTGCCGTGGCCAAGAAATGGCTGCAGCAAAAATACGGGACCCGTTTTCATGGATGCATGACACAGATCGGCGAGCTCTCGATCCCGTTTGAATCCTGGGATCACGTTCCCAACAACCCGTTTTTCGCACCGTTGGCTGACGTGTCAGCACTTGAGGCCTACATGGACGAGTTGCGCAAGGCTGGGGACTCCTGCGGCGCCCGGGTGCGTGTGGTGGCCAGCAAGATGCCTGTGGGCCTGGGCGAGCCGCTGTTTGACAAACTTGACGCCGATATCGCCTGGGCGATGATGGGCATCAACGCTGTCAAAGGGGTAGAAATCGGTGCCGGCTTTTCCAGCGTGGCGCAGCGCGGTACCGTTCACGGGGACTCGTTGTCGCCCCAAGGCTTTCACACCAACAACGCAGGCGGGGTGTTGGGCGGCATCAGCACAGGGCAGGATCTGGAGGTGTCAATCGCCATCAAGCCGACCAGTTCGATCCGCAGCCCGCGGGACTCAATTGACATGCAGGGCCAGCCGGCTGTGGTGGAAACCTTCGGGCGCCACGACCCGTGCGTGGGCATCCGGGCCACGCCGATTGCCGAGGCAATGCTGGCCCTCGTGGTGATGGAGCACGCGTTGCGCCAACGGGCGCAAAACGGGGACGTAGCCGGGGACGTGCCGCCGCTGGCGGTCTCGTTCCTTCAAGCGGCACAGCCTTAATTGGTCAACACCAGCGCAGCGATCACACCCGAGCCAATCGCCACCAGCGCGTAATCTGCACCGACCTGCACCCATTCGTGGCCACGTGGCGGCTGCTGCAGGCCGTGCGACTGCCAGTTGTTCACGACATACTGGCGCGATCGGAACTGCTCCGGAATCCTGTCGCCCTGGCGAAATTCCGGCCGGCGTACGTTGTAGTCCCGCTCACGCCAGTTGTAGTCCGGGCGACGCGCTTCATTCTCGGCCCGGCGTGAGTCATAGCCGCCGAACCGCGACCCGCGATTGACGCGCTCAACGCGTTCACGCTCAATACGTTCCCGCTCGACACGATCACGATTGACTCGATCGCGATCAACACGATCGATGTTGGGTCCAAGGTACCCAGGCATGCCGGGCGGCGTGCCGCGGCTGTCCAGCTGGGGCGTGCCGCCACGTGCCTTGATGGCGTTCATCACTTCCGCCTGCCGCTGCATCTGCTCCATCTGGAGGTCTCGCCCATCAGGACCAAAGTCCTGCGCAAATGAGGGCGCGGCCACCAACATGGCTGCGCCGGCCAAGGCGGAAAGAATCACGGTTCTGGGAAGCAGCTTGTTCATGGATGACTCCTTGTGTTGCCAGGCTCCATCGTCAGTCCCTGAAATTAAGTTGACGCAAAGCTGGCGTTCAGTTGTGCAAAGTATGGTGAATAAAGTCTGGGGGCTAAAGCCTTTCGGAGCAGGTTGCGGCGTTGTCCTACCCGGCGCGCACACTTTCCCGGGCCGTGAACGAAAACGCCTGCTTCGTGACTTACCGGCGTTCACCCCATGGGAGCAGTTTGTGCCCAATTCGCTGTTCGACTCCCCGGCTTCAAAGCCGGTCACCCCGCACCACCTGGAAACGCGGCAACCGAAGCCCGCCGCAGGTCCTGTGCCGCCTGCACCAGACACCGGCGCTGGTGTACGCACGGTGGACACACCGCTGGCCAACCGTGTCCCGTTTGCGGCACCTCTTGCTGCCTCCGCATTGACCATCACGCAAGCCCGCGTCGTCGCCCCGGGGGTGCCCGCCACGCAGCTCACCATCCATGGCAACGGGCTCGCCGTCAGGCCTCCCAGGCGGATCACGATCACGCCCGACCTGGTCATGAAAGCGATGCGCGCCATGCCGGGCAACCCGACCAGGCTGCTCAGGCCCGGGACTCTCCGTCAGCCTGAAGGCCTGTACAAAATCGTCGTGGGGTTTGGTCATTCCGTGCAGGACGCATCGGATTTACGGTTCAACGAAGGCATCGAACTGATGCACGGCGGCCGAAAACTGCTAAAGGCTTACTACACCCGCAAATACGCGGCGAGCATCGCCTTCAACAGCGCCAGCACCGGGGAGGTAGCAGGCACATTGGAAAGCATCATCGCCCACGGAAGAGGCCAGTCGGGTGATGACGCGCGGTGCGCTCACTACTTTGGGCAAGACGATGGGCACGCCGTCTTGCTGGTGTACCTGCGCCACGGCGGCGAGCGCGGTGACGAGGCGGTGGTCTCGTTCAACTCGAGGGAGCATGGCGATCTGCAGTTGAGCAGACAGCTGGCAGCAAGCTGCGCCAAACTGGCGCGGTATGGCAAGCCCATTCCGGTTTTCCAAAACGTGCGGTCGATCCAGCGCGACGGCAATTCGTGCTGGGTGTATGCGATGAAGTCTGCCACCGTGCACACTGGATACCGCCGCGTTGGCCAAGGCGGCCATGGCGACTTCCTGGTCCCCGACCTGATTGGCAAGCTCAAGGCAAGGTCGACTGAATCGGATGTCGCGCCAGGTGTTTTTTTGGCTCGCGCGTTGCCCGATATTGCCAAATTGACTCAGTCGGCCAGACGTGTCCTCACGCATGCCGGTGGCGAGCTGGACGAAACGCTTTTGACTTCAAAGAATGTGGTCACTCTGAACACCTTCCTCCCCAGGTACACCTACGACCTGAAAGACCAAGGTGGCGAGGCCAGCCCCCAGATGCTGGACTACATGCGCCAGAAAGGCGAAAGGCTGGCAGAAATCGTGGAAATTGAAGCGGTCAGCCAGCAGATCGAGGAGGATGTTGGCGACGCGAATTGGGGCCCAGAGCAGCATGATTTGTTTGTGACGGAGATGAAAAAGGTGTTGCGGCGCCTGCGCGAGCCCCTTACTGTGGACGAGGAGATTGACAGGCTCGATTTTCTCGCAGGCAACCCGCAGGCGTTCTCTGTACAGGCCATGCTGACAGCGCATCAGCTTGATGCATTGTTGCCTCACGTGAACCAGAACCCCATGCAAGTTGCTTTGCTTGAACAGTTGACGCCTGCCGAGCTCAGCGAGCTTGACAGCGATCTTGCAAACGGCGAGCGGCTCCTGGCCAGGCTGTCGGGCATGGTCCATGGCCGACAGCCTTATCCACTGCACATGGCAGTGCAAAATCTGGTGGAAGACGTGCAGGCGGACCAGCAGCTGGCCGCGGCAGAGCACGGCCGCAGGCAACGGGCTCGCGCCGTTGAAAGCTCGTTGGCGCACAAGCCAGACGCGCAGCGCATTCTGGAGTCAATTTCCAGAATTCCAGGTACATCCGTTTCCGCGTTTTGCGAGGCAGCCATGGATGTATTCAGCGAAATAGACAAGGCAAAACCCCGCAGGCAGGCACCAGAGGTCACGGCCGAGCCCGAGTTGCGGCAAATGTCGGCTGCAGAACTCAACAGCTTGAAGATCGACCTGGAGGTGCACCAGGCATTGCTGGAAAAAATGCTGCAGCAGTGCAGCACGCTCAGCGCAACCCTGGAGCTGCGTGCGGAGGCCGGCCCTGACGATTCCGATAGCGACGACGCCATGCAGGAGCTGAACGACGTGAAGCTGGAAAACCAGATGCGCACGAGTGCAGCCAGGACGGAGATGTTGCTGCTGAACTTCGAGATCGACCAACTCGGCCGCCGCAGCTGAGCAGACCCTGGGCCTTCAGGGTGACAGTCAAGCCCTTCCATGTTCAGTGAGCGTTGTGCTGGCACCACCGCCGCGGCATGGTCTGCCGCCTGGCTACTGCGGCTGCATCGGCACCACAATGACCGGGTACGGCTGACCGTAGACACCCTGCGGCGGGTCAATGCGCGCCGGGACCCAGCGGCTGTCATATGGCGAGAGGGTGCGGGGCGTCAAGCTACCCTGGCCGTCCGGCACGTTGCGGTACTCCGGTGCGTTGCGGTACTCGGGCGCAGTCTGCTGGATGGTCACATAGCGCGAGCCCGGCGCGGGCCGCCAGCTGCCTTCGGGCATACCGCCATCACTTCCCTGCGCGTTGCCTTGCGGGCCCAGCTCGCCGGGGTTGTTGTAGTTGCCGCCGTTGTAGCCCGGTGCGCCCGGCACGATGAACTGATTACTTCCGGGCAGGGCCTCGGGCGGCGGCGCGGGAGCCACCGGTGCGGCGCGCGGTGCGCTGAACTGCCTGTCACCATCAATCACCTTGCCCTTGATCGCCACGCGGAAAACCTCGCCGACGATGGGCAGTGCGGCCTGCGCGCCCTGGCCCCAGCGCGAGCCCATGGTCACGCGGTTGTCGTTGTAGCCCACCCAGGCGCCTGCCACCAGTTGGGGGTGCATCAGGATGAACCAGGCGTCGGTGTTGTTCTGCGTGGTGCCGGTCTTGCCAGCCACGTCGGCCTTGATGCCAAAGCGGCTGCGGATGCCCGCGCCCGTGCCCTGGTCCACCGCGCCGCGCAGCACGTCCAGCAGGGTTTGCGCCGTCTCGAGCGGCATGGCGGTTTCAGGCGGTTTGCTCTTGTAACGTTCCAGCACCGTACCGTTGCGGTCCTCCACCTGCGTGACCAGCGTGGGTTCGATATAGCGGCCGTCATTGGCCAGCGTTCCGTAGGCGGTGACCATTTCCTTGAGCGTCACCGGGCTGGTGCCCAGCGCGAGTGAGGGCACCTCATCGAGCTTGCTTTGGCGCACACCCATGGCTTTGGCCAGTTGCGCCACCTTGGGTGCGCCCACCGTCTGCATCACCTGCGCGGTGATCGTGTTCTTGGAAAACATCAGGCCTTCGCGCAGCGTCATGTTGGCGAAGCTTGCGCCGCCGCCATCAGTGGGCCGCCAGACCGCGCCGTCACCCAGCGGGATTTCCACATCGCCATCGACAAAGCTGTCGGTCGGTTTGGAGCCATTGAGAAAGGCGGCGCCATACACAAACGGTTTGAAGGTGGAGCCCGGCTGGCGCCGCGCCTGCTGGACGTGGTCAAACTGGTCGTCAGCAAAATCGCGGCTGCCAACCCAGGCCCGGATCTGGCCACTGGAGGGGTCCAGCGCCATGAAGGCGGCTTGCAGGCGTGTCTTGTCAGTTCTCAGCGCCTGCACGTAGTCGGCGTCGGCCAGCAGCTGTTTGATGACTTCAGCGTCCGGCTGCCCGCCGGCGCGGGCCGCTTTGTATTCCTTGCTCTCGCGCACAAAGGCCAGCACCGCATCCCGGCGCGCGCCGCCCTTGGCCTTCCAGACCGAGGCCTGCCCCCATTCAGCGTTGGTCAGCTGCTGCATGCGCCCGGCCTGTGCCGTGAGCGCACGGATGGCCATGTCCTGCAGGCGCGAGTCGATGGTGGTGCGCACCACCAGGCCATCGGCATAAATGTTGTAGTTGTTGCGGTCGGCCCAGTCGATCAGCCATTTGCGCAGTTGCGCCGTGAGGTGGGGCGTTGAGCCCAGTTGCTCGGTCTGCCGTTCAAAGTCCACCCGCAGCGGGGCATCTTTGAGCTTTTCCAGTGTGGCGGGCTGGAGTTTGCCGCTGCGGGCCATTTGCGCGAGCACGATGTTGCGCCGCTGGGTGGCACGCTCGGGGTTGAGTACCGGGTTGTAGTAGCTGGTGCCCTTGAGCATGCCGACCAGGGTGGCGCTTTCGAGTACGTCCAGCGTGCCGGCTGATTTGTCAAAGTAGGTGCGCGCTGCCACTTCGATGCCCCAGGCGTTGTATAGAAATGGCACGGTGTTGAGGTAGGTCTCCAGGATTTCTTCCTTGGAGTAGATGGCCTCGATTTTCAGCGCCGTGATGGCTTCCTTGATCTTGCGTGTAAGGGTGGGCGCGCGGCCAATGTCGTCCGGGTACAGGTTGCGCGCCAGCTGCTGCGTGATGGTGGAGCCGCCCTGCAGATTGCCGGAGAATGAGCTGAACGCCGCGCCGGCAGTGCGACGGATGTCAATGCCGTGGTGGTCGTAGAAGCGCCGGTCTTCGGTAGCGATGAGCGCCTCTATCACAAACGGCGATATCGCCCTCAATTTGACCCATTCGCGGTTGGTGCGGCGAAACGCCGCCAGTTCGTGGCCGTCGGCCGACATGACTACTGAGGGCTTGGCGGTTTTGACCTTGCGCAGGTCGGAGGTGCTGGGCGTGAAGGGGATGAGGATTAGGACGTAGAGGAGCAGTGCCACCGGGATGGCGGCAACTGCCAGCAAGACGCCCTTGAGGGTGGGGTGGCGCAGGTGATTCAGCGCGGCGGCGTAAAAGGCTTTGAGGCTGTCCATGTCGCCCAGAGTCTACGGCTGCGGCCACGCTTGGGGTGTAGGACGGGATGCAGGGTTGAAACAGGGTGTTCGGTTTTACTCGATCTTGCTTTGCGTCACCCGTACAGCAGCCTCCCGCGCGGCCCGGAACAAGTCCTGCCGCAACGCATTTCTCCGGCGGTGTTGCGCGCGTTTGCGGGACTCTACCTCCGTGTCGGGCCGCAGTTGCGGTGCCGCAGGCAGGGCCCAGTAGTGGCGGCCGGCGGCGGTGGCGCCGCTTTCGCGCCAGGCGGCGTCATAGTCAAGGCCGACCTTGCGCCGGCGTGAGCGATAGCCGGTGTAAATATGCGACTGGGTGGCCACGCACAGCGGCGCTTCAAGGCCCCAGGCCTCGCACAGTCCCTGCAGGCCCACGATCAGCAGCGCGCTGGGGCGCAGGCGCTGGCAGGCCGCCGCCAGTTCGCGCAGCGCCACGTCGGTGCCGCGTGCGCCCTGCATGGCGCCTACCACCGGGCGCAGGCCTGCGAGTTGGTGGACGTCCGACCTGCTGGCCACTACGGCGCCGTCCAGCACGCTGAACACCAGCGTCATGACCGGCTGGCCTTTCCATTCGAGGTGCAACGCCATCTCGCCCTCGCGCCCGCGTCCGCCGGAGCGGCCCAGAGCCAGGCCCAGGCCTTCTACCGGCGACGAGCCGCCCAGCAGCTCCAGCGGGGCGCCGTGGTAGAGGCGGTCGATCATCGGCCGCGGCAGCGCGCAGGACAACCAGGTGAAATGCGCCTGCACCGCGCGAGCCCGTGCGCCGCCGCTCAGGCCCTGGCGCAGGTAGCTGCGCAGGGGGCGCAGCGGCGCGGTGGGCTCGTTGTGGATCACGCTGGCGAGGCTGTCGCCTTCAAAGGCGGTGGTACTGGTGCGCAGGGCCTTGGCATGCCACCAGCAGCGCCACCAGAATTTCAGGCTGCGGCGCAGTGTCTGCACGGGCCCGCCCGCGCCGTCGTCGGTACGCCGGAATTGCTCACGCACCCAGCTCTGCGTTGGCAGCCCATGGGCCATGGCGGCCGCAGTCGCCGCTGTGGCTGGTGTGGCGCTGTAAGCGCGCAGGGGTAAGCGAAAGAACATTTTCTTATTGGGCGGTGGTGAAACTGAGTACGACCTGACGCCTTCGCCGCGTAGGGACATGGCGGCGCGGCGCTTCAGCGGGGGCTCACCGCCGCCTGGGTGTTTATAGGGCCGATGCTGCCGGTGATGGGCGAGGCGGGCGACGGTTCGTCTGGCTGCGCCGGGCGCTTCATGCTGGCGCCCCTGCAGGCCGGTGCCTGGTCCGGCTCAGACCTGAAACGAGGGGAGGGAAGACCGGTTGCCGGATCTGTTGCCAGACAAAGGCGCGGGCGCAAGGAAGGGCCACGAGACCCGGGGCCGGGCCCAGAGCGGGGTGACCGGAGCCCTAGCTGTCTGGGCGGGGATGCTGCGGAGCGTTGCGGGAGCCTGTGGGGTTTGCGGGAAACTGGCTGTGTTCGACAGGAACGGCATGTCTGGCTCCGGGTACTGCGCGGCGGTATTGCCACAAGCCTTAAATTTATCGAGCCAGCAGAAAAAGTCAGTCGGTGACCCGCCCGGCTGCCTGTAAGATTTCTCCCACATGCCACACTTGAACAACCTGACATGAATCCGACTGCACTTTCCCCTGACTTCCGTGCCGAAGGTGCCCACTACGCGCTGCTGCGGCGGCTTGCCCCTGCCATGCGCCACCATCTGGTCGTCAATCTGCAACCCATCGGCATGATTTATGAAGTGCTGGAGCGGCGCCTGCAGTCCGATGCGCCCGATCTGGGCCAGGTTCGCGACAGCACCGCCCGCATCAACGGATTCACCCGCGCAGCCGTGCGCTCGTGCCTGGACGTGATCACCTGGCTGTCGCCTGAAGACGGCGCCACCTCAACGGTGGCTGAGGGCGTTGAAGAATGCCTGGGCTTGCTCAACGGCAACCTTAATTTCCGGGGATTCACCATTGCCAACGAAAGCGGGGCGGCGCAGGCCACCGTGGCGCGTTCGGCGATCCGCTGCGTGCTGACTTCTGCCTTGCTGGCCTGTACTGACGCCCTGGCGGAGCCGGCCGATCTGGTGCTTGGCACACGCGAAGAGGGCGGCCGGGTGCTGGTGTCGATCAGCTGGGTCCATGCGCCGGGCCGCAACGGTTTTTCCAGCGATGCGGCTTACCGCGCGCTGCTTTGGGACGACGTGCAGGCCATGGCCGAAGCCGAAGGCGCCCTCGTGACGCATTCGCCCGCCAGCGCGGTTCTGTCATTTGCGCCGCTCGCACCTTCGGTGCCGTTGACGATGGACTGAGCTTTGCCTGGCGCAGGCGCTGCGACATGAATGCGACAGTGGTTGGACGCACAATGCGCGAATGAAAAAAAAGCACTTGTGTGAAACCAATGGCCACCAGAGGCTGATCAGTTTTGCTCTGACCGGCGCGGTGGTCGCCATCATTCCGTTGCCGGTTTCCAGCATCACCCACGGCCTGATTGCCTGGTGCGTGGCGGCTGCCGTGTACCTGGCGCTGGCCTGGTGGCTTGCGTATGCGTTTGATACCGACAACAGTACCCGTCAACACGCCCAGGCGCAGGACCAGCCGAGTGTGGTGCTGTTGGCGCTGGTGCTGTTCACGGCCTTTGCCAGCACCGCAGCCATTGCTTCATTGCAGCAGAGCCTTGACCAGCTTACCGGCCTTGAGCGCGTGGCGCACCTGACGCTGTCGGTAGGCGCCCTGGGCTGCTCCTGGCTGCTGATCCAGACCGTGTTTGCCTTCCGGTACGCGCACCGCTTCTACGGTACTGACGCACCCGGCCAGCCGCACAGCGGCGGGCTGGATTTTCCTGGCGACGGTGAGCCTGACTACCTGGATTTCCTCTACTACGCCTCGGTGGTGGGCATGACGTCCCAGGTCTCCGACGTGGTGGTGGTGTCGCGTGAAATGCGCTTTCTCACCATGGTGCACAGCTTGCTGTCATTTGCGTTCAACATGCTGGTGGTGGCGCTCAGCATCAACATGATGGCCTCTGCCATCAAGTAGCGGTTTTTTCCCCACGCGGGGTGTTTCCCGCACGAGGAAGGTGGCGGCAAGCTGGCTGCCTGCTGCAGTGGCCATCGGCGGCACGCCGGTGAGGTACTTCTTGGTGCAACTCGCTGCAAAGCCTACCCGCAACCCTGCGGTCGCGATGGCGCCGAATTCGCGCGCGGCTGCGCGCATGAAAAGGAATGACGCGCCCCACAACGCGGCCAGCATGATGAAGTCGATGAAGGCCCGGCGTGGCATGCCCGCCATCAGGCTGCGGCTTTCTCGAGGGTAAGTAGTGCCGTCTTGCGTTCCAGCCCGCCGGCATAGCCGGTGAGCGAGCCGTCGCGCCCGATCACGCGGTGGCAGGGCACGATCACGCAGACGGGGTTGCGGCCCACGGCCGCGCCCACTGCGCGCACGGCTGCGGGTTTGCCGATGCGGGTGCTGATCTCGCCATAGCTCGTGGTCGCGCCGCTGGGGATGGCCAGCAGCGCCTGCCAGACAGACTGCTGGAACGAGGTGCCACCCTGCAGGTCCAGCGGCAGGTCGAAGTGCGTGCGCTCGCCGCCAAAGTACTGGCGCAGTTGCTCAATGGCGGCGGCCAGCACGGGGTGTGCGGGCGCTACGCGCCACGCCGAGTTGTCAGGCATATGGCGCTGGCCTTCAAACCAGACCCCCGCCAGGCCCTTGTCCGTGGCGGCGACGATCATGGCGCCCAGCGGGCTTTGCCAGGTCGTCTGAACAATGGATGCGTCGAATTTCATGGTGTCTCCTTGACAAGTATGGAGGCGCGCGCGATGCGGTGCACCGCGCTTGACCTGGCTGGCGCCGGCAGGCTGCTCCAGGCGCGTATTACCGCGTAGCTGCGCCAGGGCTTCCAGGCCTGGGATGCGGCCTCAGCATCGCGCGCGGGGTGCTTGCTGTCCTGCACGCCCAATGCCTTGTGGAGAGCCACGTCGCCGGCCGGGAAAGCATCGGGCCAGCGCAGCGCCCGCATGGCGATGTACTGCGCCGTCCAGTCGCCGATGCCGGGCAGATCCTTGAGCGCGGCAATGGTGGCGTGCAGGTCGGCCCCGCCGTGCAGTTGCAGGCGCTTGTCCGCTACGGCGCGCGCAATCGCGACGATGGCAGCTTGCCGTTGTTTGACGATGCCCAGTTGCCCGAGCGCGTCGCCACTGGCGGCGGCCAGCACTGCCGGTGCGGGAAAGAGGCGTGTGAGCGCGGGCCAGGGCGTTTCAATTGGCTCGCCAAACTTGTCGACCACGCGCTGCGCCAGTGTGCGTGCCGCAGCGACAGTGATCTGCTGGCCCAGCACGGCCCGCACAGCGAGTTCATACCCATCCATCGCGCCCGGCACCCGCAGGCCGTCGCCCAGCGGGAAACTGGCATGCAGGGAGTGGTTGATGGCTTGCGGGTCGGCGTCCAGGTCGAGCGCGGCGCGCAGGCGGCGGATCACCACCGGCAGCACTTCACGCAATGAATCGCTCACGCCCAGCACCACCTGGCAGCGCTCTTCATCAAAGCGCCCGGCGATCCAGCCAATGTGCACCTTGCCAAGGGACTCAATGCGCAGTGTGCGGCCCAGGCCCAGCGCGCCGGGCGTCTCATCTACATATTCAATGCGCTGGATCAGATGCCGGCTGAAAAAAGCCATCATGGCGGCGGCGTCATACGGCGGACGGTAGCCCAGCCGGACGTTGATGCCTTGCGTGGCCGGCGCTGCGCCCTCACGCCGCAGCTGCGTGGGGTTCAGGCCGTAGTGCTCCACAAACGCGGCGTTGAAGCGGCGCACGCTGGCAAAGCCGCTGATCAGCGCCACCTGGGTGATGGGCAGGCGGGTATCGGCCAGCAACTGCTTGGCAGTGAGCAGCCGGCGGGTTTGCAGGTACTGCACGGGGGAGACGCCGAAGTGGGTCTCGAAGATGCGGCGCACGTGGCGGTCGCTTATGCCCAGGCGAGCGGCGAGCTTTTCTACGGAGGGGGCTTCGCCTTGCCAGGCCTCTGGCTCATCGAGCAGACGCGCAGCCTGATGCGCGAGGATGTATGACGCGTCCTGAATCGACCACACCCCCGAAGACTGCGGCGCCAGCTCCGGCCGGCAGCGCAGGCAGGGCCGAAAGCCTGCCCGCTCGGCCTGCGCGGCCAGGCGAAAGAAGCGGCAGTTCTCGCGCTTGGGTGCCTTCACCTTGCAGACCGGGCGGCAGTAGATGCCGGTGGAGGTGACGCCGGTGAAGAAGCTGCCGTCAAACCGCGCGTCCCGCGCCTTCAGGGCGAGGTAGCAGGCGTCGTCTGCGGCGGCGT
>JACMQX010000184.1 GCA_014376765.1 Ramlibacter sp. | reverse complement strand
GAACACCTAATGTCCGAGCGCCACGCCTGCGCCCTTGTGGGGCTAAGCCGTGACACCTACCGCCATGAGGGCCAGACCAGTGCGCTCAACATGGAGCTGCGCGAGCAGATCGTGCAGACCGCCCACGCCCGCCGGCGATGGGGCTATCGCATGATCCACGTTGTACTGCGCCCGCAATATCCGGGGATCAATCACAAGCGGGTGTACCGCCTCTACACAGCAGAAGGCCTGTCGATCAGGAAACGCAAGAGGGCCTTGCGCATTGGCGTGCGCGTGCCGCTGGTGGCTGCATTGGCGGTGAACCAGACCTGGAGCATGGACTTTGTGAGCGACGCCATAGCGCGTCCTGACGCGGTTTCACGGCGGATCAAATGCCTCACGGTGGCAGATGACTTCACGCGCGAATGCGTGGACATCACAGCTGACTTCGGAATTGGCGGAGCCTCCAGCGAGATCCGCCCTGGCAACGTGGCGCGCTCGGCCATGTCGGCGGGAGGCATCACGCAGCGGCCCTCCGCCGACAAGGCGCCGCGCATCCGCATTGAGGCGATGCCCTATGGCTTTCGCTATGCGGCGGTGCGCAGGCCCATCAAGGACGCCGCCGAGAACGAGTATGTGCGCGTGACGGTCTTCGTCGCGCCGTTCACCGTGCTCATTCCGCCCAACAGCCTCTACAACGTGGCCAGCCTAAGCGTGCCGGTCGACGACACGCACACCGCCTTCTATTTCATTGCCTGGACGGACCAGCCCGGCAAGGGCATGGCGCAGGAGACCTGGCGCAAGCGCAACGGCGCGCAGGTGGGCATCGACCTCGACGAGCGCTTTATTAAAGTGCGCAACCAGGCTAACCACTACCTGCAGGACCGCGGCGCCATGAGGAACGGCAGCTTCACCGGCATTCGCGGCATCCCCAACCAGGACATCGCCATGTGGGAAACCATGGGCCCAATCGCCGACCGCACGCGAGAGCGCCTGGGCGCCAGCGACATGGCCGTCGTGCACTTCCGCCAGTTGATGGTGGAGGCCGCACGCGCGATGGCCGCCGGCGCGCCCGCCATCGGCGCGGCCCGTGCCGCATGCGCGCATCCGCTCTTTCGAAGGCATCGTGGCCAAGACGATTGACTGGCGCACGCTGGCCCGCGCCGTCGCTGAAGACCAAGCCCCACAAACCCTTGAAAAGGCAGCTTGAACATGGCTATCCGGCACCTCCTGCTCGCGGCGGCCGCTCTGCTCATGACAGCCGACGGCGCTACCGCGCAAACCAGTTACCCCAACAGGCCGGTAAAGATCGTGGTGGGTTACGTGCCCGGTGGTGGCCCCGACTTCGTGGCCCGCACGCTGGGCCAGAAGCTCGGCGAGATCCTGGGCCAGCCGTTCGTGGTGGATAACCGGCCCGGCGCGGGCGCGACCACCGCCACAGCGTTTGTGGCCAAGTCCGCGCCCGACGGCTACACGCTGCTGCTGGGGGAGACAGGGCAACTGGTCGTGGCGCCCTACATCTACAAGAACCTGGCCTACGATACTGCGCGTGATTTCACGCCTATCAGCATGATGGCCAGTGGCCCGCTGATCCTGGTGGCCAATTCCAAGCTGCCCATTCGCAGCATGCAGGACCTGTTCCGCATTGCCAAGGCGCAACCCGGCAAGATTGACGTGGGCACCTCGGGTGTCGGCACGATCCACCATGTCGCGCTGGAAGTGCTCAAGGCCGACGCCGGGCTTGACCTGGCGCACGTGCCGTACAAGGGCAGCGGCCAGTCGGTCGCGGCGGGGCTGGCGGGCGATGTGCCGATGCTCGTGACTTCCATGACCGCCGCCGGCGCGCAAGTCACCGCGGGCAAGCTCAACGTGGTGGCGGTGACGTCGGCCGGCCGCATCGCGGGCCTGCCCGACACGCCCGCGATCTCGGAGTTCGTGAAGGACTACGACTACTCGTCCGAGATGGGGCTGCTGGCGCCGGCGGGCCTTCCGCCCGAGATCCTGGCGCGCCTGTCGCGTGCGATCAAGCAGGCGGTGGAGAGCCCAGACGTGCTGGAGGCGTTCAGGAAGTCAAGCACCATCATCAAGTTCACCACGCCCGAGGAATACACCGAGAACATCCGCTGTAACCTGCGCAAATACGATCGTGCGGTGAAGATCGCGAAGATCCCCATGGCCGACTGACGCACAGAGCGGCCCGGTGCACCTCAGCCGCGCACGGGCACCTGCCAGCGCGGGATGACCTCGGCGCGCGTGCGGGCTGACGTCAGGATCGCCAGGCAGACTTCCGTGGTGGCGCGGCCCCATTCGCCGCTGTGCACCGGCGGCTTGCCGTCCACCACAGCGGCATGCAACTCGTCCATCACTTCCTTGCGGGGGTAGGCCGGCCGCTCCAGCGCTTCCACGTGCTGCGCGCCGTCAGCGAACACCGCGATGCCTGTGGGCATGGGGCGCAGGTCGGCCCCGTCCAGGCTCACGATGAGCGGCCCGAAATGCTGGTGGGTCTGGCCGCCTGCCGCTGGCGAGGGCGCCCAGCCGCTGCCGCCGTAGTTGCGTGCGGCCTTCATCTCGATCTCCTTCGCGGGTGAAACGGCCTGCGCCAGTTTCCTGCGGGCGGCGCCGTATTCGGAGGATGGCTTGGGCTGGCCGGATTCGCCAATGGCGTCCATCAGCGCGTCGGTGTCGTAGTGGGCAAAGCCGCTGTATGTGGCAGAGCAGAAGGCACCGCCTTCAAAGCCGAGCAGCGCGCTGTAGGCGCCCTCGGTCGGCCGTCTGGCGTCCCACGCGCCTGTGTGGGCCCGCACGCTGTTCACCATGCCGCCGCCCAAAAGCCGCACGATGTCCATCTGGTGGGCCGCCTGGCTGTGCACCACGCCGCCGCCGGCGCGCGTGTCCAGCTCTTCGGGGCGGCGCGGGCGGTACAGGAAGTCGGTGAAGTCCAGAGCGGTGATCATCCGCACCTGGCCGTAGAGGCCGCTGTCGATGATCTCCCGCGCGCGCTTGATGGGCCGGTCAAAGCTGTGGCTCGGGCCGACGATCAGGTGCACGCTGGCTGCGCGCGCCGCGTCGATCATGCGGGTGCATTCGTCGAGCGTGATCGCCATGGGCTTTTCCACCAGCACATGCTTGCCGGCCGCGGCCGCGATGCAGACGTGGTCCGCATGGAACTGGTGGGGCGTGGCGACATAGACGGCGTCGATGCCCGGGCTGGCGCACAGTGCCTCAACGGAGTCATGGGCTGGTGCGCCGAAATCGGACTCGAACTGCATGCGGGCTGCGGCAATCGGGTCGGCTGCGCCGCAAAGGCGCACGCGCGGATCGCCCAGGAAGGTGGGCAGCATCAAGGTAAACGCGCGGCCCAGCCCGGCAATACCAAGGCGTATCGGCCGCGCCGAATCGGGAAGCGGGGCGATGGGGCTCACAGCTCGAGCACCAGTTCGCCGCCGTCGGCAGCGGCGCGTGACACGCAAACCATGATCTGGCTGCTTTTCTCGGTGTCACTGAGCACAATGTCGCGATGGTCCGCATCCCCGGCGATGAGTCGGGTGCGGCAGGAGCCGCAGGTGCCACTCTCGCAGGAGCTCGGCACGCGTAGCCCGTGGCCGCGCAGTGCATCCAGGAGCGACTGGTCCCTTGCCACCGCCACCACGCTACCCGACCTGGCCAGCCTCACGCGAAAAGGCAGGTTCACGCGGTGCGCCTGTTCCACGCCGAAGCTCTCGAAGTGAACGGCGCCTGCGGGCCAGTGGCCCGAGGTGTCACGCACGCTGTCCATCAGGCCCCTGGGTCCGCAGCAGTAGACGTGGGCCTTGCCCGGCTTTTCAAAGATGTCCCAGAAGTCGCAGGCATTGGCCAATTCGCCGCGGTCATGGTGAAACTTCACCTTGGCGCCGAACTCGGCCCGCAGCGTCTCGAGAAATGCCGTGCTCTGTTCGTCCCGTGTGCAGTAGTAAAGCTTGAACCGGTCCCGCCCTGTGGCCTTCAGGTGCCGCATCATCGACAGGATGGGCGTTATGCCGATGCCGCCGGCAACGAACACATAGTCGCTGGCCCGCTCCGTCAGCTCGAAGTTGTTGCGCGGCGTGCTGACCTGCAGTAGGTCGCCTTCCTGTACGTCGTCAGCCATGCTTACCGAGCCGCCGCGCCCGTTCGCGTCGCGCTTGACGGCAATGTCGTACCGGCCAAGGTTGGAAGGATCGCTGCTGAGCGAATAGTTGCGGCGCATGCCCGCAGGGACCTGCACGCAGACATGTGAGCCGGGCGTGAACGCGGGCAGGTCGGACCCGTCGGGGCTGCACAACTCAAACAGGAAGATGTCGGGCGTAAGAGCTGTCTTCCGCGCGACCCGCAACGCGGTGAATGGCGGCTCGACAGCGTTGCCGCTGGCGGAGGGCGCCTCGGTGACGAGGAGGTCTGTGCTCAAGGTATTGTCTCCATCTCTCGCATCATGAAACATGGCGGGTGCCCACCTCCTGGTAGTCCATCACCACCATGAAGGCACCCAGGGAAGTCAAGTTGTCCAAAGGGTCACCCCTATTGACCTAGGTATCCGGTCTTATTATTATTAGCTTCCTAATATTATCCGCCCCGGATATTTTTCTGGCAAGCCGCTCACACGGCAAGGCTGCCAGTTTGCAGGAGACAAAGCGAATGTTGACCCATGAAGAAAACGAACTGCTGTGCCGCGTGGAGGGTGACGCCCCCATGGGCCGCATCATGCGCAGCCACTGGATACCGGCCTGCCTGAGCGAAGAGATCGCGGAGGCCGACGGCGCGCCGGTGCCGGTGCGCCTGCTGGGTGAAGACCTCGTTGCCTGGCGCGACAGCGATGGCGCTGTGGGCCTGATGGACCGCTATTGCCCGCACCGCCGGGCTTCGCTGGTATTCGGGCGCAACGAAGACTGCGGGCTGCGCTGCCTGTACCACGGCTGGAAGGTGGACGTGAAGGGCAACGTAGTGGAGATGCCGTCCGAGCCCGCCGAGGCCTGCAACAACAAGGTCAAGCACAAGGCCTATGCCACGCATGAACACGGTGGATTTGTTTGGGCGTGGATGGGCGCGGAGGCCGATAGGGTGCCCTTCGCTCCGCCGCCCTGGGCGCCCAATGCCGACTCCAAGGTCAGCATCGTCAAGATCAACATCGACTGCAACTGGGCCCAGGTGCTGGAAGGCGCCATTGACTCGGCCCACAGCTCGTCACTGCATTCATCGGACATTGTCCCCAGCAAGGTCGCGGGCACGCGGCCGCAGGGCAGCGGCTTTGTGCGGCCTTCCACTGACAAGGCGCCGCGAATCCAGGTGCATAACACCGACTATGGCCTCAAATACGCCGCCATCCGCCGCCCCATCCAGAACGCCGCCACGCTGGACTATGTGCGCATGACGCTGTTCGTCGCGCCGTTCACGGTCATCATCCCGCCCAATGCGATGTATGGCCTGGCGAATGTGAACATCCCGATTGACGACACACACACCGTCTTCTATTTCATGGCCTGGAACGAAGGGCCCGTTGGCGGCATCGACACGGAAGAGTGGCGCAAGTTCCTCGGCGCGCAGGTGGGCATCGACTTGGATGAGCGCTTTAACAAGCTGCGCAACCTGTCCAACAACTACCTGCAGGACCGCCAGGCCATGAAGAACGGCAACTTCACCGGCATACGCGGCATCCCGCACCAGGACATTGCCATGTGGGAGACCATGGGCCCGATTGCCGACCGCACGCACGACCGGCTGGGCGCGAGCGACCAGGCCATCGTCGGCTTCCGCCGCGTTATGGTGGACGCGGCGCAGCGAACCGCGGCCGGCGGTGACTGCATAGGCGCCGCGCCCGCTGTCATGCAGCAGCAGGCAGGCCTGCGCTCCTTTGAGGGCATGCTGTCCAAGCAGGCCGACTGGCGGCACCTGGACACGGCGCAGGCCCAGGCCGCCCAGCGTGACAGCGCCGCAGCGCCTGCCAGCCCGGAAGCCGCACCCGCCACCAACGTGGCCGAACCCGCGTGAAGGGCGCACGACCATGAGCCAGGACACATTGACCCTCAGCCTCGCGCTGTCTGACAACGAGCGCACGCGCCCCATCCTCCAGGGGCGCTTCCAGCCGCAAGGCGTGCGCCTCATCCCCACGGCCGTTCACCCCTCGGAGATGTTCTGGCGGCAGCTGAAATACGCCGACTTCGACGTGTCGGAAATGTCGCTGTCGTCGCTGTTCATTGCCACGGCGCGCGGCGACCGGCGCTGGGTGGCGCTGCCCATCTACACCTCGCGCATGTTCTTCCACACCAACATCCTGGTGCGGACCGACCGCGGCATCGCCAGCCCCGAAGACCTCAAGGGCAAGCGCGTGGGCGTGCCCGAGTACCAGCAGACGGCGGCCCTCTGGTCGCGCGGCATTCTCGAGCATGAGTTCGGCGTTAAGGCCAGCGACATCGAATGGTTCATGGAGCGCGGCCCCGACAAGAGCCACGGCGGATCCACCGGCTTCAAGCCGCCCGAGGGCGTGCGCCTGAACCAGATCCCGCCGGCCACCAACATCGGCGAGATGCTGAGCAAGGGCGAATTGGACGCGACGCTGCTGTACCTCAGCAACCGCAACCTGGTGGATCGCAGCACCATCGACCTGGACGCGGTGGAAGAGGTCAAGCCGCTGTTCCGCGACAAGGAGGCCGAGACGCGCCGCTACTTCGCCAAGACAGGCATCTTCCCGATCAACCACACGGTGGTCATCCGCCGTGAGCTGTACGAGCGCCATCCCTGGCTTGCGCTAAACCTGTACCACGCCTTCATGGCCGCCAAGCAGCATGTGGAGCATGAAGCCGCCGAGACACTTCAAGCGTATTTTGAAACCGGGCTGATCGACGTGGCGGGCCGCAAGGCGCTGCAGACGGCCGACCCGAAAGCTTACGGCATGAAGGCCTCGCGCAAGGTCATTGAAACCATTTCGAAGTATGTGCACGAGCAGGGCCTGACCGGGCGGCGCGTGGCCGTCGAGGAGTTGTTCGCACCGTCGACGCTGGACGTCTGAGCCCCCGACCCCCCAAAAAAAAGGAGACAAGCATGAAGTTGAAATTCGCAAGTGCGGTGCTGGCCGCCGCGGCGCTGGTGTGCGCCGTGCCTGGCGCAAAGGCCCAGACGGACTACCCGAACAAGCCCGTCAAGATACTCGTGGGCTATGTGCCCGGTGGGGGCCCCGACATGGTGGCCCGCGCCCTCGGCCAGAAGCTCACCGAGATTCTCGGCCAGCCCTTCGTTGTTGAGAACCGCCCTGGCGCCGGCGGCAGCACCGTGACGGCGCAAGTCGCCAAGATGGCACCCGACGGCTACAACCTGCTGCTCGGCGAGACCGGCCAGCTCGTCATCGCGCCGTTCATCTTCAAAAACCTGCCCTACGACACTCTCAAGGACCTCACGGCCGTGGCACTTGTGACCACCGAGCCGCTCCTGCTGGTGTCCAACGCCAAGACGCCGTTCCGGAAACTGGAAGACCTGATGCGTGAAGCCAAGGTCAATCCCGGCAAATTCAACTACGGCTCGTCGGGCGTGGGCACCATCCACCACATCTCGATGGAAGCCTTCAAGGCCGACGCGGGCCTGGACATCACCCACGTGCCGTACAAGGGCAGCGGCCAGTCCGTGCCGGGCGTGCTGGCGGGCGACGTGCCGCTGCTGATCACTTCGTTTGCGGCGGCCGGGGCGCACATCCGCTCGGGCAGCCTGAACCTGCTGGCCGTCACGTCGCCGGGCCGGCTGCCGGGCTTCCCCGCCGTGCCCACCATCGGCGAGACGGTTAAGGGCTATGACTTCGCGTCCGAGATGGGCGTCCTTGGGCCCGCGGGCATGCCGCCTGCGGTTGTGGCCAAGCTGGCTGCGGCCATCAAGCAGGCGTCGGAGAGTCCGGACTTCATCGCCAAATTCAAGGACACGGCCACCGCCATCACCTACAAGCCGCCCGTTGAATACACCGAGAACCTGCGCGCCAACCTGCGCAAGTTTGAGCGTGCGGTGAAGTCGGCCAAGATCGCGGCCGAATAGGCGCGCGGCGGCATTGACCTGGCGCAAGGCCGGTGCAGCGCACCGGCCTGTGCCATGGTGGGCACGGCTAAAATGTGCTGCTTTGCGACGACCCGTTTCTCACTCTCAGATGGCCATACTCAAAGTTGATGATAAAGCCGCCATTGACGCGCTGCGCGCATGGCGCGAAGCCGTGCCTAACGACCGGCTGGCCCATGTCATCAAGGACACGATCCGCATCATGACGCGGGCGTTGCAGGTCAGGCTGATGGAGCATTCGGTCTCGATGGGGCAATGGGCCTTCCTGCGCATCCTGTGGGAGAAGGAGGGCATCACCCAGCGTGCGCTCAGCGAGCTGGCCGGTGTTCGCGAGCCCACCACATTCAGCGCGCTGCAGACGATGGAAAAGCTGGGCTACATCATCCGCCGCAAGCTGCCGGAAAACCAGCGCAATATCTGCATCTACCTCACGCCCGAGGGCAAGGCGCTCAAGGACGTGCTGGTGCCGCTGGCCGAACAGGTGAATGAGATCGCGGTGAGCGGCGTGTCGGCGCGCGAAATTGCCGCCACGCGCAAGACCCTGCTGGCCATCATCGCCAACCTGGAGCAGGACGCCCAGGCCTCCAACCGGCGCGTGCCGGCGTCGCGCAAGATGGCTTAGATGGCTTCCACGATGGTCGCAATGCCCATGCCGCCACCAACACACAGCGTCGCCATCCCGTAGCGCAGCTTGCGGCGGTGCAGCTCATCAATCAGCGTGTTCAGGATCATTGCGCCTGTGGCACCCATCGGGTGGCCCATGGGATAGCACCGCCGTTGACGTTGACCTTCTCGTGCGGCACGCCCAGCGCCTTCATGAAGCGCATGGGCACGACGGCAAAGGCCTCGTTGATTTCAAAGAGGTCGATCTGGTCGATGGTCATGCCGGCATTGGCAAGCGCCTTGCGCGCGACTGGCATGGGGCGGGTGAGCACGTTGGTCGAGTCTGTGCCGCTCAGGGCAACGGCGACGTTGCGCGTGCGCGGCGTGAAGCCGCGCGTCTTGTCACTCGCTTACGACCGTACGCGCCGCTCGCAGAAAGTCGCGGACAGTGTTTAGGCTGACCGCCCGTCCGTTCAATGAAGGACATCTGGAGGTGACGTCAGCAAGTGGAATGAGTCCAGGTTCTGTTGTCAGCTCGGAGGCATCCCCAGCCGGGGATGCCCCGGCTGGCATGGTTGATGGTCAGATGAAGCCGTCGCCGGCGCCATCCTTGGGATGGTCTTCATTGGCCTGCCCTGAAGTCGCTGCCTGCGGCCGCAAGGTTGTGGTGTGCGCTGCAGGCCGTTCAGGTTCCGCGTGCGGCACTGAATCGCCTTCGCGTCCGTTGCTGCGGAACGGCTTGGGGCCCTTCTCGAACCAGGTCAGTCGGTACTTGACGAAGTGCTTCTCGGTCTTCCATGGCGGCATGGATCTCGTCATCTGATAGTTCGCCTGGTGGGATGCCTTTAGGCCGGCGTTTCCACCACGACAGTCGCTGCGCGCGGCTACCGTCACGCCCGGCATAGTGAGCCATGTAGAAGGCTATGAGCGTGCTGACACCGATTTCCTCATCGCGCAGGGGTAGGGCCTGCCAGCCCTCAGGAGGGAGGATGGCTTGAGGGCCAGATTGACTCGCGCTGTCAGTCGCGAAGTCGGTACTGGTGGACAATTTTACCGTTGGCATGTGAGCTCCTTGAAACGTTGTGATCGCCGTTTGACCGGCGGACTGAACGCGGAGCCCCGACAGGCCTGTCCCGTCGGGAGAAAGCCCCTCTGGTCGAGCGACCAGAGGGCTTAGAAGTGGTGGGTCCTGAGTGACTCGAACACTCGACCTACGGATTAAGAGTCCGCTGCTCTACCAACTGAGCTAAGAACCCACTTTGAAACCAGTTTTTGCTGTGGTGGAGAGGATGAGGATCGAACTCACGACCTTCGCATT
>JACMQX010000183.1 GCA_014376765.1 Ramlibacter sp. | reverse complement strand
TGCGGCCAGAGCCTGCTCACGTTCTGGCCCCTGGGTGTTCCGGCAGATGGTGAGGTAGTTGTCGCCCACACCCGCCGAAAGCTGGCGCATGTCATTGGCCACGAAGAAGTCGCGCCAGCTGCGATTGACCCGCAGTATTTCACCGTGCAGATCAAGCCAGGCAATGTGGGCCGGGAAGGCGTCCAGAAACAGCTCAACCGCGGGTTCTGGCGGCGTGGGTGCGTCGGGCGACAAACGGTCAGCCATGTCAGTTGCGAACGGGCCGTCAGATAACTTCAACATCAGCCACCATAACGCATCGCGCTGCGCACAATCTGTTCGGTAGATTACGTCGGGGCTTGACGCTACCAACGCACAATGCAGCAGAACCCTACACCCACGCACAATGCCACCCCAACTCCCCCAATTCCCAGCGCGGGTGCATGCCGCGTTTGTTCTTCTCTTCGCCGTCACGCCCGACGCCGCAGTCGCACCTGGCAGCCAGCCGCTAGGGCTGCAGGCCATTCCCGACGAGATCACCGAGTCCTACCACGGCCGGCTGGACGCCATGCAGCAGCGGCTGCTGGGCGAGCCTTACCTTCGGACCCGGCGGCTGACCCGCACCGCGGTGGGCCGCCTGGTGCTGCACGGGCCAGCGGGGGATCCGCCGCATGCGGACATCCACCTGGTGATCCACAAGTCGGGCGCGGCAGTCTGGGAAGTCTGGCTCACGGCCCCCACCCAGACGCTGGATGCGGACCGCTGGATCGGCTGGCTCGACCTTGAGCGTGAAGGCAGCATCGCCCACCGCGTCTGGCGCACGCTCAACTCGCCAGGGCCGGGCCACCCGACTTACCCGGAGATGATGCTGCCGCTGGCCGTGCTGCGCGCTGAAGACCTGGCGCTGGGCGAGCTGGTGGCGCTGCACGGTTATGACCTGGTCAAGCTGCTGCACCGCGACGATACGGGTGAACGCTTCAAGGCAAAATTTGTAAGCGATGAGCTGGCCGCGGACTTCTGCCGCCGGGAAGAGGGTCTGTCTTTGCTGGCCCGCAACGGCGCGATTGACGTGCACGGCTGCATGCCTGGCAGCGACAGCGTGGAGCTGCCGCACAACACGCTGCCGCTGCTGGTCACCCTGGAATTGCTGTGCCTGGAGCGTGCGGTGCTGCGCTCGTTTCTGAACCGCTTCCGGCAGGGGATTTACGGGACGGTGGAAGACCTCATGCAACTGCGCCGCGATATTTTTGACGGGCTGGAGGAGTACTACGGCACTCTGGCCAAAACCCACGGCTACACCGCTGAAGCCACGACGCTGGGCGAGCGCCTCTTTGGCATCAACGACCTGTTTGACGCGGTGGGCGAGCGCCTGGAGGCGCTGACGTTCGAGATCACCACCCGCAACCAGCAGGCCGTCAGCCGCATCGGCATGTGGTTGACCACCTCGTTTGGTGCGATTGAAACCGGCTTTGTCGCGGCCAGTATCGCCACCTGGTACTACCGCACCAACCTGTTGGCCGTGCTGGGCTGGACCTTTGGCGTGGCGATCGGGACGGCGTTTTTGATTTCGCGTGTTCTGCGCTCAAGGATGAAGGTGTAGTTCGTGTCTGGGTGCCGGAGCTTTGGGGTCAGATCAAAACCAAGGGCAGTAACGTGATCGCCGCGCGTGATGCAACGTTCTGCAGTGCGCCTGCAAGCCTTGTGCTGCGCAGGGAAGCCGCGTATCAGCCGGTGACGTCGGCCGGCACGGCGCGCACACCGCTCACCGCGTGACCGTCAAACCAGCACTTGCTGGTAGGACCTCAGGTTGGTTTTATAACAGCTGCAAGCGGCACGCTCGAGCCCGGAACGGTCGATCACCGTGATTTCACCGCGGCGGTATTCGATCAACCCGAGTTTTTGCAATGCGCCCGCCGAAGCCGTGACGCCGACCCGCCGCACGCCCAGCATGTGCGCCAAAAACTCATGCGTGATGTGAAAGCAGCTGGAGTGAGCGCGGTCCTGGCTCATGAGCAACCAGCGGGCCAGGCGCGGCTCGACATAGTGGTAGCGCAGGCAGGCCGCAGACGACGCCTGCTGCCCCATCAGCACGTACAGGTAGCGGCTGAGGATGCGGTGCAGCGCCGGGCACTGCGCCAGCTCCTTGCGAAACTTCGCCGTCGGAACCCGCCAGGCGGAACCCACGCCTTGCACCAGCGCGTGCAGTGGCGTGGTGGCGACACCCAGGGCCAGTTGCGCACCCAACATGCCTTCGCGCCCGACCATGCCCACTTCCAGCGTGGGCTTGCCGTCCAGCACCGTCAACAGCGATATAAAACCATCAACGGGGAAATAAACGTAGCGCAATGGCTTGCCACTCTCGCACAACACCTCGGACAGGACCAGTTGCACCGGCTCACAAATGGCCACCAGCCGCTGGCGATCCGCGCGCGGGAGCAGCGAGATCAGTTGGTTTTCGGCATTGGGCACGCAGGCTTTCAGGGAAGTGTGGCACATCACTCAGCCCGAGGAAGCGCCATGCCGCGAGTCTGAACTTGCCACTGCCCGGCGACAGTCTGCCAGCGCACGCAAGCGCAAAAAAATTCAGGTCTCTTGCGTGGCGGGAAGAAGGCGGTCGTACTCCCGCTTGACCACCGCATAGCATTCGCAGGTGCGCTCTTCCAGCCCTGGCCGGTTGAGCACGGTAATGCGCCCGCGTGAGTAACGGATGTAGCCCAGGTTCTGCAGCTTCAGGGCCCCTTCAGTCACGCCCTCGCGCCGCACACCGAGCATGTTGGCAATCAACTCCTGCGTCATGATGAGTTCATTGCCTTCAAGCCGGTCCATGCTCAGCAACAGCCAGCGGCACAGTTGCTGGTCCAGCGTGTGGTGGCGGTTGCAGACAGCCGTTTGCGACATCTGGGTGATAAGGGCCTGGGTGTAGCGCAGCAGCAAATGCAGCACCGGGCCGGCGCGGTTGAATTCGTCTTTCATCACCTGAGCCCTGAGCCGGAAACCGTAGCCTGCACTTTGCACGACGGCCCGGCTGGGCGTGGACTCACCGCCCATGAATAGCGAGATCCCGACCAGGCCTTCCTTGCCACACACAGCAATCTCGGCCGAGGCGCCGTTTTCCATCACATACAAAAGCGAGACGATGGAAGTGACGGGGAAGTAGACGTGCTTGAGTGTCGAGCCTGATTCATAAAGCACATGGCCTAGAGGCATGTCGACCCACTCGAGCTCTGACCTCCAGCGCTGCCATTCGTCGTAGGGAAGGCTGGAGAGCAACCGGTTCTTCAGAGGATCGGCGTGCAAGGGAGTTAATGTCGTTGCGATGTGGTGGCTCCAGTTTGTCCTGGCTCCAAATCACCTCATTGGAGAGGC
>JACMQX010000182.1 GCA_014376765.1 Ramlibacter sp. | reverse complement strand
CTAGCGCTTGAGTTCATGGACGCGCGCCTGGGCGACGTGCATTACCTGGCGGGCGGCGAGCTGACGGCGGCCGACATCATGACCGTCTTTTCAGTCACCACCATGCGGCTGTTCATGCCGCTCGATCTGGCGCCCTACCCCAACATCCTGGCCTGGCTCGCGCGCATTGGTGCGCGGCCTGCGTATCAACGCGCGATGGCCAAGGGCGATCCAGACCTGGTGCCGATGCTGAACTGAAGGCGGGCGGTAAAAAGCTGCCATACCAACGTCTTTTTTGAATGAACTCGCAGCGCCAGAGAGGCTCTGCGCTGCCCTCCGTGTCCGGCGCCTGACGGCCATCAATTGCATTTGCATATGCCAACTATGGCTGACTCACGCATGCCTGCCTACATAAAATAGATTCACTGTTAAATGCTTTTGACGGATAACAGTCAACTTGAATTTACAATGAACAAAGATGTATATAAAGAGCTCATGCATACGCTCGCGGCACTCTTGGGTCTGGGCGATCAATCTGAATTGATTCACGTTACCGGCAACCTGGTTTTCAAGGACGTCGCCCTTACGATTTTCCCAGGCGAGAACGAGCCCGCCCTGGTTAATGTGTTCGTCGACTTCGGTACCTTTCCGCGTGACAAGGCAGAAGAAATCTTTCGCCGCACATATCCGTTGCAGGGCCTGAGCGCGCAAAAGCTGCTTGGGAGCATAGACATCGCGGTAAAGCAGGCCCTGGTGTGGCACTCGGATTTTTATCTCGATCGCCCTTCATCGCAACTGCACAGGCAACCGGATTTGCGCCATGCCATTCATGTTTGAGGGCGCGCGCGTTGCGCAAACCCAGCGGCAAGGACGTGGATTGCCATGAGACTTGAATCACCCCTTCCGTCAGAAAAGGCTTGACGCTCGAAGCCCGCATTCTTGCAGTGAGCAAAGGCCTGGGCGCCTAAACCGCCGCCTCGCTCGTCATCAACGGCCTGGCAGGCCCGCGGTTGCTGCCGGACTCGGACAGGATCGGTGGAGAGGTGAATTTTCTCGATCTGCTGCCGGCGGTGATGCTCAGTTGCCTGGGCTCCTGGGCCACCCATCCGCGTGAGGGCGTGCCGGCCAATCCTTATGACTACAAGCCCAACCCGAAATCATGCGGGGACCGTCCGCACTATGTCAGGCGGGCTGCGGCCCGTCATAGCCCTCGATGATCACCATGTCGCATTCCGCAACCGGCGCTGCCCTGAACTTGATGGCGGCCTGGTATTCGGGCGAATGCCAGCAGTCAAGCGCCGCCTGGTACGACGGAAACTCCAGCACCACATTGCGCGTGCGGCTTGCGCCCTCGGGATTTTCAAACTTTCCGCCCCGCACTAAAAAGCGCGCGCCGTATTTGCGAAACGGTTCTGCATTGGCAGCGACGTAGCGTTTGTATGCATCGGGGTCCGCGACGTCAACGCGCGCGATCCAGTAGCCTTTGGTCATTTTTTTTCCTTATTCTTCACTTGTCCACTCTACATTGACACCCAGACTCCGCAAGTTCTCCACAAACCGCAGATGCGCCCTGCGGATCGGCGTGGCGTTCCTGATCTCCGAGCGGCCTTCAATGCTCGACGCCACCATGAACAGCGCAATTGCCACCCGGATGATGTAGGGGCTCTCCACCACCGCCGGCGTGAGCGCTGTACCGCCAAACGTCTTTCAGCGCGAACGCCCAGCGCAATGAAGATGGGCAGCAGGTCCACCGGAAAGTACGGCCAGGGTGCAGCCTCCACCTTGGTAAGCACGTTGCTGGTGAAGGGCGTCTCCACCTTGAGCGGCCCGTTGCGGATGGCGCGCGACCAGCCGCCCTCATGCACGATCTGCACCCCGAATTTGGCAAAGGTGCGGTCGATCAGCGGAAAGTTGCCGGGCACACTGTTGCGCACCACCACATCCCCATCGGTGATGGCGCCCAGCGCCAAAAACGTGGTGATCTCGTGAAAGTCTTCGTCAAACCGGTACTCGCCGCCGCCGAGTTTTTGCCCGCCGTGCACGGTCACGCGCGAGGTGCCAATGCCATCAATGCGGGCGCCCAGCAAACCCAGGAAGCGGCAGAACTCCTGCACATGCGGCTCGCACGCGGCGTTGGTCAGAGTGGAGGTGCCGTCGGCCACCACGGCGCAGAGCACGAAGTTTTCAGTGGTGGTGACAGAGGCGTAATCCAGCCAGTGGTCGTTGGGCCGTAGCGGACCATGGCAGCGGACCAGCAGCGAGCCCTCGGCCCGCTCCACCTGGCTGCCAAAGCGGCGGAACACGGCCACATGCGGGTCGATCTCGCGCACGCCTAAAGTGCAACCTTTCACGTTGTCCTCCAGGCGGGCCACACCAAAGCGCGACAGCAGCGGCGGCACCAGCATGATGGACGAGCGCATCTCTTCGGGCAGCCGGTGCAGCGCAGCGTCAAACACGGTCTCGCGGTGGTGCAACTCCAGCGTGCCGGTGCTGTGGTCCATCTGCACCTCACTGCCCAGGGTGCGAAAGATCTCCAGGATCTTTCGCACGTCGGTGATGTCGGGCACACCCAGCAGGCGCAGCGGCTCGCTGGTCAACAAGGTGGCGCACAGTACGGGCAGCACCGCGTTCTTGTTGGCCGATGGGGTGATCCGGCCACGAAGCGGCGAGCCGCCGTGCACGATGAGGTTGGACATTGCAAAAGCCTTGGGGGATATTCATTACTATAGCGGTCTGGCACCCCACAGGGGCCCGCGCCGAAGAGCGCAAAAATTCATCCAAGGACGACAAATATGGGCGCGCAGTGGAAAGCAAAAGGCAAGGAACTGGCGGCCAATGCCAGAGGCCGGATATTCGGCAAACTGTCCAAGGACATCATGGTCGCCGCGCGCAGCGGGGCAGACCCTGCGGCCAACTCCCGGCTCCGATTGCTGGTGGAGCAGGCCCGCAAGGTGTCCATGCCCAAAGACACGCTGGACCGCGCTATTAAAAAGGGCTCGGGCACGGGCAGCGATGCGGTGCATTTCGAGCATGTGGTCTATGAAGGCTTTGCCCCGCACCGCGTGCCGGTGATGGTCGAATGCCTGACTGACAACCTGAACCGTACCGCCTCTGAGGTGCGCGTGCTGTTCCGCAAGGGCCAACTCGGTGCAGCAGGTTCGGTCGCCTGGGACTTCAACCATGTGGGCCTGATTGAAGCCGAGCCCGCCACCCCTGGCGCCGACCCGGAGCTTGCCGCCATTGAAGCTGGCGCGCAGGACTTCGAGCCCGGCGATGAGGAAGGCACCACGCTCTTCATCACCGACCATGCCGACCTGGACCTGGTGAGTCGCGCCCTGCCGGCCCAAGGCTTCACCGTGCTGTCAGCCAAGCTGGGCTACAAGGCCAAGAACCCGATCGACCCGTCAAGCTTGAGCAGCGGCGACCTGCACGAGGTTGAAACCTTCCTGGCGTCGATTGATGCGAACGACGACGTGCAAAATGTGTTCGTGGGTCTGGCGGGCTAGATAGCCAGGGCTTTCGTCGCGGGCCACTTTGGGGGGGGGCCTCCGGAGAGGGTGGTAGAGCTTTCGCACGGCGTCCCTTTCGCCCGGGAATTGGCCCGCTTTGATCTCGGTCAGGCAGAAGTGCTGGCAGCGTCCTCTTCCAGCGTGAAAGAAAACGTGGTGCCCTGACCGACGACTGACTCCGCCCAGATGCGCCCGCCATGCCGGCTGATGATGCGGTGCACAGTGGCCAGCCCGATGCCCGAACCGGCAAATTGCGCATCGCTGTGCAGCCGCTGGAAAGCGCAAAACAGCAACTCCGACTGAGCCATGTCAAACCCTACGCCGTTGTCCTGGATGGAATAGACGGGTGCGCCCGAGGCATGTGGCTGACAGCGAAAGGAAATGCGCGTCTGCGGCTTCGAGCTGCTGAACTTCCAGGCGTTGCCCAGCAGATTGGCCAGCACCTGGCGCAGCAATTTGACGTCACACAGCGCCAGCATGCCAGGCTCGATGTCGAACATGGCATTGCGCTGCGGCTCGGAACTGCGCAGGGCATCGGCCAGCAACTGGGCCTCCTGGCTGATGCTTACCTCCAGACGCTCCACCTTGACGCGCGACAGGCGGGAGAGCATCAGCAAGGCCTCAATCAGTTCCGACATGTTTTTGACCGAAGCCCGGATGCGCGACACATGGTGCGGGGCCCGCAGCACATCGCCGCCTGCGGCCACCATCCTGCCCAGCTCTTTCTCCAGCAGGCCGCTGAAGCCATCAATGGCCGAGAGCGGCCCGCGCAGGTCGTGCGCCACCGAATACGAAAAAGCGTCGAGCTCCTTGTTGGCGGCTGCAAGCTGGGCCGTGCACTCGGTGACGCGCCGCTCAAGGTCGGCATTCAACCGCGTGAGCTCGACCGAACGCGCCGCCACTTCCTCTTCAAGCCGGCGGCTGTGCTGGTGCAGGACGTCGTTGGGTTCCTTGTTCATGCCGTTTTTTAAGCCTTGGCAGATTATGACCATCCGTCAAGGCACGCCACTGCGGCGTAATGGCACGCCGTGCCGCACAGCACAAACAGGTGCCAGGTCCCATGCGCATGCCGCCAGCCGCTGCGGTTGATGTAGAACACGGTGCCCACTGAATAAGCCAGCGCACCCACAGCCAGCCACACCAGCCCGGCCGTGCCAAGCTGGGGGGCCAGCCGCGCAACACCTGCCACACAAAGCCAGCCAAAGCCCAGGTACAGGGCCAGCGGCGGCTTGCTGCCTGGCTTGCCACGCAGCTCAGCCGCCATGCCCGATGCAGCCAGCAACCAGATCAGGGCCAGCAGCGCCCAGTCCCAGACATGCCTTGCCGCACAGGCGGCAAAGGGCGTGTAGCTGCCCGCCACCAGCAGGTAGATGGCGCAATGGTCCAGCCGCTGCCACACGCGCTTGGCGCGCCCGCGTGTGGCGTGGTACAGGGTGGACGCCGCGTAAAGCAAGGCAGCGCACAACGTGAAGACGGCAGCGCCCACCGTGCGCTCCGTCTTCCCCGCCGCCTGCGCCAGCAGCGGCGCGGCACCCAGCAGCACCAGCACGAGTGCAGCAAGATGGCTGTAGCTGTTGAAACGCTCCCCGTGGTACATGCCCGGGATGGTGGGCCGCCAACGTGTCCTGCCGATGACAGACCTGCTGCGTGCCCCGCTGTGAAGCGGTCAACGCTGCCTGCATTCCCTCAGCCACTGGCTGACCTGGCTCAAGACCCAGGGCGCGTCGTCCAGCGGCAGGTCGTGCCCGGCAAACGGGTGCAGTTTCAGCGGGTATTGCCACTGCCGGGCCAGGGCCTGTGAACAGGCCACGGACACCAGCCGGTCCTGTTCGCTGGCCAGCACCAGCGTGGGCACTGCAGGGCGTGACCGGGGCGCGCTGTAGCGGGCTGCGGCAATGAGCTGGCGAAACGCATTACCGCGTCTTACCGGGGCCGCTTCGCGCAACGCCAGCCAGTGCGCGAGCACTGCGTCATCGGCAGGTCGGTTGCTCGTCATGCGATGAATTTCCTGCTCCAGCCGGCGGGCGGTCGGGCGGCCAAGCGCCAGCCGGGCCAGCGCCGCATAGTTGGCCGGCCGCAGCCTTTCAGCCACGCGGCTGAAAGGCCGCATGCTGGTGTTGATCAGCACCATGCCGGCCACTTCGCGCGGGTGCCTGGCAGCCCAGGTAGCGGCCACCATGCCGCCCATGGACAAGGCCAGCAGGTGATAGGGCGGCGCCATGCCGAGCGCCTGCGTTTGCGCCCGGCAGTGCTCTGCCATGTCCTCGATGCGCAGATGGCTGCGCTCACGATAAAGCGCCCCGCAGCCCGGCAGGTCCAGCGCCACCACGCGGCTGGCGGCCATCGCTTGCGCAAGCTGGGGAGGAAAGCCGCCCCAGTGCCGGGCCTCACGTGCCCAGCCACGCAGCAAGATCCAGGTGGGGGCTGCTCCTTTCGGGGTCATGGTGTCAGGTCCGGTGCGGTCCATGGCGGCGCGGTCAGTACCAGCTTTGCAGCGCCTGCGCGTGCTGCTGCGGGCGCGCATCGGCATCGGGCAGCCACAGCTCGCGCCCGCTGGCCGCGCGGGACAGAAAGTCCAGAAACTGCTGATGCTGGCGCAGCACGCGCTGCAGCCGGTGCTCGATCAGCGGGTTGAAAATGCCGTGGCGTGAGAACAGCTGGCGCGGGTTTTTCTTGATCCACAGCCACGAGCCCATCTCCAGCGTTAGCGGCAGGAATACCTGGCCCTCATTCCCATGGGCGCCGCCACCTGCTTTGCGGTACAGGTGGTCCCACAAATCCCCATGGGCAAGGTACTGCAGACTCTGCGGCTCAAAAATATAGCGGTGGTGGCTGTGCGACTGCACAAAGATGCTTTTAAGCGCATGCATCTCGGCCAGGTGCGCGATCGGCTCGCGCGTGTGTGCATAGGGAAACCAGATGCGGTCCACGGCGCCAAAGCCCGAGTGGCAGTCCAGCGAGATGCTGAAGGCACGGCTGAGCAGTTCTTCTTCCACCACCTGGCAGATCGCCAGGTTCTCGGCCTCCATCGGCATGCCGTGCAGGCCGCGGTACCAGGGCAGGCCCGAGCTGATGCGCTGGCCGCCCACAAGAAACGGCACACGCTCGGTGGCATCCACCGGCGAATTGCGCATCAGGTCCACGCCGCCCGGGTTGGCGCGTGTGCCCAGCGCCATGCCGCCGGGGTTGGCAATCGGCATGAACACCATGCGCACGGATTCGAGTTGCCGGTGCAGCGTGCTGTCCCATTGCAGACGCATGACCAGGCTTTGCAGGTAGGCAATCACCACGCCGGCGCCGATCCGTTCCAGGCCGTGGATGCCGCCGAAGTAGCCAACGGCCGGCACATCTTTGGACGGGTTGCCCAGCGCGACCACATGCACCGGGTAGCTGCCCCCGCGCGGCAACGCCACGGTGCAGGCCACGCGCGCCTCCAGCCTGCCGGCACCCAGCTCGATGATGCGCTCCAGCGCGGCAAGTTCAGGCAGCTCGGGCGGGCTCATCCGGAGCCAAAGCCCGCTGACATGAAGCTGTCATGGCGCGGGGCTAGCGTGGCGTTCATCGCCTCCACCTCTGCACACAGCACCCCGCCATGTCACGCAAAGCCCACCTGATCCGCGCCACCGTCATCCCGCTGTGCATGGTGCGCGGCCTGTTCGAGTTCATGGCCTTGCAGCGCGCGCGCCTGCGCGGCGCAGGTCCTCTGGCAGCACAACGCCGCGCACGGCCGCCTGCGCGAGCTTGAAGAACACGTCGGTGTTGTCGATCACCCCGGTGAACGACCACGCGCCAGGGCCAAAGGCCGACAGCGGAATGTCTGTGGCGGTGTGAACCGCGCTCTCGCCAGGCACCTGGCCTGCGATCAGGAAACGGCCCTCGGCATCACGCGCCAGGGCGCTGGCCGGGTAGCCTGACAAAGGCGCCGTCCTGACCATCGGCTGCTGGCTGTCCTGCAAGGGCCGTGCGTTGGTGCGCCAGTCTTCATGGCGGTCGGCATTGGCGCCGTAACCCACCAGCAGGCGAAAGTCGATGTCGGTCGTTTCCGGGTAACCATCGCGCGCCATGCGGTAGGCCGGAAAACCCGCCTGCTCATAAACGCCCACCACCTTGTCGCGCACGTTGGCCGCGCCGCCTTCGCGCACAAGCTCCTGCAGCCGCGCATCGGTCACGCGCGAGCCGCCGATCAGCGCCGCGCCAGAGCACTCATGGTCTGCAGTGACGATGACGAGGGTGTCTCCGCGGCGGCGGGCAAATTCCTGGGCCACGGCCACGGCGCGGTCAAACTCCAGCGTGTCCAGCATCCAGCGCTCGGTGTCCATGTTGTGCGCCTGCTTGTCGATCGAGGCGCCCTCCACCATCAGCACGAAACCATTCTTCTGGCGCTCCAGCACTGCCAGGGCCTTGGTGGCCATTTCGTCAAGCATGGGCTGGTCGGGAAAGCCGTAGTCGTCCACCACGCGGCCGGTCATCACGCCCTGCTGGCGGCTGCGGCGGCCGTCGATCTTGTCCAGCGCCACGTTCATGTTCGACAGCGCAAACAGGCCCAGCAGCTTGTCGGTCTTGAGCGGGTCAATCGCGTCGAGCGCTGTCTTGTCGGCGGCGTAGCTGAATCTGGCGGACTGGAAGTCGGCCAGGAGGTCCCGGTCTTTGTCGAGCTTGCCGGGCGATGCGCCCCAGCGCCTGACGATGTCGGCCGTATGCGCATCGCCGCTGAAGTCATAGTCGGTGCGGTCGCCACGCGCCGAGCCCGGCGTGCTGCCGGGCAGGAACCACTTGCGACCGCCGCCCATGAGGACGCTGAGGCCGGTCAGGCCCCGATCGTCCAGGTACTGGTCCACGATGCCGGTGCCCGCGCCCCGGTTGCTGGTGTGCACTGCGTTGCCTGCGGGTGTGGCGTCAAATACGTCGGCGGTGGTGACGATGCCCAGCGCCTTGCCCTGGGTGCGGTGCAGGTATTCGCTCAGGTATTCAATGCGCGGGTTGTCAAACGGGTCCAGCGTGTCGTCAGGGAACACGCCCTCTTCGTTGTTGTTGTTCTTGTTGCCCGAGACATAGCTGGTCATGCCGGGTGCCGAGTCGGTCACCACTGAATTGAGCGAAGCGGTTTTGACGAGGCCCGTGACCGGGAAGCTGTCCATCGCCAGCGGGCTGATCGCCTTGCCCTGCGCGTAACCGTTCACGATGCGCGCAGCCGTGCGCTGCGCTGCGCCCATGCCGTCGCCCACCAGGATGATGATGTTGCGCACCTTCTGCCCGCCCGGCATCAGCGCCACGACTTCAAAGTTGCCGTTGGCCATGACGGTCTGGCCGTCGCTTTGCGTGGCCGTCACGCTGAAGGTGTGCAGGCCGGGCTGCATGACGCTGACGGCGCGGGCCGTGGCGATCGTGGCCGACTTCGGCACGGCCGGCAGGCAGCCCGTGGCGCAGGCGCGCAGCGAGACGGGTGCGTCCTGCGCCTTGCCGTCCACCATGAAGCGCGCACCGGTGATGGTGGCTCCTTCGTCCGGCCGCAACGTGGCCTGCAGGTCAAACCGCTGGCCGGGCAGAAAACGGGCGATCACCGGCGCTGACCGGCCGCTGGTGAAGAGTTCACTGGGCGGGGTGAGGCGGCTCACGGCGGGCGCGGCGTGCGCGGCGCCCAGCAGCGAGATGGCCAGGGCGCAGCCGCCTGCGATGCGGGTCAGGCTGACGCTGCAACTGGCGGTCAAGAAGAAGTTCGGGCAAGACAGGGACATGATGGATTGAACAGAAAAGAAAGCGGGATAGCAGGGGTCAAGGCGCAAGCGTGGCGCGCGGGGGTTCGCGCAGGGCGGATGTTTCTACCGGCCGCGCTGCCTGCGCTGCCTGCGCTGCCTGCACCGCCTCCGGCGCGAGCTGCAGCCGCACCCATGAGACACGCCCGTCGGTTTCTTCATGGCGGCCGACCTGCAACACACCGCTGACCGCGACAAGGCCGCGCACATGCGGCACGAGCCAGTCCCGTTGAGCGGGGTCCAGGTACACCATCACGGCGGCGGGCGGCAGGTCGTCAGCGGCGCCGTCGGCACGCTCGCTCATCTGCACCGGGCGGTTGGCAAGGATGAAGCGGCCGGACGCGCCCTCTTCCTGCTGGACCATGTAGCCCACCAGGCGCACCGCGCTGCCGTTGGCGCGCTGCAAGGCATCGCTGATCTCCAGGCCGCGTGGCCCGGCGGGCTGGCGAAAGAAGTCAGCAAGACTCAGGTTGACCGGGTGGTGTGGCGCACCGGGTGCCCCGGGCTGGGCCTGTGCCGCGCCCAGCCACAGGGCGGCAGTTGTCGCCAGCACCATGCGCATGGGCGTGGAAGAAAGTGCGTTCCACAGCGGCCTGGCCGATGGCTTGAACGCAGAGTTGATCAGCGGAGTGTTCATCAGACGGGTTTCCTGCATCGGGCCGCAGGGCAACCCGGACCTGCGCGAAGATAAGGCAGGTGTATGACAGGCGTGTTACAGCGGCAAGGGGCGGTATGTCACGCAACTGTCATTGCCCGATCGCCAAACGGGCATGCACCTTCAAACGCAGCCGCTGCCGCCAGGAGCGTGCGTTCGTCACCCCACCGCGCAACGAGTTGCAGGCCGATCGGCATGCCGGCACCCGACAGGCCCACGGGCAGCGATACAGCCGGATTGCCGCTCAGGTTGAACGGGTAGGTGAAGTACGACCAGTCGACTGCATTGCGCCCTTCGTGCCCGGCGGGGACGTCCACACCCACAGGTGGGGCTGTCGTTGGCATGGTCGGCATGGCCAGGACGTCGTATTGCGCGAACAGCGATTCGATCCGCCGCACT
Organism: Ramlibacter sp.; assembly: GCA_014376765.1. GTDB lineage: Bacteria > Pseudomonadota > Gammaproteobacteria > Burkholderiales > Burkholderiaceae_C > JACMQX01. Next base: position 5,916 of record JACMQX010000182.1, on the reverse strand, counting down.
GCATTCAGGCGCAGTTGATTGACCACTTCCTGAGCCACCGGCCGATGCCGCGCCAGCGCAGCCTTCAAGCCGGCGTCAAGAGGCAGCGCAGCCAGATCGTTCCCGCCGATCGACCGGACACGGTCCTGGATGGACCCATAGAACAATTCATTCCACGCCCCATTGGGGTCCGTTTCAAAAAGCGGGCTGGCGTTGCTGACGGTGGCACCGCAAGCGGCCAGGCAGAGCGCAGCGACGCGGCAAGCCTCCAGAACCTCGGCATCCGCATGCCCATAGCCTGCATCTGCCACCCAGCCCACCCTGAGGCCGGTGACCGGCTTGTGCAGCTGCGCCGTGGCGTCCAGTGGCGCTTGCGCAATGCTCGCCGGATCGCGCGCGTCGTGGCCGGTGATCACGTCCAGCAGCAGCGCTACATCCGCCACGTTGCGCGCCATCGGTGCCACATGGGCCAGTGACGGCGTTGCCGACGCGGGCCAGACCGGCACGCGGCCAAACGTCGCCTTGAATCCGACAAGGCCACAGAAGGATGCGGGTATCCGGATCGATCCTCCCCCATCCGTGCCCAGCGCTGCGGGCACCATCCGCGCCGCCACACCCGCCGCCGCACCGGCACTGGAGCCGCCTGGCGTGAACTGGAGGTTCCAGGGGTTGCGGGTGATGCCGGTGAGCGGCGAGTCCCCCACCGCCTTGGAGCCCAACTCGCTGGTGGTGGTCTTGCCGGTGATGCAGGCACCTGCCCGGCGCAAGCGCTCGACCGAGGGGGCGTCGGCGCTGGCGATGTTGTCTTTGTAGAGCACGGAGCCGAAGGTCTGGCGCAAACCACCGACTGCAACAAGGTCCTTCACGCTGACAGGCAAGCCAGCCAGCGGCCCGGGGTCCTGTCCCGCTGCGATCTTCTGGTCCACCTCTGATGCGCTGCGCAAGGCGCCCTCTGCATCCAGCGTGACGTAGGTATTGAGCGCCGGCTCCAGCCGCGCGGTGCGGTCCAGAAACGCTTCAGCGACGCGGGTGGCGGTGACCTTTCGCGCCCGGACGGCGGCCACAACCGCAGTGGCTGACAAAGCGCAAAGCTCATCGTTGTTCATGGTGGGGCACCTGTTGGGTTGAAGACGTGTGCGCAGATTCTGCCGCACACCATTGCCGCCTGCGGCCCGGTTGCGGTCTTCCTGCACCGCCAGCGGCAACGCCCTATCCGCAGGACCGGGCCCCTGTGATTTATCCCATTCGGGTTTATACCATCCTTGTGCGGACTGATTGATACCGGGTAGTATTGTTCAGTGGTTGAACTGGTCAGCGCATTTGGACTGGACCTAACAAGGAATATCGGATGAACAACACTGACCGCACGACAGAGCGCTACGCCGCATTGCAGGAGGCCTCAGTGCCTGCGTTGCTGATGTGTCTGGCGCAGCTGACCGGTGAGCACCAGTGGCTGGAAGACCCATTCCTGCCCAAGCGCGACATATCGATTTTTGCGGACCTTTCCGGGGGTCTGGCGCCCGAATTGCAGACAATTGTTCGCGACAATATTTCTGTCGTCATGGATGAACTTGCCAGCGGCAAGCGACATCTGCCGCCCGTTCCGAGCGAGGAACAGATCACCGAGATGATGAACGTCTGCCTCGGGGAGCGTGTGCCGGCCGAATACGCGGGCATGGCCATGGAAGAGATGGGTTTCCGCCCACGGGAGCTCGACTGGAACGTGCAGGAGAAAGGCGTACCAGGCGGCTTCAAGGTGCTGGTGATCGGGGCCGGCTTTGCGGGCATCTGCGCAGGACACCACCTCAAGAAACTCGGCGTTCCATTTGAAATCGTCGAGAAAAATCCGGACCTCGGCGGTGTCTGGCTGGAGAACACCTACCCGGAGGCCGGCGTTGACACGCCCAACCACTTCTACTCATTCACCTTCGCACCCAACCTGGACTGGACCAGCAACTATTCAAAGCGCCAGGAGGTGTGGGACTACCAGCGGAAAGTGTTCAACGACATCGGGCTTGCGCCGCATACCGAGTTCGCAGTCGAGGTGATCGCCATGCACTGGCACGAGCAGAACGCGCAATGGGAGGTCTCCACGCGGGACGCGACGGGCAAGGTGAGCAAACGCTGGGCTACGGCAGTGATCACTGCAGTCGGCAACCTGAACCGCGCCAAGATGGCCGCTGTGCCCGGATTCGAATCGTTCCCCGGTGATGCTTGGCACTCTGCCCAGTGGCGCCATGACGTATCGCTGGAAGGCAAGGACGTGGCCGTAATCGGCACGGGCGCCAGCGCCATGCAGTTCCTGCGCTCCATCGCTGACAAGGCGCGCAAGGTCACCATCTTCCAGCGCTCGGCCCAGTGGGCTCGCCCGCCGCAGGACTACCACGGCGATACCAGTGATGGCACTCGCTGGCTGCTGAAGAACGTGCCCTACTACTACGCCTGGTACCGCTTCGGCCTCGTGTGGCGTTTCGGCGACGGCCTTTTGCCCACGGTACGCCGCGATCCGCTGTGGCCGCACCAGGACCGCTCGATGAACTCGCGCAACGACCGTCAGCGCGTGCAACTCACCGACTACCTGCTGCAGGAACTGGAAGGCCGGCCTGATCTGGTAGAAAAGTGCCTGCCGGACTACCCGCCTTACGGCAAGCGCATCCTCATCGACAACGGCTGGTACCAGGCACTGCGCAGGAACAACGTTGAGCTCGTGACGCAGGCCGTGGACCATATCGATGGCGCGGAACTGGTCACGCCTGCCGGGACGCGCCATCGTGCGGACGTGATCCTGATGGCCACCGGATTCGAGCCCGGCAAGATGCTGTGGTCGGTGGACATTCGCGGCCGTTCAGGCAAAGCGCTGAAAGACGTGTGGGGCGAAGACGATCCGCGCGCCTACCTGGGCATGACGGTGCCCGACTACCCCAACCTCTTCGTGCTCACCGGCCCCAACACGGCGCTCGCACACGGCGGCAGCGTGCTGCTGGTGACGGAATGCCAGATGCGTTATGTGACCTCCATGTTGCGCGAAATGCTGGAAAACAAAATCAGCGATGTGGAAGTGCGGCGCGAAGTGCACGACGAATTCAACGAACGTGTCGACGCCGAGCATGCCGATCTGGTGTGGGCGCACCCTGGCATGAACAACTGGTACCGCAACGCCCGCGGCCGCGTCTTCGCGCCAATGCCATGGCGTCTGGTCGATTACTGGAAGATGACGCGCAAGCCCAACCTCGAAGATTTCCATCTTCGCGTTCCCGCGTGAAAACACCCTGTACGGCAACTTGCAATTGCCAGAGAATTAATTGCACCGATCCGTACCGATTCGACTCCCGCCGCAACAACATATATCCGCCTGCGCGACAGCGCGCGACGACGTAAGCCAGTTTCTCAACAACGAAGGAGACAAGCGTGCATATCAGAAGGTCAATCCTGGGCGCGGCCGTAGCCGCAGCCGTCATCGGTGTCTTGCCAGCGCATGCGCAGCAGCCCACCATCAAGATCGGCATCAATGTGGAACGCACTGGCGGCGCCGCCAGCTACGGCGCGCACATGATGATCGCCGCGCAGATCGCGCTTGACGAGGTGAACAAGGCGGGCGGTGTCAACGGTGCCCGCCTCGAGTTCATCACCGAAGACAACCGCAGCAGCCCGGAGCAAGCCGTGATCGCGACGCGCAATCTGGACCGCGCCGGCGTTGCCGCCATGCTCGGCCCGATCCAGACCAGCCAGTGCCGCACAGCCTTTCCCGCGGCCAACCGCGCGGGCCTGGTGAGCGTGTCGCCCGGCTCTGCCGCACCTGGCCTCACGGCCCAGAACCGCCCCTGGACATTCCGCATCGCCGCCATCGACACGATGATCGTCGACGAAGTGGTCGCCAACCTGCGCAAGGCCTACCCGAACGCCAAGACTGTGGCGATCGCGGTGGACACGCGCGATGCGTACAACCAGTTCCTCGTGAAGACCGTCGCGCCGGGGGTGGTCGAAAAGCACGGCATGACTTTTCTCAACCAGGACCAGCCCGTTGAAATTTCGCCCGACGCCACCGACTTCAGCGTGTTCGTCACCAAGCTCAAGGCAATGAACCCCGACGTGCTGCTGCTCGGCGCGGGCTTCGAGCCGGCGCACGGTTTCCTGCGGGAGGCCAACCGGCAGAAGCTCAACATCCCGATGTTCGCGGGCCAGGGCTACATCACGGCGTCGATGGCCACCGCCGCCGGCGACCTCAACCTCTTTGCCGGCCAGCCGTTTGATCCCGATTCCAGCGAACCCAACGTGCAGAAGTTCGTGGCCGAATTCAAGGCGCGCGTCGACAAGGAAATCCCGGGGCAATACGCTTCACCCACGTATATCGATGCTTCGGCTTATGAGAGCATCCACGTGCTGGCAGACGCACTCCGGGCCGGCAAGATCACGCCTGCAACCGACCCCAAGCAGGCGCGCGAATCGGTGCGTACCTACCTGGCGGCTCTCAAGGGCTACAAGGGGCTGGGCAACACGCTGAACATGAATGCCGAAGGCGACACGCTCAAGACGACCATGGTCTACCGCACCCGCGCTGGCAAGTGGGCGCGCCAGTAATGCGCGACGGCGCGCCTGTCTGAAGCAAAGAGCCCCAGCATGCTTACGCAACAACTGGTGAACGGCCTGATGCTGGGCAGCGTCTATGCGCTGATCGGCATTGGCTACACGCTGGTGTTCGGCGTGCTGAAAATGCTGAACCTGGCGCACGCCTACATCTTCATGACGGCCCCCTTCATGACCCTCGTGCTGATCGGCCTGGGCCTGCCGCCATGGCTGGCCATGTGCCTGGGCGTGATCGGTGCGGCATTGCTGGGTGTGGTGCTTTACCTCGTGGCATTCAAGCCAATACCGCGCGAACACGCGCTGGGCGGCTTCGTGGCCAGCCTGTCGTTCGGCATCATCCTGCAGGTGATCGTGGTGAATGTCTGGGGCAGTCTGCCGGTGCGGTTTCCAGGCGTACTCAGCCTCCCGGACGTAACGCTGGGGGATGTGATCCTTTCGGGCGTCCAACTCGGCAGCCTGGTGGTATCGGCCGGGCTCATGGTGGCGTTGCTCTATGTGATCCGCAGCACGCGGTTCGGCCGGAATATCCGCGCCATCGCACTCAACCCGACGGCCGCGGGGCTGCTGGGCGTGGCGGTGCCGCGCGCGGTCTTGCTGGTATTTTTCCTGTCGTCCGGCCTGGCGGGCCTGGCCGGCCTCATGGTCGCCATGCGGTTCGAGAGCATCGGCGCCTTCATGGGCGACATGTACGCCATCAAGGCGCTTGCCATCATCATCATCGGCGGCCTGGGCGATGTGCGAGGCGCGGTGCTGGCCGGCCTGCTGCTGGGGATCAGCGAAGTGATGTTCAAGGCCTACGGGGCGCCGGGATGGTCGGAGGCCTTCATCTGGCTCTTCCTCATCGGTGTCTTTCTGCTCAAGCCCGAAGGTATTTTCGGCGTCGGCATCAAAACCCGGGAAATATGACGTGGACGTATTGCTCTCCGAACCGGTGCAGGCCCTGGTCGCCATCAACGTCCTTCTGACGCTGAGTCTGCTGTTTCCGTTTGCCACCGGCGTGTGGTCGCTAGGCATGCCCGGCTTCATGGCGGTCGGCGCCTACCTGTCGTCCTGGCTCACGATGTCCATGGGCTGGGGCATAGCCCCGGCGCTGGCGGCCGGTGCGCTGGCCGGGGCCGCGGTCACCCTGCCCTTTGCGCTGCTCACGCTGCGCATACGCGACATCTACCTGGCCATTGCGACGCTGGCAGCGGCTGAACTGATCGTGCTGTTCTTCTCGCACTTCAAACCCACCGGCGCAGTCATGGGGCTGACCGGCATGCCCTTCCTCGAAACACGCTGGCTCGTGCTACTGGCCGTGGGGGCCGTGCTCCTGAGCGCCCTGCTCTACAACTCGCGCCTGGGCAAGGCGCT
>JACMQX010000181.1 GCA_014376765.1 Ramlibacter sp. | reverse complement strand
GGCGGAACCGTCACCGGGGTCGCCCGCGTGCTGCGCAAGGAGCGCCCCGGGACCCGCATCGTGCTGAGCGAGCCCGCACTGGCCCCGCTTCTGGCCAGCGGCGTTGCGCAGCAGCGTGGCGACGGCAATTCGCCCGTAGGCAGCCACCCCGCCTTCACGCCGCACCCGATCCAGGGCTGGACCCCGGACTTCATTCCCTATGTGCTGCAGGAAGCCGTCGACAAGCACTACTACGACGAGCTGATCCCTGTGACGGGCGCGGACGCCATCGCCTGGTCCAAGCGCCTGGCAACGGAGGAAGGCATCTTCACCGGCATCTCGGGCGGCGCCTCCCTCGCGGTGGCGATCCAGGTGGCACAGAAAGCGCCGGAAGGCTCGGTGCTGTGCTGCATGCTGCCTGACACGGGTGAACGCTATTTGTCGACGCCGCTGTTTGAAGGCGTGGCCACCGAGATGACGCCTGAGGAAGAAGCGCTGTCAAAGTCGACGCCGGGGTTCCAGATTGCTCCGGCAGCTTGAGTAACTTGTACAAGCCAGTGAAATCGAACTTCGGCGCCATATCGAGCGCGTGACGGCGCAACGACGCGCCTTACCGGCAGGCGGCACCGTGCGTCGAACAACATATTGCGCTGGTCATGGTGGCGCGTTCGCCCATTGAACGCCTGCTGGCGGTCAGGAAGGAACGCGGCTGGCACCCACCCGTGCGGGTAAAGTGCGCTATGCCCGCCATCGACATCCGCCCCGCCCACGAAACCGACACGCCCCTCATCCTGCACTTCATCCGGGAGCTCGCCATTTATGAGCGCGCAGAGCATGAGGTGCTTGCCACGGAAGAACACATTCGCGCGACCTTGTTCGGCAGCGGCCCTGCGCAAGCGCTGATCTGCAACTCAGACGGCGTAGACGTCGGCTTTGCGGTTTACTTCTTCAACTACTCCACCTGGCAGGGCCGAAAAGGCCTCTACCTGGAAGACCTCTACGTCACCCCAGCCCATCGCAACACCGGTGCCGGCAAGGCCTTGCTCCAGCACCTGGCGCGCATGGCCGTGGCCGAGGGCTGCGGGCGCTTTGAGTGGAGTGTGCTGGACTGGAACGAGCCCGCCCTGCAGTTTTACCGCTCCATCGGCGCGTTGCCGATGAATGAGTGGGTACGCTATCGGTTGGCCGGTCCCGCGCTCACGGAATTTGCGGGTGCGAACATCAGCCGCGCCTGAACTCGAATCACCAAAGGAAGACAAGCAATGGACAACATGAACGATGAGACATGGCGCGCACGCGTCCACCTGGCTGCCGCCAACCGCCTGGCGGTGTACGACGATCTGGAAGAAGGCATCGACAACCACTTCACGATGCGTGTGCCCGGCCATGACGACCGCTACCTTGTCTTGCCATTCGGCATGCACTGGTCCGAGGCACGGGCCAGCGACATGATCGTGTTCAACGAAGCGGGTGAGGTGCTGCAAGGCAAGGGCACGCTCGAGCTGAGCGCACTGAGCATCCACGCGCCGCTGCACAGGATCACCGGCGCCAACGTCGTCCTGCACACCCACCAGACCTGGGCGCTGGCCTTGAACATGCTGCAGGACAACCGCCTGCTGCCCGCCAGCCAGACGGCTGCGTTCCTCACGAGCAAGGTTGCCTACGATGACGGTTACGCCGGGCTGGCTGATTCGCTGAGCGAGGGGGAACGGCTGGCTTCCCTGCTGGGGGACAAGCAGGTCATGTTCATGAAGAACCACGGGGTTATTGCGGTGGGCGACAACGTGGGGCAGGCGTACAGGCGCTTGTACAAACTTGAGCGTGTGTGCCGGGCGCAGGTTTTGGCCATGTCTACTGGCCGGCCGCTTGCGTTGCTGGATGAGGCGACCGTGAAGAAAGTTGAAGCGCCGAATCCGCGCAACAGCCATTCACAGGCTGAGCGGGAGGCGCTTTACTTTGCCGCGATGATGCGGGTGCTGGATCGGGAGATGCCGGGGTATGGGGATTGAGGCCCCTGCGTCTCAACGCGTCGGGCCTGCCAATTACTTCACCCGGTCCTTGATCTTTGCCATCGCGACGCGCGCGCAGTCTTCGTCGAACTGTCCGCCGGCCGCGCCGCTGACGCCCAGCGCGCCAATCGTCTCGCCGTTGGCCAGGATCGCGATCGCGCCCTGCGCGTAGGTGATGTTCGGCAGCGGGAAGACGGGCACGGTGCTCACTGGCGCCTTGGCCATACGCTCGGCAATTTGCCTGGTACTTTCTTCCTTGCGTGCCAGCCCCATGGAGGCAACCGTATAGGCCTTGTAGTAGGCGTTGTCCACCGAGTGGATCGGCGCACCGTCGCCGCGCAGCGTAGCCTGGCGCACGCCGTCAAGGTCCACCACGACCGCGACGACCTTGTGGCCCTTTTGCGCGCACTCGCGCACGGTTTCCCCGACGAGCTCGTTGGCCAACGCGGCCGACAGCTTGGGCATGTTGACGATTCCCTGCGCGTTGACAGACGCAGCAGCGATCAAGACTAGGGCGAGGCATAGAAAGCGCATCATGGCTCCTGGTTGAAAAGTGGTGGGCCAAGCGTACGGCAATGGGCATGGCTGGCGCTAGAGGGATACCCTGATCCATGTGGCACGTGCAGCGCTTGTGACCACTGCAGGGGCTGGCCTATCATCAACTGCATCACGCCGCGCCGGTCGCGGCCACCACAGGAGTTCCCATGTCCCATGTTGATTCGCCCGCCCTGCAAACCGCTACCCTGGAGCAGCGCGTAGACG
>JACMQX010000022.1 GCA_014376765.1 Ramlibacter sp. | reverse complement strand
CCGCACCCGTTTGGCAGGGCGCACCGCCAGATCGATGCCGGCGTAGCCTGGGCACGGCCGCGTGCGGAACATGCCCGGCTCGATGACGCTCACCTGGTGGCCCGCCAAAGTGGTCTCGCGCACCAGCTCCACCAGGGTGGTCACCACGCCGTTGACCTGGGGCATCCAGGCATCGGTAATCAGGACGATCTTCATGCGTTCACCATGCTTTCCATGTGGCCACGTTCGGCTGACTTGCGGCCGTCGTGGTTGTTTTGATTGAGATGGCCCGTGCCATGATCGCTACCCTGGCCTGCGGCCCAGTGGATGAGTTCCAGCCGCCCGTCAAAGTGCTCGACCAGGGCGGTGCGGCTTTCCACCCAGTCGCCGTCATTGCAGTACAGCGTGCCGTTGATCTCGCGCATTTCTGCCCGGTGGATGTGGCCACAGACCACGCCGTGGTGGCCCCGCTTATGCGCTTCGGTGGCCACGGCCACCTCAAAGTCGGTGACGTAGTTCAGGGCCTTTTTGACCTTGTGCTTGAGGTAGGCCGAGAGCGACCAGTACGGCAGGCCCATTCGGCCGCGCCAGTGGTTCAGGTAGCGGTTGAGCTTGAGGGTGAACTCGTAGAGGTTGTCGCCCAGGTAGGCCAGCCATTTGGCGCACTGGATCACGCCGTCAAAGTAGTCACCATGAATCACCCAGAGGCGGCGGCCATCGGCCGTGGTGTGCACGGCCTCATCCATCACTTCAATCCCGCCGAACTCGTGGCCGATGAACTCACGCGCAAACTCGTCATGGTTGCCCGGTACAAACACCACGCGGCAGCCCTTGCGTGCGCGGCGCAGGAGCTTTTGCACCACGTCGTTGTGCGACTGCGGCCAGTACCACTTGCGGCGCAACTGCCAGCCGTCGACGATGTCGCCAACGAGGTAGAGGTTGTCGCTGGGGTGGGCTTTGAGGAAGTCCAGCAGCGCCACAGCCTGGCAACCGGGCGTGCCCAGGTGCAGGTCGGAGATGAAAATGGTTCTGAAGCGGCGGCCTGTCGCGTGGTCCTCAGCCTCGTCACCTGCCTCATCACCGGGGGCGTCTGTGTTCAGGGCGCCAAATCCGGCGCCTCCCAGACTGCTGAAGGCGTCAAAGGCGGACCGCATCAGGCGCCCAGGAAGTGCTTGCGGTAACGCGGCGGCAGGTCGTTGATGCGCATCAGCATCGGCAGGTCGGCGGTGTTGAAGTCCGGGTCCCAGGCCGGTGCGCCCAGTACCTTGGCGCCCAGGCGCAGATAACCTTTGATGAGGGCGGGCGGCTCGATCTGCAGCGTGTCGTCCAGCTGGCTGACCGGCAGGGCCAGGCGCGGCAGCACGTGGTATTCAATCGGCGCCAGATGGGTTTCGCGCAGCTGGCGCCAGATGCTGGCGGCCGCATGACCGCCGCAGACGCCGTTGTGCTGCATCGGGATGCTGGCGCAGCCGATCATCGTGTCCAGCCGGTTGCGCACCATGAATTCGGCAAGCGCCCCCCACAGCGCCATGATGACTCCCCCCTGGCGGTGATCTGCATGCACGCAGCTACGGCCCAGCTCGACCATTTGTTCGCGCAGGCCGCGCAGGCGTGTGAGGTCAAACTCGGTGTCGCTGTAGGTGCTGCCCACGCGGCGGGCCTGGGCTGGGGTCAGCACGCGGTAGGTACCGATGACCTGCATCGTGGCGGCCTCGCGCACCAGCAGGTGCTCGCAGTAGTCGTCAAAGATGTCCATGTCGTGGCCGGGCACCGGCGTGGTCAGGCGCGCGCCCATTTCGCCCGCAAAGATGCTGTAGCGCAGGCGTTGGGCCTGGCGAACTTCGTCCTGGTGTTTGGCCCATGAGACGACGAGGCCGGTACGTTCGGGTTTGGCTTCAACCCGTGCAGGGGAGGCGATCGGGACTACCAGCGCCGGCCGCTGAAACCAGCTGCGGGGCAAGGCAATGGGTGACAGCGGGAAGGTCGGGTTAGGTAGTTCTTTCACGGTGGACTCCTTCTGTGGTTGGACGGAGTGTGGAAGGCTGGGGTGACGGGTCTGTGACGGGTTGGGGTCAGGTTTGTGACATGCGCTATTTCGCGCCGGTCCGCATCTTCTGGCCGACCCCATCAATCGTTATGCGCGGAAGCTGCCTGGGACCGCGCGCACGGAGTTGCCTTCGCGTTATGACAATTGCGGCAGCAAGGGCGGCGTTGAGCGCCAGGCTGAGGATCAGCCGGGTTCGATCTGCGGGCAGGAGTTGCACAGGCCCGTGACCTCTTTACAGGCCGTACTGCCCAGCCGCAGTCGCGCGCCAGTGGCAAGGCCCCGCAGGTCTGCTCCTCGGGTCAGGACGTTTTCGCCCAGATCACCGGGCACGACTTTGTGGCCCTTGGCGTCCAGTTCCTCAAGGAGTTTTGCATGCAGCAAATGCACCTGCCGCAAGTTGCGGCTGGCTCGGGTCTCGCGCGACCCGCGAGCGGTGCTTGACCGTTACGCCCGAAGTGCGCGTCGCCCTCTACGCCCGGACCGGCAAGCGGCCTGATCGTGGGTTGTACCGGTTTGCTGAAATGGTGGCCCGGCCTTGCTGACGCTGACAACGCGGCCTGCCATCAACCCGCTTTCAGCACAGCAGCAAGCCGCTCGGCACAGTCCCGCGCCTGCGCTGCGTCCCGCGCCTCGACCATGATGCGCAACAGCGGCTCGGTGCCGCTGGGCCGGATCAAAAGGCGGCCGGTATCAGCCAACTCTGCATCCACCGATTTTGAAAGCGCCGCGAATGCCTCGTTGGCCTTCCAGTCCTGCCCCGGCGCCAGCCGCACGTTGATCAGCGTCTGCGGATAAAGCGTCACATCGGTCAGCAGCTCGGCCAGCGTCTTGCCGCCGCGAATACAGGCCTGCAGCACCTGTAGTGCGCTGATGAGGCCGTCGCCCGTGGTGTGCTTGTCCAGCGCCAGCAAATGGCCCGAGCCCTCGCCGCCCAGCAGCCAGCCGTGACGGGTGAGCTCTTCCAGCACGTAGCGGTCGCCCACCTTGGCACGAACAAACTTCACACCCAGGTGCTTGAGCGCCATCTCCACCGCCATGTTGGTCATGAGCGTGCCCACCACGCCTGGCACGCGCTCGCCGCGCGCCAGCCGCTCGGTCACCATCAGGTAGAGCACCTCGTCGCCGTTGAACAGGCGGCCACTGGCGTCCACCAGCTGCAGCCGGTCGGCGTCGCCGTCCAGCGCCACACCGTAGTGGGCGCCATGGGCCTTGACGGCTGCGATCAGTGCCTGCGGGTGGGTAGCGCCGACGTCAAGGTTGATGTTGATGCCGTCCGGCGCGCAGCCGATGGCGATCACCTCGGCGCCCAGCTCGTGGAACACCTTGGGCGCAATCTGGTAGGCCGCCCCGTGCGCACCGTCCACCACGATCTTCACGCCCTTGAGGGTCAGGTCGTTGGCGAAGGTGCTTTTGCAAAACTCAATATAACGGCCGGCCGCGTCTTCCAGACGGCGCGTTTTGCCGATGGTGGCGGAGGCCGCCCAGACGGGTGGCTTTTCCAGCTCGGCCTCTACCGCAAACTCCCATTCATCCGGCAGCTTGGCGCCCTGGGCGTTGAAGAACTTGATGCCGTTGTCCTCAAACGGATTGTGGCTGGCGCTGATCACCACGCCCAGATCAGCCCGCAGCGCGCGGGTGAGGTACGCGACGCCAGGGGTCGGCAGTGGCCCGAGCAGCACCACGTCCACCCCTGCGGAGTTGAAGCCGGCCTCGAGCGCGCTTTCCAGCATGTAGCCCGACAGGCGCGTGTCCTTGCCGATCAGCACAGTGGGGCGGGAGGCCGATCCTTTAAGAACGCGACCCACCGCATGGGCCAGGCCCAGCACAAAGTCAGGTGTGATCGGCGCCTGGCCAACGGTGCCGCGAATGCCGTCCGTGCCGAAGTATTTTCTGCTCATGGCCGGATTGTGCTTGATGCCGTGTCGGCGCTTTGTGCGGCCTGCCACACACGCAATGCACTAACGGTCTCTTTGACGTCATGCACCCGCAAAATGCGCGCGCCGCGCTCTAGCGAAATCAACGCCGCAGCGACGCTGGGGACCAGCCTGTCCTGCACCGCCAGGCCGGTGACGGCCCCTAGCGATGACTTGCGGGACCAGCCCACCAGCAAGGGGTAGCCAGCGGCCAGCAGTTCGCCCTGGCGCGCCAGCAAGGCAAAGTTCTGCTCCACGGTTTTGCCAAAGCCTGTGCCGGCGTCCCAGACGATGCGGCCGGGGCTCACACCACTGGAGCGCAGTGCTGAGCTCCTGCGTGCCAGGAAGTCCATCACCTGGGGCAGCACGTCGCCCTCCATGGGCGCTGCCTGCATGGTCTGCGGCTCGCCGTGCATGTGCATTAGGCAGACGCCGCAGCCCGTGTGCTGCGCCACAGCGTCCAGGGCACCCGGCTGCCGCAGTGCCCAGATGTCGTTGATGATGTCCGCGCCCAGATCAAGCACGGCCTGCATGACGGCCGGCTTGCAGGTGTCCACCGAAACGGGTACGCCCAGCTTGATCGCTTCGCGTACGACCGGCAGCACGCGGGCCAGTTCATCCTCCAGCACCAGAGGCGGTGCGCCAGGGCGGCTGGACTCGCCGCCAATGTCCAGGATGTCGGCGCCCT
>JACMQX010000180.1 GCA_014376765.1 Ramlibacter sp. | reverse complement strand
GCGAACTTCGCTGTTGGGGACTTTGCACATGGTCAAGCGTTCACTGGATTTGCAGGTACTAGCCTCACCGGGCCTGAGCAATGCGCCGGTGCTGGATCTGATGTGCTCGCACTTTGTGTTGACGCTGGCTGCCAAGCAGGGCTCCAAGTTCAATGTGCGGCGCGACCTCAACGGTCTGCTGTCGCTTGCAGGCCGCCATCTGGCCTGGCCCTCGCCGGTGTTGGGGCGGCTGCGCGAATTCCTCTCGCGGCGCTGCAAGGACAACGAGTTCTGGCGCGGGCACGAAGCGCTGGACACGCGTGAGTTCCTGGACCGCCACGGCGTGTGGCGCGGTCCCTATGAAGAAGGCACGCTCTTTTTCTATCTGGATGAATACGCCAAGGACCAGCCCAAGGACCTGCTTTCGCTGCTGGCCGTCACAGGTGAGTGGCTCACGCATGTGCTCAAGAAGCAATCCACCCTGGTTGAAAAGAACATCGACGCCCTGTCGGGCCTGCTGCTGCTGAACAAGGCCGAGCGCGCGCTGCTGCTGTATGGAACGCTGGCGCGTTACCAGCGCGACCTGCGCAGCCTGCTGGTGGAGTTCAAGGTCAACAACGCGCCGGAGGCCTACGCGGCGATTGCCGAGGTCGCCGGCGTCAATGCGGCGGAGGTGGGCGAAGCGCTGCGCGCCGGTTCGCGGCTGGAGCGCATTGGCCTGGTCGAGAACCTGATTTCCGAACACAACATCACCGACCTGGCGGACCTGATGAAGGTCAGCGAGAAACTGCCTCCGGTGTTGATGCGCGAGTACCGCGACCAGAGCGAGTTGATGGCTGTGTTCACCCGCCCCTCGGCCAAGACCGGCCTGGTCATGTCCGACTTTGCCTTTGTCGACGAAGACGCGCAGGTGCTGCGCGCCTTGCTGAGAAACGCGGTCACGCGCAAGGAAGCCGGCGTCAACATCCTTCTCTACGGCCCTCCCGGCACGGGCAAGACCGAACTGGCCAAGGTGGTGGCGCAGGCTGCGGGCCTTGACCTGTTCGAAGTGGAGTATGCGGACCGCGACGGCAACTCCCTCTCCGGGCGCGACCGCTACCGCTCGCTGCAGATTGCGCAGGTTTTTCTCAAGGGCAGCGCGCAGGCCGCTTTGCTGTTTGATGAGGTGGAAGACGTGTTCCCGCCCATCAGCTCGGAAGCCGCGCAACTCATGGCGCGCGCCGAGCAGGTGGCGGCGCCGAGCAACGGCAGCGTCAGCGGCAAGGCCTGGGTCAACCAGATCCTTGAGTCGAACGCGGTGCCCACGATCTGGATCACCAACCGCATTGAGCAGATTGACCCCGCATTCCGGCGCAGATTTGCCTACCACCTTGAATTGAAATCACCGCCACCCGGCGCGCGCGAGGGCCTGGTGCGCAAGACGCTGGAAGGCGTGGCCGTGTCTGACGCCTTCGTCGGCCGGCTCACCGAGCGCAAGGGTCTGACGCCTGCGCAGATTCGCACCGCCGTCCGCTTTGCCGACCTGGCGCGCCTGCCTGACGCGCAAGACGTGGCGCAGGCGATGGAAGGGCTGATCGAGCGGCAACTGCGCAACGCCGACCAGGCCCTGGGCAACCGCAGCAGTGACAACCGCACGGCCCGCCGCGCTGTGACCACCTGGGACGTGGGCATGCTCAACGTGGAAACGCGCTTTGAGATTCCGCGCATTGTTGAAGCGGTCAAGGCGCGCGGCCATGGCACGCTGTGTTTTTACGGCGCGCCTGGCACGGGCAAGACGGCGCTGGCTGAGCACATTGCGAAAGCGCTGGACCAGCCCCTGCTCATCAAGCAGGCGAGCGATCTGATGAGCAAATTCGTCGGCGAGACCGAGCAGAACATGGCGGCCATGTTCCGCGAAGCCGAAAACGAAAAAGCCGTGCTGCTGCTGGACGAAGCCGACAGCTTCCTGCAGGACCGCCGCGGCGCGCAGCGCAGCTACGAAGTGACCGAGGTCAATGAAATGCTGCAGGGCATGGAGCGCTACAACGGCATCTTCGTGTGCACCACCAACCTGCTGGACCGCATCGACCAGGCGGCGCTGCGCCGCTTCACTTTCAAGATCAAATTCAACCCGCTCACGCGTGAGCAACGCGAGAAGATGCTGGTGACAGAAGCCCTGGGCGGCGACGCATCGCTTTTGACGGACGAGCTTCGCCACCGCCTGGCCAAGCTGGAGCAGCTGTGCCCAGGCGACTTCGCAGCGGTGAAGCGGCAGACCGACATCCTGGCGGCTGAATTCACGGCAGAAGAATTCCTCGCCCAGCTCGAAGCCGAACACCGCATCAAACCGGAAGTGCGGGAAGGGCGCAGCATTGGCTTCATGCAGTGAAGGACGCCCCCGTCCGGCCTGCGGTTGCTCCCCCCACTGGGGGACAATGCAGCGGCCCGGCAAAGTCGGCTCCGCGCATTCCCCTGTGTTTGTTGGCACGCGATTCGCTTGCGCGGTGAAGCCCACACTTAAGGACGCCCAATGACTCGTTCCACGACCCAACCCGCCACCGGTCTTCGCCGCCGCTCAGCCTTGCAGCTGCTGGCTACCGGCGCGGCGGGCATCGCCTTTCCCGCATTTGCCGCCTGGCCTGACAAGCCGATCAAACTGATCGTCACCTTCCCGGCGGGTGGTGCCAGCGACATCGTGGCCCGCGTCATGGGCGAGCAACTGGCGCGCAAGCTGGGCACGCCCGTTGTGGTGGACAACAGGCCCGGTGCGGGCGGCAGTGTGGGCGGGCTGGTGGTGACCCAGTCACCGGCCGACGGCTACACCCTGATGCTGAGCAATTCAACCCCGATCTCCATCGGCCCGTTCGCGCTGGAAAAGCAGCCTTATGACCCGGTTGAAGGCTTTACCCACATCGCCATGATCGGCACCGCGCCCTGCGTGGTCATGGCCACGCCCAGCGCACCCATCAGGACCATTGCCGATGTCGAGTCGCAGGCCCGCAAGCTGGGGCGCCTTGACTTCGGTTCCGGCGGCCCGGCCTCCATTGGCCACATCTATGGTGAGCTGATGAAAAAGACCATGGGCGTCAACATGGTGCACGTGCCCTATCGCGGCGGCGCCCCCATGACCACCGACCTGATCTCCGGGATCATCCCCATCGGCATCGATGTCGTCACCGCGTTTGTGCCCTATTTCAAGAGCGGCCAGCTGGTACCGCTGGCCGTCACCTCTGCCACCCGCTCCGCGCTGGTGCCCGACGTGCCCAGCGTGGTGGAGTTCGGTTACCGCACGCTGGTGCTGGACAACTTCTTTGGCATCTCGGGGCCCGCGCGCATGCCTGCCGATGTGGTGGCGCGGCTCAACGCAGCCTGCAACGAGGTGCTGGCGCAGGCGGATGTCAAAAAAAGGATGCTCGATCTGGGCATTACGACCAGTCCTGAAAGCGCTGCGGCATTCACTGGCTACGTCAAAAATCAGGTCGCCGCACTGGCCCCCGCAGTCAAGGGTGCGGGAGTAAAGCTGTAAAACGACGCGCGGGGCTGCCGTCACAATGGCAGGGTGAAAATCCAGCTCCTGTCCGACCTGCACCTGGAGGTGCACCCCCACTTCAAACCGACACCCGCTCCAGGCGCCGACTTGCTGGTGCTGGCCGGCGACATTGGCTCCTACCAGCCCGGCTCGCTGCTGACTGATACTGACTTTGGCCTGGCCCGCTTTTCCCCGCACCACGGCTGGCCCGCGCCGGTGCTGTTTGTTCCGGGCAACCATGAATACGACCACCTGGACTTCGACGCCACGCACGAGCGGCTGCGCGAGAGCTGCGAGCGATTGGGCATCACCTGGCTGGAGCGCGAGACGCAGGTGCTGGGCGGCATCCGTTTCATTGGCACCACGCTCTGGACAGATTTTGATGCGCTGAGCCAGTGGCCCAATGACATCACCCGCAACCTGAAGATGCGCGAAAAGGCTTTTCGCGCCGCCAATTTCTACCTGCGCAAAGCCGGTGTCATGCGCCACGGCGAGCCCATGCTGGCCGAGCAGATGCGCGAGCAGGCGCTGGTCTGCCAGGCCTGGCTGCGCGCGGCTTTGGCCGAGCCATTTGACGGCACGACCGTGGCGATCACGCACTTTGCCCCGAGCCTGCTGAGCGCCGACCCGCGCTACGGCCTGGTGCCCGGCACGGCCGGCTTTTGCAATGCGCTGGACGACCTTTTCCCCCAGGCCCGCTTCTGGCTGCATGGCCACCTGCATGCGCCGAGCAATTACCTCCACAACGGTTGCCGCGTGGTGGCCAACCCGCTAGGCTATTCACGCAAAGGCGAGCAGGATGGTTACCGGGCCGGGTGGTGCCTGGACACTGCCCTGACACGGCAGCAAGTCGACGGCGCCACCTGACCGATGCCGACCCCCGTAGATGGGGCATTAAAAAAAAGAACGACTCTGTACGCTCGGGATTTCCTATGCACTGCCAGCGCCTGCCATGAACCTGTCCACTGGCTCATCACCCCTGCCTGCGCCGGCGTCAGCGCAGGGCGGGCGTGGCCACCAGATCAGTCTGGGCGACACCCGGCTCACGCTTGACCGGGGCGGCGTTCGCGTTGCAGCCTGGCCTGACACAACGAGCATGGGCACCCGGATTGCCGCGCTGTGCGACCTGGCCTCCCCCGTCGTGCGGCTGGCCGGTGGCGCACTGATCAGCGACCTCAGCCTGCAGGACAACCTGATGCTGGAGCCCGCCTTGCAGCAAGGCACCGTACCGGCGTGGCTGCTGCCTGAAATTGACACCCTGTTCGCACAGGCCGGCTGCGCAGTGGACTGGCCGGGCTGGGCCGGCACGCTCCCGGCAGACGCCAGCGAAGCCGCCGTCATGCAAGTGCGCGCTGGCCGCGCCCTGGTGGCAGACCCCGACGTGTTGCTGCTGGACGCCGCGCAATGGAACGATGCCTGCATTCCGCCGCTGGCATTCAGCCGCGCCTTCAGCAGCCGCTACCCGTGGCGCATGCTGGTCTGGGCTACCGCCGACGCGGCGCGCGCAGCCTGCCTGCGCGCATGCCTTGAGGAGTTCACCGCTTGATCCCCACGCCCACCCCTGCGGCCAGAGAACCTGCCACCCCTGGAGCCGCCGGCGGCCTTCAGGCGCTGGTTGATCCCTTGCTCGTGTCGCGCCCCCGCAAGAACCCCGGCCATACCTGGCTTGCACTGGCTCTCGTCGCGGCCGTGTTGCTCACCCTCACTTCTGCCTGGCGCCAGGGCTGGTTCACGCCCACCTCGCATGTCTTCATTGAGCTGGACGGCGCCAGCGGCGTGCAGATCGGCACACCGGTGCGCCTGAAGGGCTTCAAGATCGGCGAGGTGGACGAGATCAACCTGCAAAAAACACTGAGCGTGCGGGTGCGCATGCGCATCGAGACCGGGAAAATGGAGTTGCTCGGCGCTAACGCCTCTGCCAAATTTGGCCGCGACAGCCCGATTGCCGGCAAGTACATCGAGTTGCTGCCCGGCACCCGCGAAGGCCGGCGCCTGGCGGCTGACCAGACCTTGGCCCTGGACGCCGGCAACGAGCTGGAAGACGTCATGGCCACCGTCAAGGTGGCGGTAGAAAAACTCTCCACCGCGCTGGGCAAGATCGACCCGATCCTGGACGACACGCGCAAACTCACCGGCGAGGCCGTGGCCATGCGCGAGACGATCCGCACCACGCTGACGCAGACCCTTGCGAACATTGAAGCGATGTCGGCGCAGTTCAGGCAGACCAGCGAGCTTGCGCGCGGCATGGTCGGCCACATCGACAACGACCGCGCCAGGGTGGTGGGCGATGTGCGGGCCGTGCTGGAAAAAACCGATGCCGCCGCCGCCAGCGCCACCAAGGCGCTCAAAGCGCTGGAGACCGACCTGCCGCTGGCGCTCGACAAAACCAAGGAGCTGCTGGACAACGCCAGGTCGGCCAGCGCTGACGTCAGGCAGATCCTGCGTGAGTCGCGCGGCGATATCCCGGCCATCGTGCGCTCGGGCCGCTCGGCGGCGCAGGACGCGGCGGACATCACCACGGGGCTGAAAAATACCTGGCCGTTGTCAGGCGCCGTGAAGCCACCGGAGACCGGTGCACTGCCGCTGGACAGCTTTGAAGGAGCCAGGCCATGAGCCGGGGCGCGCCACGCTCCATCTTGCTGCTGTCCTGCACCACCGCCGTGCTGCTGGCCGCCTGCGCTCAAAAGCCCGTCATCAGCCCCGCAGTGTCGCTGGCCCAGGCCAGCGCGCAGCGCGGCGCCCAGGCCTTTGCGCGCGGGGAACTGCCCGGCGCCCAGCGCGAATACACCACGGCCCTGCGTGTGTACGAGTCGCTGGGCGACACGCCAGGCCGCGCTTCCACTCTTCTCAGCCTGGCGCGCATTGCAGCGCAGGCCGGCAAGCCTGCAGAGGCTCTGGCAGCAGTCGACCAGGTGCTGGCAGACCCGGCCCTGGTGGACGTGCCCACCCGCATCACCGCCCATGGCCGCGCCGCCGCCCTGCACCTGGCGCAGGGCAACATCCCCCTGACTGAAAAGCACCTGGCCGATGCGGCAGCCCTGTGCGCGGCCAGCTGCGCAGACGCTGGCGCGATCACGGTGTTGCGGGCCCGCGCTGCGCTGGCGCAGCAGCAACCGGCGATTGCCCTCAGGCTGGCAAGCGATGCGTTGGCGCTGCCCGCACTCGCACTGGTCACGCCCGCCACGCTCAAGCCGCAAGCCAGCGCCGAGCGCGCCAATGCGCTGCGCGTGCAGGCCCAGGCCCAAATGGCTTTGGGCGCACCTGCCCTGGCCTCATCCGCCGCGCTGGCAGCTCTGGAACTGGACCGCGCCCTGGGCCTGGCCGATCGCGTCCTGCCTGACCTGCAGTTGCTGGCCCAGGCCAGCCGCGAACTGGGCGCGACTGATGCAGCCCAGCGCTACCAGGCATTGGCCGAGAGGGCGCAGGCAGCCGGCCGGGCCCTGCGCAGCGGCACCGCCGCGGATTGAAGGACCAGGCCATGCAGTGGATCAACGACCGCATCAGGCCACTGCGCATGTGGCTGATTGCGGGCGGCCCCCAGGTTGCGGCGCTGGGATATGCGGCCGTGTTGCTGGCGGCGCTGGCCCTGCAAAGCTGGCCGGGTTTTCAGTACGCGGAGTGGAAGCTGTACGACCAGAGCCTCAAGCTGCTGCGCTCGCTGACGCATCAGCCGGTGACCAACGACGTGGTGGTGATCGCAGCCGATGAAGAGAGCTTTCGCGCCTTCGACGAGCCCTTTGCCCTGTGGCACAAACGGCTGGGCGCACTGGTTGACGCGATGGTGGTAGCGCAGCCGGCCGTGGTGGGCCTGGACATCGTGCTGCCCGCCAAATCATTTGAAGCGGTGTTGCCCGGTATCGACCGCGAGCTGATGGTGCCGCTCCTGCGTGCGCGAGGCAAGCTGAAGCTGGTGGTGGCCCAGACGCTGGACGACGACCTGCGCCCGCGCCCGATCTTTCCAGGCTTCACTGCGCTCATCGGGCAGGAGCAACTGGCCTCGGCCCTGGTGTGCTTTGACGAAGACTCGGTGGTGCGGCGTGTGATGTCTGCGCAATGCGGCAGCGCCGGTGACCACCAGGGCCTGGCCCAGCGAATGGGTGGCCTGCTCGGCGCGCCTGCGCGCGGCACGGGCCTGATCGACTTTCGCACCGGCGACCCGTTCACCACCATCTCCATGGCGCAGGTTCTGCGCTGGCAGGCAGAAGGCAACACGCAAAAGCTCAAGGACACCTTCGGCGGCAAGCCGGTGCTGGTCGGCGTGGTGCTGCCGCTGGAAGACCGGCTGCGCGTGCCGGTCGGGCTGTTTGCGGCAGAGCCGGGCAACAGCCGCATTCCGGGCGTGATGCTGCATGCGCAGATCCTGCGCTCCATCCTCAATAACGGTTTCATCCAGTCGGTACCGCGCTGGCTGGTCTCGGCGCTCACGGCCCTGGTGTGCCTGTGCTGGTTCGGCTATGGCTTTAAAAAGAACCTGGTTTACTGGACGCTGTTCCTGATGCTGCCCGCCATCGGCCTGTACGCCCTGTGGCTGGGCTACGCGCTGTCACCGGCCGCGCTGCTGGTGTCGGCCAAGCTGGCCTATGTGGCGCGCCAGGGGCTGGAGGCGATGCGCCTGTCGCACCAGCGCTCGCGCCTGACGCAGGCCTTTGCCGGGCATGTGAACCCGCGCCTGCTGCAGCGGGTGCTCGCGTCTGACTTGCACCAGGGCGCGGGAGAACTGGCGCCGCAGCGCCAGCAGGCCACCGTGATGTGGGTGCAGATTCCCGAACACAACCCGGTGCTGACCGGCGGGGCGGCCGATGCTGCGCTGCGCTCGCTGTCGCGCTACTTCGACGCGGTGCAGCAAGCCGTGCAGCGCACCGGCGGCATGGTGGACCGGTTTCAGGGCACGGGCGTGCTGGCCTACTTTGGCGCGCCGCTGCCGCTGCGCAACCCGGCGCGCGCCGCGCTGGAGGCGGCTTTGGCGATCACGCGTTCGCATCCGGCCTGGGGCGTGGCCGTCACACAGGAAGGCGGCGCGTTGCCGCTGCTCTCGATCGGCATTGCCACCGGCCCCGTCGTCACCGGGCAGGCGCCGATGAAAAACTCAAGCCCGTTTGTCGTCGTCGGCGAGCCGGTCGACGAGGCTGTGCGGTTGGCCATGCAAGCCGCGCAGGCCGCCTCGGCAGCTCAGGCCAACGGTAGCAAAGAGCCGGTGCAGGTGCTGGTGTCCGCCGCAACCGCTGCCGCTGTCGGCGGCGCCGGCCTCACGCCCATTGGCCGGGGCGTTGCGAACAACGTGCCCACCTATTCATTGAATCTGAGGTAACCCCATGATCCGCCGCATCAGGACTTTTCTCATCACGGCAGCTGCCATCATCGGTCTGCAGGGCGCGGCCCATGCCCAGGGCGTTGCCATGGCGGTGGACCGCACGGGCGATGTGGAGGTCTCTGCAGCCGGCAAGGCAGCACGCCTGAACGTGCTGGACTACCTGCCGCCCGATGCCGAGTTGCGCCTGACGGCCGGCGCTGCAGCCACGCTGGTGTACCTGGCCAGTTCGCAGGAATGGCAGTTCACCGGTCCCGGCCGCTACCAGCTCAAGGCGGGCCAGCCGGCTGTCCTGCAGGGCGCCGCGCCCAAGGCACGTGGCGTGCCTGCGCCGTCTGCACAGGCCATGGCAAAAATGGAGCCGGCGCAACGCGAGCGCATGGCGCTGGGCGCCGTGGTGATGCGCGCCAGCGGCCCGCTGCGCATCGTCAGCCCCAACGACATGGACCTGCTGGACACGCGCCCCACCCTGCTGTGGCAG
>JACMQX010000179.1 GCA_014376765.1 Ramlibacter sp. | reverse complement strand
GATGCGGATGGGGGATGGTCTGAAATCACCTTGAGCCCGGCGCGGCGCATCAATCTGCTGGCACTGACCAACGGCGTGCTCGACGAGTTGGGCCAGACCGCGTTGCCAGCCGGCAAATACACCCAAATGCGGCTGATCCTGGCTGAGAATGGCGGCGCAACGCCCCTGGCAAATTCAGTCGTCCCAACGGGCGGCCGCGAGGCGGCGCTCAAGACCCCAAGTGGCCAGCAGTCCGGTGTGAAAGCCAACATCAATATCGAGGTGGCCGCCAACACGCTCGCCGACTTCGTGATCGACTTTGACGCCTGCAGATCAGTTGTGTCCGCCGGCAACTCCGGTCAGTACCTGCTCAAGCCCGTAGTCACCGTGATCCCGCGCCTCGTCTCCGGCGTTGCCGGGTTCGTGAACACGACAGTGGCCAACTCGAGCGCGACTGTGTCTTTGCAGCAGGGCGGCGTGTTCGTCAAGTCCACTGTGCCTTCCACGACCGGCAGCTTTCTGCTGACCGCCGCGCCCGGCACCTACACCCTGGTGCTGACCGCGTCCGGCCGCACGACGGAAATCGTCAACAGTGTGCCGGTTGTGACGGCCAGTATCACCAACCTGAATACGGCAGGGGCAGCCCTCAATCCTCCGGCGTCACTCACCGGCACGGCCAACGGAACGGCGCCGGTGGAGACTTTTGTGAATGCGCTGCAGCTGCTGACCAGCGGCGCCAGCGTTGACGTTACGGGTCGTTATGTAGATGGCGTGTCGGGGCAATACAGCTACACGTTGCCAGTCGGCGCGCCTCTGGTTGCAACCTTCACCGCATTGCCGGGCACCTTGCTGTTCGCACCAGATACAGCAGCCGCGGGCAAATATTCAGTCAAGGCCAGCCTGACCGGCTTTACGCCCAAGACGACCACCCTGCCCGTGCTGACGTCGGGCTCAACCGTGACGACCAATTTCACCTTCCCCTGAACGGTCACTGGCTGCGTCGCCCCCTTGAAGGGGACGCAGCAGCCCGGTCTCTGAAACAAGCAGATCGAACCCCCAGGCGCCTGCCACGGTGTCCTGCTGGTTCGATCTGCTTTTTTTTGATTCCAGTCTTGAATTAAGACATGCCGGCCCTAGGTGATGGCCTGACCTCATCAAAACACCCCCTCCAAGCAATGACCGAAGCCACCCATCCCGCACAAGACAACACCTTTGGCGGCAAGCCGACGGCCGAGGAGCTGGAGGCTGCGCTGGCAGCCAACGAGGCCGACGCCCTCACCGCCCAGACCAACCTGCAAGCCGAAGTCTCCGTCCTCCAGGCGAAGAACGCCGAGCTGGGGGAGCAATATCTGCGTGCTCAGGCCGATGTGCAAAACATCCGCCGCCGGGCTGAAGAAGACATGGCCAAGGCCCGCAAGTTTGCAGTCGAGTCCTTTGCGGAAAGCCTCCTGCCCGTGACCGACAGCCTGGAAGCGGGCCTGGCCATCGTCGATGCCACCCCCGAGCAGATCCGCGAAGGCGCCGAAGCCACGCTGCGGCAGCTGAAAAGCGCGCTGGAGCGCAACAAGGTGGTTGAGATCAACCCGGCGCCCGCCGCGAAGTTTGACCCGCACCAGCACCAGGCCATCAGCATGGTGCCCCTGCCGCCCGAGTCCACCCAGGAAGCCAATACCGTGGTGGCCGTGCTGCAAAAGGGCTACACCATCGCCGACCGCGTGCTGCGCCCTGCCCTCGTGACTGTTGCGGCGCCAAAGTAAAAAATCAATTGCATTCGACTTGAAACAACACAGCTTATCCACAAGTAGTGCACATGCGGCCCACAAGATCAGCCGCCCAACAAACTGACAACTTTTTTGACAATCTGAAGGAGAAGAACATGGGAAGAATCATCGGCATTGACCTCGGAACCACCAACAGCTGCGTGGCTGTGATGGAGGGCAACGTGCCCAAGGTGATCGAGAACTCCGAGGGCGCGCGCACCACGCCGTCCGTCGTCGCCTACCTTGAAAACGGCGAAGTGCTCGTCGGCGCGTCGGCCAAACGCCAGGCCGTGACCAATCCCAAGAACACGCTCTATGCCGTCAAGCGCCTGATCGGCCGCAAGTTCACCGAGAAAGAAGTCCAGAAAGATATTGACCTCATGCCCTACAAGATCGTGGCCGCCGACAACGGCGACGCCTGGGTTGAAGTGCATGGCAAGAAAATGTCGCCCCAGCAAGTCTCGGCCGACATCCTGCGCAAGATGAAGAAAACCGCCGAAGACTACCTCGGCGAGCCGGTGACCGAAGCCGTCATCACCGTGCCCGCGTACTTCAACGACGCGCAGCGCCAGGCCACCAAAGACGCCGGCCGCATTGCCGGCCTGGACGTCAAGCGCATCATTAACGAGCCCACCGCTGCCGCCCTGGCCTTTGGCCTGGACAAGCAGGACAAGACCGATCGCAAGATCGCCGTGTACGACCTGGGCGGCGGCACGTTTGACGTGTCCCTGATCGAGATCGCCGACGTTGACGGTGAGAAGCAATTCGAAGTTCTCTCCACCAACGGCGACACGTTCCTGGGCGGTGAGGACTTTGACCAGCGCATCATTGACTACGTCATCACCGAGTTCAAGAAAGAATCCGGCGTGGACCTGGCCAAGGACGTGCTCGCCCTGCAGCGCCTGAAGGAAGCGGCCGAGAAAGCCAAGATCGAGCTGTCGTCCAGCGCGCAGACCGACATCAACCTGCCCTACGTGACGGCGGACGCCAGCGGCCCCAAGCACCTGAACATCAAGCTGTCCCGCGCCAAGTTGGAGCAATTGGTGGAAGAACTGGTCGAGCGCACGATTGCGCCCTCGCGTATGGCCATCAAGGACGCCAGCGTCAGCAACCCCGACATCCACGACGTGATCCTGGTGGGCGGCCAGACCCGCATGCCCAAGGTGCAGGACAAGGTCAAGGAATTCTTCGGCCGCGACCCGCGCAAGGATGTGAACCCCGATGAAGCCGTGGCCGTTGGCGCCGCCATTCAGGGCCAGGTTCTGTCAGGCGACCGCAAGGACGTGCTGCTGCTGGACGTGACCCCGCTGAGCCTCGGCATCGAGACCATGGGCGGTGTCATGACCAAGATGATCACCAAGAACACCACGATCCCGACCAAGTTCGCGCAGACCTTCTCCACCGCTGAAGACAACCAGCCGGCCGTGACGATCAAGGTGTTCCAGGGCGAGCGTGACATTGCCTCGGGCAACAAGCTGCTGGGCGAGTTCAACCTGGAAGGCATTCCGCCGTCGTCGCGCGGCACGCCGCAGATCGAGGTCAGCTTCGACATTGACGCCAACGGCATCCTGCACGTGGGCGCCAAGGACAAGGGCACGGGCAAGGAAAGCAAGATCACCATCAAGGCGAATTCGGGCCTGTCTGAAGCCGAGATTCAGCAGATGGTGAAAGACGCCGAACTCAACGCCGCCGATGACAAGAAGAAGCTTGAAATCGTACAGGCCCGCAACCAGGGCGAAGCCATGGTGCACAGCGTGAAGAAGAGCCTTGCCGAGCACGGCGACAAGCTGGACGCCGGCGAGAAAGAAAAGATTGAAGCCGCGATCAAGGACCTCGATGAAGCCCTGAAGGGTGAAGACAAGGCTGCGATCGAGGACAAGACCAACACGCTGATGACCGCCAGCCAGAAGCTGGGCGAGAAGATGTATGCCGACCAGCAGGCTGCTGCGGCAGCAGCCGGTGGCGCAGCAGCGGGCGGTGCGGGCGGATCTGGCGCGCAAGCTGCATCTGCCAAGCCGGCCGATGACAACGTCGTTGACGCTGAAGTCAAGGAAGTCAAGAAGGGCTGATGGGGTTGAACCCAGCGCCATTTGAGGGCCTTTGAGCCTGGCTCTCTAGCCAGGCGCGAACAAAGCGGAGTCCGGGGTAACCCGGGTTCCGCTTTCCCGCATGAAAGCCGCAAGCATTTTTAGCACTGACCGGACCTTAAGCCCATGGCCACCAAAAGAGATTATTACGAGACCCTTGGCGTACCGAAGAACGCCAGCGAGGAAGAGATCAAGAAGGCTTATCGCAAACTGGCGATGAAGCACCACCCCGACCGCAACCAGGGTGACGCCTCCAAGGATGCCGAAGCCAAATTCAAGGAAACCAAGGAGGCCTATGAGATGCTGAGCGACGCGCAAAAACGCGCCGCTTATGACCAGCACGGCCACGCCGGGGTGGACCCCAACATGCGCGGCGGCCCAGGCCAGGAAGGCTTTGGCGGGTTTGCCGAGGCCTTTGGCGACATCTTTGGCGACATCTTCGGCCAGCAACGCGCTGCCGGCGCGCGGGGCGCGGGCGGCGGTGGCCGCCAGGTGTTCCGCGGCTCCGACCTCAGCTATGCCATGGAAGTGACGCTTGAAGAAGCGGCCAACGGCAAGGATGCGCAGATCCGTATTCCCAGTTGGGACCCGTGCGACACCTGCAACGGCTCAGGCGCCAAGCCTGGCACGCAGGCCAAGACCTGCGCCACCTGCAACGGCGCAGGCGCGGTGCAGATGCGGCAGGGCTTTTTCAGCGTGCAGCAGACCTGCCCGACCTGCCGCGGCACGGGCAAGATCATCCCCGAGCCCTGCACCGCGTGCCACGGCCAGGGCAAGGTCAAGAAGACCAAAACGCTGGAAGTGAAGATCCCCGCCGGCATTGATGACGGCATGCGCATCCGCAGCACTGGAAACGGCGAGCCGGGCACCAACGGCGGCCCGCCGGGTGACCTGTACATCGAGATCCGCCTCAAGAAGCACGACATCTTCGAGCGCGATGGGGACGACCTGCACTGCGCGGTGCCGATCAGCTTCAGCACGGCGGCGCTGGGTGGGGAGATTGACGTGCCCACCCTCGCGGGCAAGGCAGCCATCGACATTCCTGAAGGCACGCAGACCGGCAAGCAGTTCCGCCTGCGCGGCAAGGGTGTGAAGGGCGTGCGTTCCAGCTACCCGGGTGACCTGTACTGCCACATCACGGTGGAAACGCCGGTGAAGCTGACGGAGCATCAGCGCAAGCTGCTCAAGGATTTTGATGAGTCGCTCATGAAGGGCGGCGGGAAGCATTCGCCGTCTGGCGTTTCCTGGACGGACAAGCTGAAGAACTTCTTTGCCTGAGGGGTA
Organism: Ramlibacter sp.; assembly: GCA_014376765.1. Lineage (GTDB taxonomy): Bacteria > Pseudomonadota > Gammaproteobacteria > Burkholderiales > Burkholderiaceae_C > JACMQX01. The sequence goes on along the minus strand of JACMQX010000179.1, from coordinate 3,575 downwards.
GCTTTCTTTACTGCCTGGCATTCAACAGCAGTGCCTGCGGCGCTGCTGTTGAAAGCGCAGCGCCACATGACGTCATGAGGAGTTGGCAAATCGGCGCCCGCACCGCGGAAAATGCTTCAGCGGCTATAGTCAAACCTACTTGTCTGACTAGAGCCCCACACATGAAAACCAAAGCAGCAGTCGCCTGGAAATCCGGCGCGCCCCTCACCATTGAAACCGTTGACCTGGACGGCCCCCGCTACGGCGAAGTACTGGTCGAAATCAAGGCCACCGGCATTTGTCACACCGACTACTACACCTTGTCCGGCGCCGACCCTGAGGGAATATTCCCCGCCATCCTCGGCCATGAAGGCGCAGGCATCGTGGTTGACGTCGGCCCGGGCGTGACCAGCCTCAAAAAAGGCGATCACGTCATCCCGCTCTACACACCGGAATGCCGCCACTGCAAGTTCTGCCTGTCGCGCAAAACCAACCTGTGCCAGCTGATTCGCGGCACCCAGGGCAAGGGCCTGATGCCCGACGCCACCTCGCGCTTCAGCCTGGACGGCAAACCCATCTTCCACTACATGGGCACCTCCACCTTCAGCAACTACACCGTCGCCCCTGAAATATCGCTCGCCAAAATCCGCGAGGACGCGCCCTTTGACAAGGTCTGCTACATCGGCTGCGGCGTCACCACCGGCCTTGGCGCCGTGATTTTCACCGCCAAGGTGGAAGCCGGCGCCAACGTGGTCGTGTTCGGCCTGGGTGGCATCGGCCTCAATGTGATCCAGGGCGCAAAGATGGTGGGCGCCGACAAGATCATCGGTGTGGACATCAACCCCGCGCGCCAGGAAATGGCGCGCAAGTTCGGCATGACGCACTTCATCAACCCGAAGGAAACCGAGAACGTGGTGGACGCCATCGTGCAGCTGACCGACGGAGGCGCCGACTACAGCTTTGAATGCATTGGCAACACCAAAGTGATGCGCCAGGCGCTGGAGTGCACGCACAAGGGCTGGGGCCGCAGCATCATCATCGGCGTGGCGGAGGCCGGCGCCGAGATCAGCACACGCCCGTTCCAGCTGGTGACGGGCCGCAAGTGGGAAGGCTCGGCCTTCGGCGGCGCGCGGGGCCGCACCGACGTGCCAAAAATCGTGGACTGGTACATGGAGGGCAAGATCAACATCGACGACCTCATCACCCACACCATGCCGCTGGAAGACATCAACAAGGGCTTCGACCTGATGAAGCGCGGCGAGTCGATCCGCGGCGTGGTGCTGTTCTGATGCAGCCGCGCACTGTGATGCCACCTCAAGTCAACAAGGTCATGCCATGAGCTCCTACGTCGATTCCGTCCTGTCCGAAGGCGAGCGCATCGTCTACCGCGCCAATGTGACGCACTGGAAGTACTTTGGCTCCTACCTGTTGGGCGTGCTGTTGCTGGCGGGCGGCGCTACGGGTTGGGTTATGGGCGCACAAGGTGGTTCCTTGCTGCTGATGGCGCTTGCTGCCTCAGGACTTGGGTTGTGTGTCATCCTGGTAGCGGTCGTGCGCCGCAACACCACAGAACTGGTGCTGACTGACCGGCGCATCATCACCAAGCGCGGGTTCCTGTCGCGCAGCACCGTGGAGATGAATCTGTCCAAGGTCGAGAGCCTGCAGGTCAACCAGGGGCTGATGGGGCGGATGTTCAACTTTGGCGATGTTTCGGTAGTCGGCACCGGCTCTTCGCTTGAGCCTTTGCATGGCATCAGCAACCCGCTGGAGTTGCGCAAGAAGCTCGGCTCCATGAGTGACGCGGCGCCTGCGAAAAGTAACACCTAGTAAAAACGCCGTTGGCGTCTGGGGCGACAATATCCAACATGTCGCTGAAGCTGTTTCGCACCACTGAGTTTTCCACCTCCTCGCTTTTCACCCGCACCCGGCCCACCGTTGCCGTGCACCCGATTCGACTGGTGCTGCTGTGCGCGTTGTGGCTGGCCGTGATGGGCAACCTGCCACTGTGGCAGGCCCTGTATAACCTGCCTGAAACGGCCAATGCGCGCGGGCTGTTCTTTGGCGTGATGTTCTGCCTGGCGATTGCAGGAGCCAATGCCGCGCTGCTGGGCCTGCTGGCCTGGCGCGGTCTTTTGAAGCCAGCCATCGTCCTGCTGGTGATGGTGGCCGCGCTCAGCACGCACTACATGTTGGTCTACCGCGTGGTGATCGACCGGACCATGCTGGTCAATGTCTTCAACACCGACATACGCGAAGTCCGCGACCTGATCAGCTGGCGGCTGGCCGGCACGATGCTGGTGCTGGGCCTGCTGCCGGCGATCTGGTTCTGGCGCAAGCCGGTGCGGCGTGTGGGCTGGTTGGGGCAGGCCATCGTCAACCTGCTAACGGTGCTGACGGGCCTTGCAGTTGCTGTGGTGGCGGTGTTGCCGGTGTTCCAGGATTTTTCATCGACCATGCGCAACAACCCGCAGTTGAGGTATTTGATCAACCCGCTCAACACGGTTTGGGCTGGCGGCAGCATCATCACCAACACGGGGCGACGTGCCAGCAAGGAGGTTTTGCCGATTGGGGAGGACGCCCGGCTCGGCAGCAGCTATGCCGCGCAGGGCAAACCCCCTTTGTTGTTGCTGGTGGTGGGAGAGACGGCGCGCGCCGGCAACTTTGCGCTCAATGGCTATGCGCGCCCTACCAGCCCCAAGCTCGCCGCTGAAAACCTGGTCAGCTTCCGCAACGCCTGGTCCTGCGGCACCAACACGGCCGCGTCAGTGCCTTGCATGTTTTCGCACTTGGGCAAGGAGGGCTATGAGAGCCGCCAATCCAATTATGAAAACCTGGTGGACGTGCTGCAGCGCGCTGGGCTGGCCGTGCTGTGGGTAGACAACCAGTCAGGCTGCTCGGGACCCTGCGAGCGCATTCCCAACGTCAACACATCGCGCGAGAAGAACGCTGCCTTTTGCAGCGCCGGCGAATGCCACGATGAAGTGATGCTGAGCGGCCTCAACGAGCGCATCGCCGCCCTGCCCGCCGAGCGGCGCGCCAGGGGCGTGGTGGTGGTCATGCACCAGATGGGCAGCCACGGCCCGGCCTACTACAAGCGTGTGCCGGCTGCCTTTAAAACCTTCAGGCCCGAGTGCGCCAGCAGCGCGCTGCAGGACTGCGCGCGTGAGCAGGTGGTCAATGCCTACGACAACACCATCGTCTACACCGACCACTTTCTTGCAGCGGCAATCAGCTGGCTCAAGACGCAAACGCAGCAAAGCGCCCCGGCCATGATGTATGTAGCGGACCACGGCGAGTCACTGGGCGAGAACAACCTCTACCTGCACGGCCTGCCCTATTCCATTGCGCCCGACGTACAAAAGCGCGTGCCCTGGATCACCTGGCTGTCCCCTGCGTTCGAGCAGCGCAGCCGGCTCACCACGGCCTGTCTCAAAGAGCGGCTGGACGACAAGCTGTCCCACGACAACTACTTCCATTCAGTGCTGGGGCTGATGGATGTGCAAACAGCGCTGTACCAGCCAGCGCTCAATATGTTTGCGGCCTGCGCGAGCAGGAATTGATGAATTCCCCGTACGCCTGGCGAAGCTGAAGAGGCG
>JACMQX010000178.1 GCA_014376765.1 Ramlibacter sp. | reverse complement strand
CCCCATTTGACAGGCGCGGGGTCTGGCTCATGAGCAAGGGTTCTTTGCTGCACACCATCCGCGCGGTGGCCTGGTCTTTCGTCGGCATCCGAAAGAACAGCGGCTACCAGGACGACCTGGCCAAGCTCAATCCGCTGCTTGTCATTGCGGTGGCGATTTGTGGCGTCTTGCTGTTCATCGGCGGACTGATGTTTTTGGTCAACTGGGTCGTGGCAAATTAGTCGGCCCCATGACATTTGAATTAATCAATAAAAGATCTGAGAGCCAGGAGCTGACATGAGTGCAACCACACACGGCGCAAAGCCTTATTACTTCGTGCCCCAACCCTCGCGCCATCCGGCGTTTGCGTCCTTTGGCCTGTTGCTGGTGATTTTCGGAGCCGCGCAATGGATCAACGGCGTCCAATGGGGCATGTATGTCCTAGCCGCCGGTATGGTGTGGTGGTTGTTCGTCCTTTCGCAGTGGTTCGGTGAGGCCATTGGCGAAAGCGAAAGCGGCCAGTATGGCCACAAGATCGACCTCTCGTTCCGCTGGAGCATGAGCTGGTTCATCTTTTCGGAAGTGATGTTCTTTGGCGCATTTTTCGCTGCGCTGTGGTGGGCTCGCTCGCACTCGGTGCCGGCCCTGGGTAACCTGGACAACGCGCTGCTGTGGCCGGATTTCAAGTCTGCCTGGCCGTCGATGGTGCCCGGCGCAACCACCTCGCCTGCTGACACCATCGAGCCCTTCACCGCCATGGTGCCCTTGGGCTCAGCGCCGGCTGAAGTCTGGAAGGCTTCCTTCATCCGTGGTGTGTTTGGGTCCGTCATGGCCTCTCTGCCCACCCTGAATACGGCCTTGCTGCTGACGTCTGGCGTCACGATCACCGTCGCGCACCATGCGCTGATCGCCGGCAACCGTAGTCGGACGATTGCCTTCATGTGGATGACGGTGGTGCTCGGCCTCATCTTCCTGTTCGTCCAGGGCTATGAGTATCACCATGCCTACGACGCGCTCAACCTCAAGCTGAGTTCAGGCATGTACGGCTCGACCTTTTACCTGCTGACGGGCTTTCACGGCTTCCACGTGTTCGTGGGCATGCTGATGTTGTTCTTCATCACCTTGCGGCTGATGAAGGGCCACTTCACGCCCGAACGTCATTTCGGCTTTGAAGGGGCAGCCTGGTACTGGCACTTTGTGGACGTGGTGTGGCTCGGCCTGTACATCCTCGTGTATTGGCTCTGATGCACTTGCAGGTAACCCTTGCAAAAAGCGCCGTAAGGCGCTTTTTTGTTGCGGAGTTTGGCAGGGCTTACCTGCCAGCCGGAATGCCCGTGGGCTGGATGTAGCCGAATTTCCAGGCCAGCAAGATGCAGATGAACAGCAACACCGAGAAACCCACGCGGAACGCCAGGGCGCGCGCCATGCGGCCTGGCCTTGTCCGCTTGTCATCCTCACTGAGGCCGCCTCCTTTAAGCATGAAGAACAGGGCCGAACCCAAGCTGGCGAGGATGGCGATGAAGGCAAGCAGCACAAGATATGTCATGTTGGAGATTATCTCGTGACGGCAAGAGCGGCGCTGCCGCTTGGGGATTGGCGCTTCTGGCTGGTCAGCCTTGCAGCAGCGGTGGGCGTGGCAGCCACGCTGGCCCTGGGTTTCTGGCAACTCTCTCGCGCCGCGCAGAAGGAGGCACTGCAGGCCTCCCAGTTGGCGCGCAGCAAGCTGGCACCGGTGCAAGTCAGAGAGCTGGTGCAGGCCAGTGACTACGAGCCGCTGGTGCATCGCCAGGCCAGCCTGCGCGGCACTTGGGTGCCCGCCCGCACGATCTTTCTGGACAATCGGCAGATGAATGGCAAACCCGGCTTCTATGTGGTGACGCCGCTGTTGCTTGAGGGGCTGGACAAGGCCGTGATCATTGAGCGCGGCTGGGTGCAGCGCAATTTCCTGGACCGCACCCAACTGCCGCAGGTGCCCACCCCGCCGGGCATCGTTGAAGTAGTTGGGCGGATTGCCCCGCCGCCTTCCAAGCTATATGCATTCAAAGGAGCTGACAGTGGCGTCATCCGGCAAAATCTCGATGTGGCTGCGTTTAGCGCCGAAATCGGGCTGAACCTGGTTGTCGTGTCGCTCATGCAGACCACCGCTGCTGATGACGGCCTGCAGCGCGAATGGCCGCAGCCCAGCCTAGGCGTGCCAAAGCACTACGGCTATACATTTCAATGGTGGGCACTGAGCGCCCTGATCGCAACCCTTTATGTCTGGTTCCAAATTGTCCGACGTCTCCGTCCCCCGCCACGCGCCTGAAGTGTCCGCCGGGGAGGATCAGCCGCTGGGCCTGACGGTGCATTCCATGCCCAGCCCGGGGCAGGCCGCGCTTGACGACACGCAGCGAACGTCGCGCGGCCGCTGGAGGATGACCGCCGTGATGCTGATCTGCGCAGCGCCGGTTATTGCCTCGTACTTCACCTACTACGTCATCAGGCCCGAAGGCCGGCGCAATTATGGCGAGCTCATCAATCCCCAACGCTCATTGCCAGACCTGACCGCCACGTCTGTGGACGGCAAGGCCGTCAACCTGCGCCAGCTCAAGGGTCAATGGCTGCTGGTCAGCGTGGGCGGCGGCGCCTGTGACAAGGCCTGCCGCCAGCACCTTTACCTCCAGCGTCAGCTGCGCGAGAGCCTGGGCAAGGAAAAGGACCGCGTCGACTGGCTCTGGCTCGTGACGGACGATGCGCCGGTGGCGCCGGCGCTGGTGCCCGCGCTTAAAGGTGCAACGGTGCTGCGTGTGGCGCAGCCCGAGCTGGCCCGGTGGCTGGAGCCCGCCAATGGCCAACCGCTGGCCAGTCATCTTTACGTGATTGACCCCATCGGCAACTGGATGATGCGGTTTCCCGCCGGCCTTGACCTGCAAGATGCGGCCAAAGCCAAGCGTGACCTGGAGCGCCTGTTGCGTGCCTCCGCGTCCTGGGACGAGCCGGGCCGCTGATTGAACACCATGGACGCCCAGACCCTGTACGACCTGTCGCCGCTGGCCCGCATGATGTTCATGGGGCTGGCGCTGGCGCTTGGGCCTCTTGCCTGGGTATGGCTGCGCAGCCGGCAGATGGTGCCCGCGCGCCGTCTGCAAACCCTGACGATGCTGACGCTTTTTCTCACTTTTGACCTGGTGCTGTTCGGCGCCTTCACCCGGCTGAGTGACTCAGGCCTGGGTTGCCCGGACTGGCCGGGCTGCTATGGCAATGCCAGCCCGTTGGGTGCGCAAGCCGCCATTGCAGCGGCCCAAGCCGCGATGCCAACGGGGCCGGTGACGCATGGCAAGGCCTGGATTGAAATGATCCACCGTTACCTGGCCACGGGTGTGGGTGTACTGATCCTCACGCTCACCATCGCAAGCTGGATGCAGCGCAAGCAAGACCCGGGGGGTGTGCCCGTCAGCCCATGGTGGGCGACGCTCACGTTGGTTTGGGTCTGCATGCAAGGCGCATTTGGCGCGCTCACAGTGACCATGAAGCTCTTTCCCGCCATCGTTACCCTGCACCTGTTGGGCGGGCTAACATTGCTGGTGTTGCTCTGCGCGCAGGCCGTGCGTTATGGGCAGGCCTGGCAGGAGCGCGCGCCGGTGCCGGTGAGCGCCGGCACGCGATTTCTGCTCACGCTGACTTTTCTCGCTGTGGTCTTTCAGGTGGCGCTAGGCGGTTGGGTGAGCACCAACTATGCCGTGCTTGCCTGCAATGAATTTCCCACCTGCCAGGCCACCTGGTGGCCCTCCATGGACTTCCATCAAGGTTTCCAGATCTGGCGTGAACTGGGCATGACGCCAGATGGCGAGCACATCGGGTTCGCTGCGCTGACGGCCATCCACTACACGCACCGGCTGTTCTCATACATGGTTTTCATCCTGCTGGGCCTGCTTGCCTGGCGGCTCTACCGGGGCCACGCCCTGCGCACGCAGGCCCGCTGGCTGGCGGGTCTCGCCTTCATGCAGTTCGCGACAGGTTTGAGCAATGTGGTGCTCGACTGGCCCATCGTCGCCGCCATCCTGCACACCGGGGGCGCGGGTGCGCTGCTGGCCGTGCTGACCTGGGCGCTGATGTCCAGCCGCTCGGCGGCTGATATGGTGAGTGCTTCGCAGATGAGTGCATCGAGGCTTTCAGCATGAGCACCGCCCGGCCGCCAGCAGGCGCTCGCCTCGTAGTGCGAAGCACGGAGGTTTCGTAATGAGCGCAATTCAAGCCATGGCAGGCCCTTCAGTCTTCAGGCAGTTCTATACGCTGATGAAGCCGCGCGTGATCCAGCTGATCGTGTTTTGCGCGCTGATCGGCATGGTGCTGGCGGTACCCGGTGTGCCGACGCTGGCCGACATTACCCGGGCCGGTATTGCCTGTGTGGGCATCTGGCTGGTGGCCGGTGCGGCGGCGGCGTTCAACTGCATCGTCGAGCAGAGGATTGACGCCAAGATGAAGCGCACCGCCTGGCGCGCCACGGCCAAGGGGCAGCTGAGCAACAGCCACACGCTGTTGTTTTCGGCGGTGCTGTGCCTGGCGGGCTCGTGGCTGCTCTACAGGTGGGTCAACCCGCTGACCATGTGGCTGACCTTCGCAACCTTTGTGGGTTACGCCGTGGTGTACACGGTCATCCTCAAACCCTTGACGCCGCAGAACATCGTCATTGGCGGCGCGTCAGGCGCGATGCCGCCGGTGCTGGGCTGGGCGGCCATGACGGGCGATGTCGGCCCCGAGGCGCTGATCCTGTTCCTCATCATCTTCCTGTGGACGCCGCCTCACTTCTGGGCGTTGGCCCTGTACCGCGTCGAGGACTACCGCAAGTCGGGCCTGCCGATGCTGCCCGTCACGCACGGCAATGAGTTCACGCGGCTGCAGGTGCTGCTCTACACGCTGGTGCTGTTTGCAGCCTGCCTGATGCCCTTCATCTACGGCATGAGCTCGTGGATCTACCTGGTGGCTGCCATCGTGCTGAGCATTGGCTTCACCTGGTATGCCTTCATGCTGTGGCGCAGCTATTCGGACGAGTTGGCCCGCCGCACCTTCCGCTTTTCCTTGATCCACCTGAGCGCGCTGTTCGCGGCGCTTTTGCTGGACCACTACATTTTGTAGAAGACCATGAATAAACGACAGGCCCTGATTGGCGTTGCAGCTGCGGCCGCAGCTTCCCTGATGGCCGCCTGCACCGGCGAAAAGCCGCAGTTCAAGGCCGTGGACATCACCGGTGCCGAGTACGCACGCGACTTCCAGCTGACAGACCACACCGGCCAGCCGCGCAGCATCAAGGACTTCAAGGGCAAGGTGGTGGTGCTGTTCTTTGGCTACACGCAATGCCCGGACGTATGCCCGACCACCATGGCCGAACTGGCTGAAGTCAAGAAACAGCTGGGCAAAGACGGCGACAAACTGCAGGGCCTGTTCGTCACGGTGGATCCGGCGCGCGACACGCCCGACGTGCTCAAGGGCTACATGGCGAACTTTGATCCGACGTTCCTCGCCCTGACGGCCCCGCCAGCCCAACTAGAAGCCATGGCCAAGAACTACAAGGTCTACTTCAAGAAGGTGGAGGGCAAGACGCCCGGCAGTTACACCATGGACCATTCTGCGGGCAGCTATGTCTACGACACGAATGGCAACATCCGCCTGTACACACGCTACGGTTCCGGTGCGCAGGCGCTGGTGTCTGATATCCAGCTGCTGCTCAAGCAATCGGGCTGAAGCGCAAACTCAGTTGTCGCCGGGTTCTGCCTGCCGCGAAGGGGCGGTGGCCCTGAGCATGGCGCGCCAGCCCAGCCTGTCGGCCGCCGCAATGGCCTCCGCGCGGGAATTGACGTCCAGCGCATGGAGGATGGCCGCCACGTGGCCTTTGACTGTTCCCATGGCCAGATTCATCTCGCGGCAGATGAGCTTGTTGGACTTTCCCTCCACCAACTGCCGCAGTACGTCCACCTGCCTGAGCGTCAGGCCCATGGACTGCGGCGTATTTTGCGTAGTGGTGGGCATGGCCGGCAGCGGCTGGATCGGCATGACCTGCGACTGCTCGCCAAGAAACATCTCGGGCGGGACGTAAACACCACCGGCCAGAATGAATCGCAGGGCACTGAGCAAGGTGCCCTTGCCCGACATCTTGGGGATGAACCCGAGCACACCGCGCCGCACGGCCGTCTGAACGGTTTGCATGTCGTAGGCCGAAGAAATCACCACCACGCGGGCATCCGGGCAGTGCTCTTCAAACCCGTCCAGCGCCATGAGGCCCGACGTTCCGGGCATGTTCAGGTCGAGCAAAACAAGGTCGAAGGCCGGGTTGGCCTGGTAGGCTTCAATGGCCTTGGCCAGGGTGTCCGCCTCGACGATCTCCACCGCCTCGTCGAGTTGCCGCACGGCCAGCTTGAGGCCCTCGCGTACCAGGTGATGGTCGTCGGCAATCAGCAGCTTCAGGCTGGGCCACGCCGCTGCCTCCGCATGACCGGCCTGTAGCGTGGTGTTCATCTTGGCGCCGTTCATGAATTTTGACTAGTTGGTAGGTGAGCATGTTGCCATACGGCCTAGGTCGTTGCCACAAATATCCGCTTCAGGCCAGCAAATCGTGGTTCGCATGCGACCCTCGTTTGCGGCCCTCTGGATGATTGAAACAGCGCGCTTGCCATTGCACACTGCGCAGCCCCGTGACTCTTGAACCCACCAATGCCCGAAGCGCTGCAACCCTCACCCTTTTCCCAAGCCTCCACGCAGGCACGACGGCCCGCATCGGTGGCGCGTTTTGAGTCAACCCGCGGGCTCAGCATGATCGAGTTGCTGGTGGTCATTGCGCTTGTGGCTCTGGTTTCCACCTTGGGCGTGGGATCGTTTGCCCGCATGGCCGCCACCACGGCCGTTAGCGCGCATACCAATAGTTTTGTCGCAGACAGCCGCTACGCTAGAAGCGAGGCGCTCAGGCGTGGCGAGAACGTGACCATGTGCAAGACTTCGGAGCCGGACGCGGCGGCACCCGAGTGTGCGAGCGTTCAGGCCGCCACAGGATGGGAAAGCGGTTGGATCGTGTTTGCCGATCTGGATGGCAACAACACGCGTTCGGCAGATGAACCCCTGCTGCGCGTGCAGCCTGCCATGGCGGACAGCGGGGGCATCAACAGGAGCGGTGGGGTGGCTTTCAACCAGCTGCGCTATCGGCCTACCGGCTGGTCCGTCGGCGCCACGGCGACGCTCAGGTTCAAGCCCGGGTCAGCGCAGGCACAAAGCGACCCGGCAATGGGCCGCACGGTATGCGTCAGCAACTTGGGCCGCACGCGGGTGTTACCCACACTGGACGCAAGCTGCTCATGACCCCGTGCAGCGAGCAAGGGCTCAAATCGCGACCAGCATGCGCTTGGGAACCACCCCCTGAAAATGCACCAGCAAGCCGTTGATCCGGCGTTGGGCTTCCGTCTGACCATGCGAATGCGAAACGTACTGGTACAACTGCGCGCGCATGAACCACAACCCGGCAGGTGACGACTCGCTGGAAATCAGCATGGACATGTCAAAGCGGATGTCTTCCGGGCAATCACGCAGCACGCGAATCATCTCTTCCTTCAACCTGATCACCGCCTGCGGGCTGATGGGCTTGTCGGGCGCCGTAGAGATTGAGCTGTTGCCGGTGTGAAAAAACAGCGTGTCGGCCAGAACGGTTTCCACGCGGCGGCGCAGCATATAAAAGTAAAACGCAATGCGGGTGAGCAGCAGGTGCATGGTCAATGCCGTGGTGAGGTGGGCCGTCAGTTTCCCCACCGTCTTTGAACCTGACAATGGGCCAGAATGCCAAGGCCACCCGGATGAGAGACGCATATGAACAAAGCCTTCACCAAGGAAACGGATTCAGACGACGATGACGACGCGCCTGGCTTGCCGCCTATTCCTGCGGGCGGCAAGAACTACATCACGCCAGAGGGCTACGCGCGGTTGCGCGCCGAACTGTTTGATCTGATCGACAACGAGCGCCCCAAGGTGGTGGAAATCGTGCACTGGGCCGCCAGCAACGGCGACCGCTCGGAAAACGGCGACTACATCTACGGCAAGAAGCGCCTGCGCGAGATCGACCGGCGCATCCGTTTTCTGACCAAGCGAATGGAGATCGCCGAGGTGACTGACCCCAGTGCCCACCACGGCAGTGACCAGGTCTTCTTCGGCGCCACAGTGCGATACGAAGATGAAACGGGCCAGGCCCAGACCGTGACGATCCTGGGTATTGATGAAGCCGACAGCACCCATGGCCAGGTGAGCTGGATATCGCCCATCTCGCGCGCACTGCTCAAGGCGCGGGTGGGGGATGTGGTGAAACTGGTGACGCCTGCCGGCGTGCGCGAGGTGGAGGTGCTGTCAGTCAGTTACCCGGCGCCGGCGGCGACCTAGGTGCCAGCCTGAGCCTCAATGCTCCTGCGCGCTGACCGGCATGGCGCGCACGGCCCGCAACACCGACGGCGTGCGTTTGACGTTGCGCAGCACTGTGTCCAGGTGGATGCGGTCCCGCACGGCAATCACAAACCGTATGTCCATGGTGTCCTGCACGCCTTCATCGCCCATGTCCACATGCGTGATGTCGGCCTCGGCGCTGGCAAGCGCTGAGGCCACCCGCGCCAGCACGCCCTTGCCGTTGTTCACGGTGACCACCACGCTGGTCTCAAAAGCGCGGACGGGCTCGTCGCTCCACTCCACGCCAAAGAAACGCTCGCTGTCCTTGTGCTTGAGGCGCCTGGCTACAGCACACTCTTCCGCATGCACCACCAGCCCTTCGCCACGGCCCAGGTAGCCGACGATCGCATCGCCCGGAATGGGCCGGCAGCACAGGGCAAACTTGACGGAGGCGTTCTCGCTGCCGTCCAGCGTGACCAGACCTTGCGAGACGGACTCATGCGCCGTAAATCGCTCGCGCGTCATGAGCAGGGCGTCGGGCCGCTGGCCCTTTTCCGCCAGCAGCGTCATCAGCCGTTTGGCAACGATGCTGGCAATCCGTTTGCCAAGCCCGATGTCGGTCAGCAATTCGGCGCGGGTGCGGCTGCCGGTAAAACGCAGCAGCTTTTCCCAGATGGGCTGATTGGCTTCGTCTTCGTCGGGCAAATTTTCCATGCCCTCGGCGCGCATCGCCTGCATCAGCATTTTTTCGCCAAGGCCTTCTGATTCAGACTGGGCCAGCGTCTTGAGATGATGACGGATTTTGGAGCGCGCCCTGCCGGTGCGCACAAAACCCAGCCAGGCCGGGTTGGGCGTGGACACCGGCGCGGTGATGATTTCCACCACGTCGCCGTTCTTCAGCTCGGTGCGCAGCGGCACCTGCTCGCCATTGATCCTGGCGGCCGCCGTGTGGTCGCCCACATTGCTGTGAATAGCGTAGGCAAAGTCCACCACCGTTGCGCCGCGCGGCATGGCCATGATCTGGCTCTTGGGCGTGAACACATAGACGGCATCGGGAAACAGGTCGACCTTCACGTGGTCCCAGAACTCGGCTGCGTCGCGCGTCTCGTTCTGGATGTCCAGTAGCGACTGCAGCCACTGCGTGCCCAGCCTGTCGGCCATGCTGGTGTCGCCGTCATGGGCCTTGTACAGCCAGTGTGCCGCCACGCCCGACTCCGCCACGATGTGCATCGCCTCGGTGCGCATCTGGAACTCCACGTTCACGCCTGAGGGGCCGACCAGCGTCGTGTGAAGCGACTGGTAGCCGTTCACCTTCGGAATGGCGATATGGTCCTTGAACTTGCCGGGCACCGGCTTGTACATCTGGTGCATCATCCCCAGCGCCGTGTAGCAGTCAATCACGCTCGAGACGATGATCCGGAAGCCGTAGATGTCAGTGACCTGGGCAAAGCTCAGGTGCTTCTCGTCCATCTTGCGGTAGATTGAGTAGAGCGTTTTTTCGCGGCCGGCAATGCGCACATGCATGCCGGCTTCGGCGAATGCCGCCTCCATCTCGCGCTGTACTTTCTGGATCAGGTCGCGCCGCCGGTTGCGCGCCTTGGTGACAGCCTTGGACAAAATTTCATAACGCCACGGACGCAAGTGGCGGAACGACAGATCCTGCAGCTCGCGGTAGGTCTGGTTCAGGCCCAGCCGATTGGCAATGGGGGCGTAAATCTCCAGCGTCTCGGAGGCAATGCGGGCCCACTTATCACGCGGCATGTCTTCTAGCGTGCGCATGTTGTGGGTGCGGTCAGCCAGCTTGACCAGGATGACGCGCACGTCTCGCGCCATGGCCAGCAACATCTTGCGAAACGACTCGGCCTGGTTTTCTTCGCGGGTGGTGAACTGCAGCTTGTCCAGCTTGGTCAGGCCGTCGACCAGCTCGGCGACCGGGGCGCCAAAGCGCTCGATCAGCTCTGGCTTGGTCACGCCGCAATCTTCAATCGCGTCATGCAGCAGCGCGGCCATGAGCGCCTGGGCGTCCAGCTTCCATTCGGTGCACTGCAGGGCGACCGCGATCGGGTGGGTGATGTAGGGCTCGCCACTGGCGCGCAACTGGCCGAGGTGCGCTTCGTCAGCAAAGCGATAGGCCATGCGGACCTGTTCAACCTCATGGGCGTCCAGATAATCGAGTTTGGCGGTGAGCGCGGCAAAGCTGGCAGCCGCTGCATTGGCGGCAGCGGGGCTGGGCATCGGCAAGGCAGGGGGTTTTGCCTTGGCGGAAGGGGGCTTCAGCATCAGGGGCATGGCTCCACTGTAGCGCGGACTTCATAACCCCATCCCGCCTGCATCCATCCCGCCCACAAAAAAAGCACCGCAATGCGGTGCTTTTTTGAGGGAGAAAAGTGGGGAATCAGCCCGGGACTTTCTTGAGCATCTCCAGGCCAATCTTGCCTTCGGCAATTTCACGCAGGGCGGTGACGGCCGGCTTGTTCTTGCTCTCAATCTTGGGTGCATGGCCCTGGCTCAGCATCCGGGCACGGTAGGTCGCGGCCAGAACCAGCTGGAAGCGGTTCGGAATCTGCACCAGGCAATCTTCAACAGTGATACGGGCCATGAAAGTCTCCGGGGGAAAAGGATCGGTCCAGTTAAGGAATATTCAGTACTCTGAATGTGTCGGCTCGGGCCCGGCGCTGTGCCAGAAACTTGAGCCGTTGGGAATGAACGATGGCTTTCAGATCAAAAAGCGCGGTGTCGAACAACTCATTGATTATAACGAAGTCGAATTCCCGGGACTGCGCCATCTCCAGCGCCGCGTTTTCAAGCCGCAGCTCGATGATGTCTGGTGCGTCCTCGCCACGGCGTTCCAGGCGCGAACGCAGCTCTTCCCAACTGGGCGGCAGGATGAAAATCAGCACCGCGTTGGCAAAAGCCTTCTTGATCTGGATTGCGCCCTGAAAGTCGATCTCCAGGATCACGTCTGCGCCCTGCAGGATGCGGTCTTCAATTGCACGCTTGGAGGTGCCGTAGCGGTGGCCATGCACATGCGCCCACTCAACAAAGGCATCGCCCAGCACCATCGCGTCAAATTCCTGCTGCGAGACAAAGTAGTACTCGCGGCCATGCTTTTCCTGCCCCCGCGGCGAGCGTGTGGTGTGCGAGACCGAGGGCTGCACATGGGAGTCCAGCTCCATCAGCGCCTTGACCAGGCTTGATTTGCCGGCTCCGCTGGGCGCCGCGACGACGAAGAGGTTTCCGGGGTAGTCCATCGTGGCGCTCACTCTATGTTTTGGACCTGCTCGCGCATCTGCTCGATTAGCACCTTCATGTCCACCGAGATACGCGTCAGCTCCAGCGCGGCAGACTTCGAACCCATGGTGTTGGCCTCGCGGTGCAGCTCCTGGATCAGAAAGTCGAGACGCTTGCCCACATCGCCACCCTTGCGCGTCAGGCGCTCGATCTCGTCCAGGTGGGAGTCCAGACGGGTCAGCTCCTCGGCCACGTCGATGCGAATGGCAAAGGCTGTGGCCTCAGTCAGCGCCCGGTCCTGCGCAGCTTCGGGCAGCACGGCGCCGTCGGTCAGGGCCATGGCTTCCTTCCACCGGTCCAGAAAGCGGTTGCGCTGCTGCTCAACCAGCTGCGGCACCATGGGCGCAGCCTGTTTGGCCAGCTTGCGCAGCTGCGTCAAATGACCCAGCAGCATCGTGGCCAGGCGCGCACCTTCACGCTCGCGGGAAGCCATCAGGTCGTCCAGCGCCCTGGCCGAGAGCTCGGCAAAGGCCTCAGTCCAGTCATGGCCGGCCGGATTGTCAGTGGCCGACAGGCGAATCACATCGGCCACGCTCAGCGGCGCGGCGGAGGGCAGCCAGGCCCTGACGTTGTCCTGCACGGCGTTCAGGCGCTGGAGCAGGCGAGCCGGCAACTCGGGCAGGGTGCTCGAGCCGCTGCTTTCCGCCGAGGCGCGCACCTCCACCTTGCCGCGCTTCAGGCGCGCGGTCATCAGCTCGCGCAGGGCGGGTTCGTGTTGGCGCAGTTCTTCCGGGAGCTTGAAGGTCAGGTCCAGGAAACGGCTGTTGACCGAGCGGATTTCCAGACCAAGGCGGCTGGGTGACGCGCTTTTTGCATCTGGTTCCGAACCAGCGCCGCCGGTGCTGGATTGAGCGCTGGCGTAACCGGTCATGCTGTAAACTGGCATGGAAATGAAGGGGTTCGTTGCAAGACTGAAGAGAATAACCGGGTTGCGTTCAACCCAAGGCCCGCCCATTCCAATATATGTCCAAGGTTAAACCCGCCCCATTGCCCCCGGACACCGTCATCGGCGGTTATCGCGTGGTGCGCAAAGTGTCGGCTGGCGGGTTTGGCGTCGTTTACCTCGCGGTAGACAACGAAGGCCAGCAAGTCGCCGTCAAGGAATACCTGCCTTCGTCCCTCGCCTCGCGCTCGCCGGGCGAATTGCTGCCACAGGTGCAACCCGAAAAACTCTCGCTGTACCGCTTGGGCCTCAAAAGCTTTTTTGAAGAGGGCCGCTCGCTGGCCCAGATCTCCCACGCTTCCGTGGTGAGCGTGCTGAACTTCTTCCGCGAGAACGAAACCGTCTACATGGTGATGAACTACCTGGAAGGCGCGACGCTCCAGGACTTCATCATCACCGCCCGCGAACTGAAAAAGCAGAAGGTCTTTCGCGAGTCGACCATCCGCTCTCTGTTTGACGAGATCCTGCGCGGCCTGCGCATCGTGCACCAGCACAAGATGCTGCACCTGGACATCAAACCGGCCAACATCTTCATCACCGACGACAACAAGGCTGTGATGATCGACTTTGGCGCCGCCCGCGAGGTGCTCTCCAAGGAAGGCAATTTCATCCGCCCCATGTACACGCCCGGCTTTGCCGCGCCCGAGATGTACCGGCGCGACTCCTCCATGGGCCCCTGGACGGACATCTACGCCATTGGCGCCTGCATCTACGCCTGCATGCAGGGCTACCCGCCCAACGATGCGCCGCAGCGGCTGGAGAAAGACCGTTTGGCCCTCGCCCTGTCGCGGCTTCGCGGCGTGTACTCTGACAACCTGATTGAAGTGGTGGAATGGTGCATGTCGCTGGACCCTCTGTCGCGGCCGCAGTCGGTGTTTGCGCTGCAAAAAGAATTGAGCCGCGAGGGCGAACGGCGCTACACGAAATTGTCAGTCGGCGAGAAAATGCGCCTGCAGTTTGACAACATGGTCACCGACACCAAGAAAAACGTGCGCAAGGCCACCGGTTTCGGCGCGAAACTGAAATGAAAGTCTCCGCATGAAATTTTCAGTCTTCCAGGTCAGCCGCAAAGGCGGCCGAGAAAAGAACGAAGACCGCATGGGGTATTGCTACACGCGTGAGTCGGGTCTGTTTGTGCTGGCCGACGGCATGGGCGGCCACCCCGAGGGTGAAGTGGCGGCGCAACTGGCACTGCAAACCATCTCGGCGCTCTACCAGAAAGAAGCGCGCCCCCTGGTCAAGGATATCCCCGAGTTCCTGTCCATCTCGCTCATGGCGGCGCACCACCAGATCATCCGTTACGCCAGCGAAAAGGGCATGCTCGACACGCCGCGCACCACGCTGGTTGCAGCCATTGTGCAGGGCACCAGCGCCACCTGGGTGCACTGCGGCGACTCGCGCCTGTATGTGGTGCGCGACAACGAACTGCTTACCCGCACGCGCGATCATTCTTACCTTGAGCAGCAAAGCGCCGGCGTGGTCCGCATGGACCGCATCAACCGCAATATTTTGTTCACCTGCCTGGGCTCGCCGACCAAGCCGGTGTTTGATGTCACGGGCCCCGTCACCCTGCAGCAGGGCGACAAGATCCTTCTGTGCTCTGACGGTCTGTGGGGCAGCCTCACCGACCTGGACATCGTCAAGCGCCTGAGCACCCAGCCCGTGTCTGAAGCCGTGCCCGATTTGGTTGAAATGGCGCTGCGCAAGGGCGGCGAGCACAGCGACAACGTCACTGTCATAGCCTTTGAATGGGAAACGCCGGATTCCTTCGAGTCCACCCGCGGCATCTCGACCGACAGCATCAGCGACGGCGTCTTTGCCTCCACCATCCAGGCTGGCGTGCTCGACACCATGGTTGAAGACCTGGACGACGCGGCCATCGAGCGCTCCATCGCGGAAATCAACGAAGCCATCCGGCGCTCGGCGGCCCGCAAAAACTGACAACCTGTGGGCGCCCGGGGCTGTACCCCGGCGCGCTTGAACCCATCCCATCGAGACAACCACATGACTGAAATCAAACGCAGCGGCGCGCGTGCCGCTGACCAATTGCGGCCCGTGCGCATCACGCGGGGCTACACCATCCATGCCGAGGGCTCGGTGCTGATCGAGTTTGGCAACACCCGCGTGCTGTGTACCGCGTCCGTCGAAGAAAAAGTGCCCGGCCACAAAAAAGGCAGCGGCGAAGGCTGGGTCACGGCCGAGTACGGCATGCTGCCGCGCGCCACCCACACGCGTGGCGACCGTGAAGCCGCACGCGGTAAGCAAAGCGGCCGCACCCAGGAAATCCAGCGGCTGATCGGCCGCTCGATGCGCGCCGTGTTCGATTTAAAGAAGCTGGGCGAGCGCACCATTCATCTGGACTGCGACGTGATCCAGGCCGATGGCGGCACCCGCACTGCCGCCATCACCGGCGCCTTTGTCGCGGCGCAGGACGCCGTCAACAAGTTGCTCGCAGAGGGCAAGCTCACGGAAACACCAGTGCACGGCCATGTGGCGGCGATTTCGGTTGGCATCGTGGAAGGCACCCCCCTCCTGGACCTGGAATACACCGAGGACGTGGGCTGCGACACCGACATGAATGTTGTCATGACGGGCGCCGGCCACTTCGTTGAAGTGCAGGGGACGGCCGAGGGCGTGGCCTTCACCCGAATTGAGATGGACCAGCTGCTGGTGCTGGCTGACAAGGGCATCCGCGAGCTGATCGACATGCAGACTGCCGCCCTGGCGGCACCGCTGCCGGCTGCGCAGTAAAGCTCCGTTGATTCGCGCAGAGTAAAAAAAATGAAGCTCGTGCTCGCCTCCAACAACCAGGGCAAGCTCGCCGAGCTGCAGGCCATGTTCGCGCCGCTGGGCATTGAGCTCATGCGCCAGTCGGAGCTGAACATCCCCGAAGCGGAAGAGCCCTTTCGCACCTTTGTTGAAAACGCGCTGGCCAAGGCGCGGCACGCAGCGCAGTTGAGCGGCCTGCCCGCGCTGGCAGACGACGCCGGCTTGTGCGTCGATGCCTTCGGCGGCCTGCCTGGGGTGGACACGGCCTACTACGCCACGCAGTTCGGTTATGCCAAGGGGGATGACAACAACGTGCGTGCGTTGCTGGAGCAGATGACGGGGATTGAAGATCGCGGCGCGGCCCTGGTCAGCACCCTCGTTGCAGTACGTTCAGCGCAAGACCCTGAGCCGCTGATTGCTGTAGGCCGCGTCTCGGGCCAAATCACCCGCGAGCCGGTGGGCAGCAACGGGTTTGGCTTCGACCCCATCATGTTCATCCCGCAGTTTGGCCAGACCTTTGCGCAACTGCCTGTTGAAGTGAAGAACGCGAACAGCCACCGCGGCAGGGCAGCGCGCCGCATGATCGAGTTGATGCGCGAGCAATGGTTATGACCATCCCGATCACGCCAATCACGCCGATCACGCCGATTGCGGAAACTGCCCCGCCCCCCGTCAAAGACATCCAGCACTACATGCGCCCCGGCCTGCTGCAACTGCAAGCCTTGCCGCCGCTGTCCCTGTACCTGCACCTCCCCTGGTGCATCAAGAAGTGTCCTTACTGCGACTTCAACTCGCATGAAGCCGGCAAGGCGGGCACACCGGACGCATTACCCGAACAGCGTTACCTCGACGCCTTGATGGCCGACCTGGAAGCCGCCCTGCCTTTGATCTGGGGCCGCACCATCCACAGCATCTTCATAGGCGGCGGCACGCCCAGCCTCTTCTCGCCGCAGTCCATCGACCGCTTGTTGGGCGACATCCGCGCGCGCCTCAAACTCGAGGCTGACTGCGAGATCACCATGGAGGCCAACCCGGGCACGTTCGAGAAAGACCGTTTCAAGGCTTTCCGCGCAGCGGGGGTGACGCGCCTGTCTGTTGGCGTACAAAGCTTCAACGACGCGCACCTCAAGGCACTGGGTCGCGTGCACGACAGCGCGCAGGCGATAGCGGCTGTGGAAGAAGCCGCCGCCGCCTTCGACACCTTCAACCTCGACATCATGTATGCACTGCCCGGCCAGACCATGCAGGACCTGGAGCGGGACATGGCCACGGCCCTGTCGCTCAAGCCGCCCCACATCTCGATCTACCACCTGACGATCGAGCCCAACACCTACTTCGCCAAATACCCGCCCGTGGTGCCGGAGGACGACGCGGCCTACGCCATGCTGGACCGCATCACCGAACTCACGGCAGTTGCAGGCATGGAGCGCTACGAAGTCTCGGCCTATGCAAAGACAGGCCACCGCTGCTGGCACAACCTGAACTACTGGCAGTTTGGCGACTACCTCGGCATAGGCGCAGGCGCGCACAGCAAACTGAGCTTTGCGCACCGCATCGTGCGGCAGGTGCGCTTTCGTGAACCCAGGCTCTACATGGACAACGCCCTGGCCGGCCACGCGCTGGCGCAGGACGAAGAAGTCAAACGCGCCGAACTCCCTTTTGAGTACATGCTCAATGCGCTTCGCCTGAAAGAAGGCTTCAGCCTGATGGACTTCACCGAGCGCACCGGCCTGCCCATGACGGCCATCCAGAAAAGCCTGGACGAGGCACAGGCCAAAGGCCTGATCGAGCGCGACCTCATGCGTGTGAAACCCACCACGCGGGGCTTTGACTTTTTAAGCGACCTGCAGTCCCTTTTTCTTTAAGGCCCCGAAAGGTCACCATGCAACACACCATCCCCTTCCCCGACGCCCACCAGGACATGCGCGAGGCCCTGCGCGGGCTGCTGTCCGGCTTCGACTCCGCCTACTGGCAAAAAGTCGACGAAGCCCGCGGCTACCCCGAGACGTTTGTTGACGCACTCACCCAGGCCGGCTGGCTCGCCGCCCTCATCCCCACCGAATACGGCGGCTCGGGCCTGGGCCTGGCGGAAGCCTCTGTGGTGATGGAAGAGATCAACATCGCCGGTGGCAACGCGGGCGCCTGCCACGGCCAGATGTACAACATGGGCACGTTGCTGCGCCACGGCTCCACCGAACAAAAAGAGCGCTACCTCCCGGCCATCGCACGCGGCGAGCTGCGCCTGCAGTCCATGGCCGTGACCGAGCCCACCACCGGCACCGACACCACCCAGCTCAAAACTACTGCCGCGAAAAAAGACGGCCGCTACGTCGTCAACGGCCAGAAGGTGTGGATCTCGCGCATCCAGCATTCGGACCTCATGATTTTGCTGGCGCGCACCACGCCGCTGGCGGACGTGAAGCGCAAGTCTGAAGGCATGTCCACCTTCATCGTGGACCTGAAGCAGGCCATCGGCCACGGCATGACTGTGCGGCCGATTGCCAACATGGTGAACCACGAAACCAATGAGGTGTTTTTTGACAACCTCGAAATTCCGGAAGAAAACCTGATTGGCACCGAAGGCATGGGCTTCAGGTACATCCTGGACGGCCTGAACGCCGAGCGCACGCTGATTGCGGCGGAATGCATAGGCGACGCCTGGTGGTTCATTGACCACGCGCGCCGCTACGCAAGCGAGCGTGTGGTGTTTGGCCGCCCGATTGGCCGTAACCAGGGCGTGCAGTTCCCGATTGCCGACAACTACATCGAGGCCGAGGCCGCCAACCTCATGCGCTGGAAAGCCTGCGAACTGTTCGACGCCGGCAAGCCTTGCGGGGCAGAAGCCAACATGGCCAAGTACCTGGCCGCCAAGGCCTCGTGGGAAGCGGCCAACACCTGCCTGCAAACCTACGGCGGCTTTGGCTTTGCCTGCGAATACGACGTGGAGCGCAAGTTCCGCGAGACGCGGCTCTATCAGGTGGCGCCCATCTCCACGAACCTTATTTACTCATACATTGCCGAACACGTGCTTGAGCTGCCCCGTTCGTTTTAAGCCAGAGGCATCAGCATGAACAAAGCCTTGAAACGCCCGCTGGACGGCATCACCGTCGTCTCGCTCGAACACGCCATCGCCGCGCCGTTTTGCACGCGCCAGCTGGCAGACCTGGGCGCGCGCGTCATCAAGGTCGAGCGGCCGGGGGAGGGCGACTTTGCGCGTGCGTATGACCAGCGGGTGAAGGGCCTGGCATCGCACTTCGTCTGGGTCAACCGCTCCAAGGAAAGCATCACGCTGGACTTGAAGCAACCCGCTGCGTTGGCCGTACTGCAGCAACTCATTGCCCGCGCCGACGTGCTGGTGCAAAACCTGGCACCCGGCGCTGCGGAGCGCATGGGCCTGGGTGCCAAAACCCTGCGTGCACAGCACCCGCGCCTGATCGCCTGCGACATCTCGGGCTATGGCAACGACGGCCCTTACCGCGACAAGAAAGCGTACGACCTGCTGATCCAGAGCGAGGCGGGCTTCCTCTCCGTCACGGGCACGCCCGATGAAGCCGTCAAGTCCGGCAACTCGATTGCCGACATCGCGGCCGGCATGTATGCCTACAGCAGCATCCTGGCGGCGTTGCTGCAGCGCGGCCAGACGGGCGAGGGCTCGCACATTGATGTGTCCATGCTCGAATCGCTGGTGGAGTGGATGGGTTACCCGATGTACTACGCGTTTGATGGAGCCCCTCCGCCACCGCGCAGCGGCGCCTCGCACGCCACCATTTACCCCTACGGCCCGTTTGCGACTGGCGGCGACGGCACCGTGATGCTGGGCTTGCAAAACGAGCGCGAGTGGCGCTCCTTTTGCGACACAGTGCTGCTGCAACCCGAGCTGGCCATAGACGCCCGCTTCAACAGCAACGCATTGCGCAACCAGAACCGCGAGTCACTCAAGGCCATCATCCTCGGCATCTTCAACGCGCTCACAGCTGCGCAAGTGACGCAGCGGCTGGACGAAGCGGGCATTGCGAATGCGCGGGTGAACAACGTGGGCGATGTGTGGGCGCACCCGCAACTGGCCGCGCGGCATCGCCTGCAGGACGTGCAAACGTCCGCCGGCCCGGTGCCCGCGTTTCTGCCGCCCGGGGCGAGCGACAGCTTCGACTACCGGATGGACGCAGTGCCTTCGGTCGGGCAGCACACAGATGCGATCCTGCATGAGCTGGGGCTTGATGACGCAGCGATTGCAGGTCTGAGGGCCACGACAGCGATTTAGCGGCGTTCAAAGCGAACTCAGTGCCGCACCCGCAACGCACTGAACATACTGGCCGCCGCCGCAAATGCCGCCGCCAGCCCCAGCGCAATGGCGGGCCCGCCCCCGTCGTGCGCGCTGGTGAAGCTGAAAATAATCGCCAGCATCACAGCCCCAATCGTCTGCCCTGTCAGGCGGGCCGTGCCCAGCATGCCGCTCGCACCGCCTGCACGGTGAACCGGCGCGCTGGTGACGATGGTGTGATTATTCGGCGACTGGAACAAACCAAAGCCTGCACCGCACAAGGCCATGCGCCACGCAATGTCGATGTTCGACGGATGTACAGGTAACAACGCAAGCAAGGCAAGGCCTGAAGCCATCAGCGCCAGCCCCGCACCGCCCAGCAGCCCGGCATGGTGGCGGCCAATAAGCCGCCCCGCAAACGGCGCCACCACCACGATTGACAGCGGCCACGCCGTGATCAGCATGCCGGTCTCCAGCGCCGACTTGCCGTACCCGTCAAGCAGCAAAAAGGGCAGGGCGATGTAGGCCAGCGTTTGCGCGGTGAACGCCGTCACCGAGGTGCACATCGACAGCGCAAACAGCGGGATACGCAGCAAGTCCACCGGGAACAAGGGCAGCGCCTGAGACAACTGGCGGCGAATGTAAAACCAGCCGATGACAGCGCCCGCCAGCAGCATCGCGGCACCCACGCCCGCACTGCCCACCACAGAGCCACCCCCGGGCGTAGCGCTGCTGCGCGTACCCAACGCATCAGCCCCCAGAAACACCAGGCTGAACATCAGGATGTTGAGCGTCACATCCAGCTTTGAAAGACGCAAGCCCTCCTGCGGCGGCGATGCATTGCGCGGCAGGGCCCGCACCGCAAGAAAAAGTACGAGCACACCCAGCGGAATGTTGATGGCAAACAACCAGGGCCATGACGCCACCGACAACACCGCAGCCGCCAGCGTAGGCCCCGCCACCGATGACGTGGCCACAACTACCGAGTTGAGGGCGATGCCCCGCCCCAGCAAGTGGCGCGGATAGGTCAGCCGCACCAGCGCCGTGTTCACCGCCATGACACCCGCAGCGCCCATGCCCTGCACGGCGCGTGCACCCGCCAGCACCGGCAAAGACGGCGCGACGATGCACACCACAGAAGCCAGCGTGAACAGCGCCAGCCCGCCCAGGTACACCCGCCGGTAACCCACCAGGTCACCCAGCGAAGCCAGCGGCAGCAAGATGGCCAGGACACCCAGCTGGTAGGCATTGACCACCCACACAGCATGTGCGGCGCTGGCCTGCAGGTCGCGCGCAATGCCGGGCAGGGCGAGGTTGACGATGGACACATCGATCACCGTCAACGAAATGCCCAGGATGATCACCACCATCGCCTGGTAGCGTTGCGGCAGCGGCAAGCCGTCGGGCGGCTCAGGCGCCGGTGCGCCAGTGGAGGGGGACGTTGTCACCGCGCCAATTATGTCTTTGCACTCCCGAGCCTGCGCTCGATGAGCGCAAAAACCCCCTCGCTCAACAGCGCCAGCAACGCAGCCGGCACAGCCCCCGCAAGCATCAACTGCCCGTCATTCAGTGCCAGGCCGGTGACGATGCGTTCACCAAAACCACCCGCACCAATGAAGGCGGCAATCGTGGCCGTGCCAATCGCAATCGAGGTGGCGGTGCGCACACCGGCAATGATCACCGGCAGCGCCAGCGGCAAAAGGATGCTGCGCATACGCTGCCCGTCCGTCATGCCCAACGCCTGGCCTGCCAGCGCCAGGCCCGGCGACACACCGGCCAGGCCCGTGACGGTGTTGCGCATGATGGGCAGCAATGAATACAGCGTGAGGGCGATAAGCGCAGGCACCGTGCCGATGGCGCCCAAGAGCGAGATGAGCGCAGCCAACATCGCCAGCGACGGCACGGTTTGCAGCAAGCCGGCCGTGGCCAGCAGCGCCCCGCTGAGCCGCCGCCGTGCAAAAGCGACGATCGACAGCGGGATGCCGATCAGCGCGGCAATGGCGACCGAGATCAACACCAATGCAATGTGCTGGCCCGCTAGCCGCAGCAAGTCCGCGCCGAACAGCTTGCCCCAGAAGCCACGTGCTGAAGCGTCGGCAGGTGGGGTGGTGGCCACAGAGACGGCGCGAGGCGCAGCGCTCAGATGGTCCCGCGCAATCACATCAAAGGCCACGCCATTCAACTCGGCCCGCGCGTTCATCGCGATCATCGCGGCCTCATCAATGCTGCCAGCCAGCGTTTGCAGCGCAGCCCACTGCGCGGGAAAGCGCTGCGGCACGTCCAGCTTGTACAGCACCACTGCGTCGTAGCGCGGGAAGTAGTTCCTGTCGTCCTGCAACACACGCAGGCCAAGCTGGCCAATCTTCGCGTCGGTTGTGTAGATGTCGGTCACAGCGATTTGCCGCGCAGCCAGCGCATCGTAGGCCAGGCCGTGGTCAATCCCGGTGGGCTTTTGCAACAGGCCATAGGCCTTTGCCAGGCCCAACCACCCATCCGCTCGGCCTATGAATTCATTCGACAAGCCCAGCTTCAAATCAGGGTGCGCCGCCAGATCGCTCAGTTTGCTGATCTTCAGCCGCGCCGCCTCGTCCTCACGCATGGCCAGTGCATACCCATCGTTGAAACCGAGCGAAATTGCCAAGCCAAGCCCGAGCGGCGCCAGCTGGCGGTTGATGTCGGCCAGCGAGGTGACCCCAGGGTTCTTGAGGATCTCCAGGCTGATGGTGCCCAGGTACTCCGGGTACAGGTCGATGCTGCCCGAGCGCAGCGCCTCATACACGATGGCTGTGTTGCCCAGCCCCTGCATCACCACCGGCACTGGCGCACCGGGCAAGCTGGCCTTCTGCGCCAACACCTGCGCCAGGATGTACGACTCGGTAAACCGCTTGGAGCCCACGCGAAGTGCAGCGCCACCGGCAGAGGTATCACCCCCCGCCGCCGCAGTGCATGCAAGCAAGCCCATGCAACCCACCATGAGCCATGAAAAAATACGCTGGAAGCTGTTCATGACCCGAGTATGCAGCGCCATGCACAACAAGCGCAAAATCCCACGAACAACGAAAGCCACGATGAGACACATCCCCCACTGGGCCCGCGCGCTGTGCGCAGGCCTTGCCCTCACGCTCCCCCTGCTGGCCCAGGCGCAACAGGCCTACCCCACCAAGCCCATCAAGCTCATCGTGCCCTTCACGGCCGGCGGCGCGGTCGACATCTATGCCCGCACGGTGCAGGCTGCGCTGGCTGAAGAACTCGGCCAGCCCGTCGTTGTTGAAAACCGGGCCGGCGCGAGCGGCATGATCGGCGCTGAGGCCGTGGCCAAATCCCCGCCCGACGGCTACACGCTGATGGTGGGCAACATCGCCATCCTCGCGATGAACCCGGGCGTCTACCCCAAGATGCCGTTTGATGTGCAAAAAGACTTCACACCCATCATCCAGACGGTGCAGGTGAACTATGTGCTGGTGGTCACCACCTCGCTGCCGGTCAAAACGGTGGGCGAGCTGATTGCCTATGCCAAAGCCAACCCCGGCAAGCTGACCTACGGCTCATCGGGCAGCGGCAGTGCGCAGCACATGGCGGCCGAGCTGTTCAAGGCGCAAACCAAAACCTTCATCACGCACATTCCGTACAAAGGCACGGGCGCGCTGGTGGGCGATCTGATCGCCGGGCACATCAGCCTGATCTTTGCTGACCAGGGCAGCATGATGCCGCAGGTCAAGGCCGGCAAACTGCGTGCGCTTGCCGTAGGCGGCAAGGTGCGTTCACCCGACTACCCCGACATTCCCACTGTGGCCGAGGCCGGCAAGCTCCCCGGCTTTGAAGCCGTGGCGTGGCAGGGCATTGCGGGGCCGGCCGGCATGCCCGCGTCCGTGGTCAAGCGGCTGAGCGATGCGTTCAACAAAATCCAGGCCGACCCTGCGATGCAGGCCAAGCTCAACGCGGTAGGCCTCACGCCCGTGGGCGGCTCGCCCGAGAAATTTGGCGGCTACATCAAAAGCGAAATGGGCAAGTGGACCAAGGTGGCCAAAGACATCGGCGCCACGGCGGATTGAGCATGACCATCCGCAAGGTCGAGGCGTGGGTGTTTCGCGCGCCCATTGCCAAGCCCGTCAAAACCTCGTTCGGCTCACTGACCAACCGGCCCGCCGTCTTCATCCGCGTGTCGGCTGGCGATGGTGCCTGGGGCTGGGGCGAGGTGTTCTGCAACTTTCCGCAAGTGGGCGCAGAGCACCGCGCGCGCCTGCTGGACAACATGTTCGCCCCGCTGCTGGCGGGCGCGCCGTCTGACGACCCACCCGCCTTGCGCCGCAAGCTGGAGGCGCAGACGCGGCTCGTGGCCATTCAGTGCGGCGAGCCCGGGCCGTTTGCGCAGGTGATCAGCGCGATCGACCAGGCCCTGTGGGACCTGGCAGCCCGGCGCGCGGGCGTGCCGTTGTGGAAGCTGCTCGCAGGTACAGACGCAAACGCAGCGAGCCCGCGCGTACGCGTTTACGCCAGCGGCCTCGGCCCGGACCGCGTTGCAGACATGGCCTTGAGCAAACGCCTGCAAGGCCACACCGCCTTCAAGTTCAAAGTGGGTTTTGGCACACAGCGCGACCAGGCCAACTTCAGCGCGATCCGAGAAGCGGTGGGCGACGATGCCGCCGTCATGGTGGACGCCAACCAGGCTTGGACCTTGCAAGACGCTGCACAACGCATTGCCGAGCTTGCGCCCTTCAAGCCCCTGTGGGTGGAAGAACCGCTGGCCGCTGACGAAAGCACCACGGCGTGGCAGCTGCTGGCCGGTGAATGCGGCATACCCCTTGCGGCCGGCGAGAACCTGCGCGGCATGCATGAGTTCGAAACGGCCTTGCATGCCGGCTACCTCGGCTTTGTACAGCCCGACGTTGCGAAGTGGGGCGGCATCTCTGCCTGCCGCGACGTTGCGCTGCTGGCCGCCAGGCAAGGCGCCGTGTTCTGCCCCCACTGGCTAGGCGGCGGCATAGGCCTGGCCGCCTCCCTGCACCTGCGCGCCGCGCTAGGACCGCAAGGCTACGCCGAGGTGGACGCCAACCCCAACCCGCTGCGTGAAGAAGTCTTCGAGCCCGCCCCGGTCAACGGTTGGGTGACTTTGGGTAACGAGCCCGGCCTGGGCGTAGAGCCTGACCTGCTGCGCCTGGCACCGTACCTGACGGCGCACGCCTGAAAGCGCGACGGCAGCGGTGATAGCGTCGCCTGCGGCATCGCCAGCAACGCCTGCGGCGTCAACAGCAGCGCCCGCGGCGCTGAAAGCTTCAAGCCACGCGTTGCGCCGTTTCTCGCGTTCTTTTCGTAGCCCTGCGGTGAGCGCGTGAACGCCACAAGACCAACCCCCGTCCGACGCGACAGGCAGAGCTTTGGGGTCAGATCGAAATTCAGGACAACGATGCTGTCGAAGCACGCGGTCTCCTGCGAAATTTCGCTCTGACCCCAATGCGGGAAACAAAAATGGCCGGCGTTTCAAACAACGTTCAGCATGTTTTCACGCGGCCGCATTGATCTGCCCCCCCTGCCCTGGCGCGCACCCCCACCCCCAAACAGGCAGAATGCTCTTACAAGCATTCCCACCCAAAGACAGCGAGACCCACACATGACCACCACCACCTACCCCAACACCCAACTCTTCATCGCCAACGAATGGCAAGACGCTGCTGACGGCCGCACGCTCGCCGTCTTCAACCCCTCCACCGGCAAAGAGATCGGCCGCGTCGCCCACGCCAGCAAACCCGACCTCGACAAGGCATTGGCCGCCGCACAAAAAGGGTTCGAAACCTGGCGCGACATGACCGCTGCCGACCGCAGCAAAATCATGCGCAAGGCAGCAGGCCTCATGCGCGAGCGCGCAGGCGACATCGGCCGCCTCATGACGCAAGAGCAAGGCAAGCCCCTGGCTGAAGCCAAAGGCGAGGCCATGGCCGCAGCCGACATCATTGAATGGTTTGCAGAAGAAGGCTTCCGCGTCTACGGCCGCATCGTCCCCTCGCGCTGGAACCTCTCGGTCCGCCAGATGGTGCTGAAGGACCCTGTCGGCCCGGTGGCCGCCTTCACGCCGTGGAACTTCCCCATCAACCAGGTGGTGCGCAAAGTGGCAGCGGCGCTGTCCGCAGGCTGCTCGATGCTCGTCAAGGCGCCGGAAGAAACCCCGGCCGGCCCCGCCGCATTGATCCGCGCGTTTGCCGACGCAGGCCTGCCGCCCGGCGTGCTGGGCCTGGTCTACGGCAACCCTGCAGAGATCAGCAGCTATTTGATCCCGCACCCCATCATCCGCAAGATCACCTTCACCGGCTCCACGCCCGTGGGCAAGCAGCTGGCCGCATTGGCAGGCCAGCACATGAAGCGCGTGACCATGGAACTGGGCGGCCACGCCCCGGTGATCGTGTGCGAAGACGCCGACATCGCGCTGGCCGTCAAGTCAGCCGGCGCCGCCAAGTTCCGCAACGCGGGGCAGGT
>JACMQX010000177.1 GCA_014376765.1 Ramlibacter sp. | reverse complement strand
AGCTTTTCCGACCACTTGGTGCGCCAGTTTTCCCGCGCACTGTGGCTCACCCACTTGCTGATACGGCGCGTGAGACAGGGTGCACAGGCCACCAGCACCCAGTGGGTCGCATCCCCCGGCCCGGCGGCGTGGCCACTGAGTTTCATCGGAACCAGGTGTTGTTGTGCATACGCGGCGTCGTCGACGTACACGATGATTTTGTCCATGGTGAGCTCCTTGCGGGTTAAGGGACGAGGAAACCTCGGGGGCTGCACTCAGGCAGCCTGCCTCTGCTGCGCACGTTGTGCATGGCGCCGCGTGGTGTACCAACCAGCGCCGAGCACGCCGGCCACAGCCACGGCGTAAGTGCCCCAGCGCGCTACGGTGTTGAGCAGCTCGGGCGGGTCAAACACTGCGTCCAGCAAGGGTTCGCTCACAATCATTTTCGCGGCAGTGAATGCCAGCACGGCGGCGCCCACATGGATGATGATGGGAAAACGCTCCACCATTCTGAGCACCAAGGTGCTGCCAAAGACGACGATGGGCACGCTCACCAGGAGCCCGATGACCACGAGGTCAAACGAGCCGTGCGCCGCGCCCGCTACGCCCAGCACGTTGTCCACGCCCATCAACGCATCGGCGATGACAATGGTTTTCATGGCACCCCAGAAGGTGCTGGCGACGGGGCCGTCGTGCTCGCCCCCGCCCTGTTCGGCCAGCAGCTTGTAGGCAATCCACAAAAGACCCAAGCCCCCAACCAGCATGAGGCCGGGGATTTTGAGCAGCCAGACAACACCCACGGTCATCACCGACCGCACGACGATGGCGCCGACGGTGCCCCAGACGACGGCTTTTCTTCGCAGGTCTGGCGGCAGGCTCCGGGCGGCAAGCGCAATGACGATCGCGTTGTCGCCGGCTAAAACGAGGTCGATGAGGATGATGGCCAGCAGCGCTGTCCACCAGGGCGTAGAGAGAAACTCCATGACGAAAACTCCGAGTTTTTTCGATTAACAACCCGAGGCGGGAACGGCCAAGAAGCAAACGCTATTGGACCGAACCCGCTAGCGGGTTCCAATCGAAGGTCTTGCTCGGCATGTAGTTATGCAGAATTTGCCCAGCGCGCCGGAAGCATTTGCTTCGTATTGACGACAACGCTGATACCCGATGCAACGATGCCTGTGTGGCACCTCCCTGTTGCATCAAGAGGGAGCTACTCCCCTTCGCTGCCAGATTAAAGCACTGGTAGAGCCGGCCTTGCAAACACAAAGGTTTTTGTGCCCGGCCAGCTATCATCCAGCTCCCCACCTACTTCCCCCCATGGCCGGCATCCACATCACCGACATCGAGGCCGCGATCAATTTCTGGCGCGAGCGCAAACCTTCAACCGACGGCATCACGCTGGCTGCTGAAATCCGCGATCTGGCGGAGGTGTATGCACTGATGATCTATTACCGCGAGGACGAAGCCGATGAACGCTCGTTCCCACCCAGGGCCCTTGCGGCCTGGAAGACTTGGTACGACACCACCCCCGACACGCCCTGCATCGCCATCTGCTCCACCAGCCAGGGCGACGCGATGTGCAAAGGCTGCGGCCGCAGCTTCGAGGAAGTGCAGCACTGGCCCGAGATGACGCCTGCGGCCAAGCGCCAAACCTGGCGGCGCATCACGCTCAGCAGCGAAGCCTGGCGCTTCAACCGGTATTCGGAGCGCGCCGCGGAAGGGCCGCCGTCTGCAGCCCCCAATTTTCGCTAGGCTGCAGGCCGCCCCCGCTGCCATACTGGCCGCATGCTGCGTTTGGCCCAAGCCCCTAACATCGCGATTGCCACGCTCTGGATCGACACTTTGCGCGAAGCGGGTATTGACGCCTCCATGCAGCGCTACTTTCTGGGCGCCGCGGCAGGCCACCTGCCGCCCGACCAGTGCCTGCCGGAAATCTGGCTCATGCACGAAGAGCAAAAGGCGCGTGCGCAGACGCTGCTGGCCGATTTGCGGGACCTGCCGCAGCGCAGCTGGCTGTGTGCCTGTGGCGAAAAAGTGGAAGGCGGCTTTGAAGAATGCTGGAGCTGCAGCCGGCCTATGCCGGCGATCTAGTGCCGGCCCCAGGCCCTGCCATCGGCCCCAACCCCTGTCAATGCGGGCTTGACCCGCAATCCATGCAGGCCGGAAGTGCCGTAGCTTCGGGCCGCCATAAATCCCGGATCAAGTCCGGGATGACAGCCTGTCCCAAATGACAAGCCGTTATTTCCAGCGCAGGCACTCGATGTCGACCGTGCGTTCGCCGTCACCGAGCAGCAACACACCTTCCTGGATCGTGGCTTGAAGTTGCATGCTCCGCTGCGCCAGCGTGCGAAGCGATTGCGAAGCCTCCGTCGGCACCCGCCACACACTCAAATTCTGCGGCCGCGACAGTTTGTTTTCAATCCCGCGCCACCAGATCTCAGCCGCGTGGTTGAAGCAATAGACCAGCACTTCATCGGCCTTGCCGCAAGCTTTGATGACAGGTTTTTCCTCTGGCTGGCCGACCTCGATCCACAGCCGTGTGCGGCCCGTGAAGTCACGCAGCCAGACGTCCGCCTCATCGGGGTTGGACATGCCTGCGCCAAAGGCCAGCGTGCCGTCGCCGTTGCACACGGTTTGCAGCTTGTGCGCATGCAGTGCCAGCGCGACCAGCCGCACCATCATGCGTTCATCGGTCTCGCTGGGGTGGCGTGCGAGCGTCAGCGCGTGGTCCGCGTAGTAGCCGTGGTCAATGTCGGCAACCTGAAGGTTCGCCTTGAAAATGGTGGACTTGATCGCCATTGAAGACTAAACGCGGCGCGCCAGATCGGCGGCCTTGCCCACATAGCTTGCCGGCGTCATCGCCAGCAGCCGCGTCTTTTCAGCCTCAGGAATCTCCAGCGACCGGATCAGCCCGTGCAGCGCTTCGGCCGTCACGCTCTTGCCGCGCGTGACTTCCTTCAACTTCTCGTACGCGCCCTGCACGCCGTAGCGGCGCATCACGGTCTGGATCGGCTCGGCCAGCACTTCCCAGGACGCGTCCAGGTCGTCGGCCAGCGCTTCGGGGTTGATCTCCAGTTTGTTCAGCCCCACGCCCAGGGAGGTCCATGCCAGCACGGCGTAACCCAGGGCCACGCCCATGTTGCGTAACACGGTGCTGTCGGTCAGGTCGCGCTGCCAGCGGCTGACAGGCAGCTTCTCGCTCAGGTGCCGCAGCAGGGCGTTGGACAGGCCCAAATTGCCTTCGGCATTTTCAAAATCGATGGGGTTGACCTTGTGCGGCATGGTCGACGAGCCAATCTCCCCCGCCTTCAGCCGCTGCTTGAAAAAGCCCAGACTCACATAGCCCCACACGTCGCGCGACCAGTCAATCAGGATGGTGTTGGTGCGGGCGACGGCGTCAAACAGTTCGGCCATGTAGTCATGCGGCTCGATCTGGATGCTGTAGGGCTGAAAGGTCAGGCCCAGGCCCCAGGGGCGCAGGCCCGTTTCTGCATTGGGCTCCGGGTTCTCGACCACGGCGCGGCTGAAAGCCTCCCAGTCAAAGTCCGGCCAGGCCGACAGGTGGGCGTTGTAGTTGCCCACCGCGCCATTCATCTTGGCCATCAGCTTGATGCCCGCGATGCGCTCGCGCGCATTGACCAGGCGCACGACGACGTTGGCAATTTCCTTGCCCACGGTGGTAGGGCTGGCCGTCTGGCCATGGGTGCGGCTGAGCATGGCCACATCGGCGTGGGCGTGGGCCATCTCGCGCAGCTTGCTGATCAGCTTGTCCAGCCCCGGCAGGATGACCTGCTCGCGGGCAGCCTTCAGTTGCAGCGCGTGGCTTGTGTTGTTGATGTCCTCGCTGGTGCAGGCAAAGTGCACAAACTCGCTGGCCGCCAGCAGTTCAGGCCGGGCTTCAAAGCGGGACTTGATCCAGTATTCGACAGCCTTCACATCGTGGTTGGTGACTTTCTCGATCTCCTTGATGGCCACCGCGTCGGCCTCGGAAAAATTCTGCACCAGCCCGAGCAGGTACTTGCGGGCGCCTTGCGTCAGAGGCTTGAACTCTGCAAATCCTGCATCGCTCAGGGCAATAAACCAGGCCACTTCAACCTGCACGCGGCGGTGCATGAAGCCCTGCTCGCTCATCAAAGGGCGCAAATAGGCCAGTTTGGCGGCGTAACGGCCGTCCAGCGGCGACAAGGCCGTGATGGTGGAAAAACTCATGCGGCAATTGTAGGCCGCGTGCAGGCGCGGCCCTTGTGGGCTTGTGTCTGCAGCCCTGTGCGCGTGCATGTAGCATCGACATCACAGACTGGCGATGCGGTTCACCTAAAATGATGCAGTCGGCGATACCTCGAACACACAAAGAGAAACCCATGAAACTCATCGGAGCAGTCACGAGTCCGTACGTGAGAAAAGTACGCGTCGTCATGGCGGAAAAGAAACTGGACTACCAGTTTGTGATGGAGGATGTGTGGGCGGCTGAAACCACCATCACCGAGTCCAACCCGCTGGGCAAGGTGCCTTGCCTGGTCATGGAAGGCGGCGAAGCGCTGTTTGACTCGCGCGTCATCGTTGAATACCTGGACACCCTGTCCCCCGTCGGCAAGCTGATTCCGGCCATGGGCCGTGAGCGTGCTGAAGTCAAAACCTGGGAAGCATTGGCCGACGGCCTGCTGGACGCAGCCATCCTGGCGCGCCTGGAAGCCAACTGGGCGGGCCGCAGCAAGACCCAGCGCAGCCAGGGCTGGATTGACCGCCAGATGCACAAGATCGACGCCTGCCTCAAGGCCATGGGTCAGGGTCTGGGTGACAAGCCGTTTTGCGCCGGCATCCACATGAGCCTGGCCGATATCGCGGTGGGCTGCGCGCTGGGCTACCTCGATTTCCGCTTCGAGCAGATTGACTGGCGCACGCCCTACCCGAACCTCGCCAAGCTCTACGAGAAGCTGGTGCAGCGCCAGAGCTTCATCGACTCCAGGCCCGCCTGATTGCAGCGCCAGCCTGCGCCTACATGCCTGTGAACCGCCGGATGGCGGGAAAGTACAGGCCGTAGGGCAGCATCTGCAAAAACTTCATCCACAGGGTGAAACGTTTGGGAAAGTGGATGTCAAAACTGCCCTGCGCCCAGCCTTTCATGATTTGCGCGGCTGCTTCCTCTGACGTGATGAGCGCCGGCATCGCGAACTCGTTTTGCGCCGTCAACGGCGTCTCGACAAAACCCGGGTTGACCACGTTCACCGCAATGCCTGAGCCGCGCAGGTCCAGGTAAAGCGTCTCGG
The DNA here is from genome assembly GCA_014376765.1 of Ramlibacter sp. GTDB lineage: Bacteria > Pseudomonadota > Gammaproteobacteria > Burkholderiales > Burkholderiaceae_C > JACMQX01. The sequence goes on along the minus strand of JACMQX010000177.1, from coordinate 13,566 downwards.
CCAGGTTGATCAGGGCCGCCTTCGTTGGCCCGTAGGCGAGGCTCTTGGGCAGGCCCCTAAAACCCGCCACGCTGCTGACCAGGCTGATGAAGCCGCTCTTGCGACCGATGAAGTGCGGCAGCACCGCATCCAGCACATACAGGGCGCCCACGTAGTTGATCTGCTGGTGCCGCAGCATCTCCTGCAGCTGGTAGTGGGTGGCGCTTTGTTCGTTGTAGTAGCCCGCGCAGTACATCACGCCGTCCAGCGGCCCGCGGTCCAGAATGCACCGCGCCGCGCGCGCAACGTGTGCAGCGTCTGATACGTCCAGCGGCATGGCCACAGCGCCTGGATGCTCGATGGCGAAGGTAGCCAGCGCCTGTTCATTGCGCGCCGACACGACAACCGTTGCGCCTGCTGCATGCAGGGCCGATGCTGTTGCACGGCCAATGCCGCTGGACGCGCCGACCAGCCAGACGGTCTTGCCGCGCCAGTGGGTCAGGGGAGGATTAAGAGGCATGGTGGGTGATCCCTGATTCAGAATTTTTATTGTCGGAGTGCAAGCGCTGTGCAGGGCGGATGACAAGCAGATACAGCGCCAGCGCGGCCATGAGTTTGAGCAGACAGGGCAGCAGGCAATAGGCCACTGTGAGGGCGTTGAGCGCGCCGGTATCGCGCGCGCCCGGCAGGTAGCCGAACAGGCCCAGCAGCGGTAACGCCAGGCCGGCAGCCAGCGCAAGGTTCAGCTTGGTTGCGAAATTCCACCAGCCAAAGTAGGCGCCTTCGGATTGCCCGCGATCCCCGGCCTCGGCAATGATGCCTGCCAGCATGGCGCCGGGCAGCGCCAGGTCAGTCCCGAGGGCCAGCCCCGACAGGGCGCACACCGCCAGGAAGGCGACGGTGTCGCCGGCCCCCAGCTGCGTCGCCCAGATGAACACCAACATCGACAACGCCATGCCGCACAGCCAGGAGCGTGCCAGGCCCAGCCGCTTGACCAGCTGCAGCCACAGTGGGATCGACAGCGCCGCAAACAGGAAGTAGCTGCCCAGAAAAGCCGGCTCCATGGAAGGCGGCGCCTGCAGCCGGTCCTGTACGAAAAACAATACCAGCGTTGCGGGGATCGCGCTGGCAATGCCGTTCAGCACAAACACCGCAAGCAGCCGCCGGAACGCAGGCCGCCTGAAGGGTAGCCAGAGATCGAATACGGTGTGCTGCGCGGCGGTTATGGGCCTTGGAGCGGTCGTCAACGCCAGCCAGCCGCACAACAGGGCCAGCATGAACAGCGCCGTGGTCCAACCAAGACCCGCCAAAGCTGGCATGACGGAAGCCAGCAGCACCCCAGCCAGGCCCAGACCCTCACGCCACGACACGATGCGGCTGCGCTGCGCTTCGTCGCCCCCCAGCATTGCGCCCCAGGCCTGATGTGCGACGCTCAGCGCGCTGTAGGCGGCGTACGTGATCACCAGCACGGCGCTGGCCCAGGCCACGAGCGGGCCCGGCTCGCGCGTGAATGGAAAAAACAGCAGGGCAAAGCCCAGCCCAAGCACCACGCAGGCCGCGGCGCACCAGGCCAGCACCGCGCGGACGGACCTGGCAAAAAGCCGGTCAGTGATGCGCCCGATCAGCGGATCGATCAGCGCGTCAAAGAGGCGCGCGCCCAGCAGTACCGCGCCCAGCGTGGCCAGGGGCACGCCGAATTCGCGCGCATAGTGATTGGGCAAGATGACATACAGCGGCAACGCAACAAAGGCCAGCGGTAGCCCCAGCATCCCGTAGCGCAGGCCTTGCGCGGCTGTAAGGGGCAGGTGGGGCCCGCTGTCACCGCTCATGGCCGGGCCTTAGCGCTTTAGCAGCGTGTACTGCACCACGTCGATGTTGGCCTTCTCGAAGGCCGCTTCGCAGTAGGCGAGGTAGAACTCCCAGATGCGGATGAACCGTTCGTCAAAGCCCAGCTGCAGCACTTGCTGCTTTTCCGCCAGGAACTGGTCGCGCCAGCGGCGCAGCGTCTCGGCGTAGTCGGGGCCAAAGGCAAATTCGTCGACCACCTCCAGGCCCGCTGCACGTGCTTCACGGCGGAACTCGCGCGGGCAAGGCAGGCAGCCGCCCGGGAAGATGTACTGCTGGATGAAGTCGGTAGAGCCGATATAGCGTTCAAACAGCGCGTCATCGATGACGATGCTCTGCACGCAGGCCCGCCCGCCCGGCTTGAGCAGGCGCGACACGGTCTGGAAATATTGCGGCCAGTACTCGCGGCCCACTGCTTCCACCATTTCAATCGAGCAGATCGCATCGAATGGCGCATCGGTGATGTCGCGGTAGTCCTGCAGCCGCAGGTCCGCCTGGCCGGCCGTGCCGTTGGCCGCCATGCGCTTGTTGGCAAACGCCAGCTGCTCGGTGGACAGCGTCACACCGGCCACGCTTGCGCCAAACTCGGAGGTGGCCATCTCGGCCAGGGCCCCCCAGCCGCAACCAATTTCCAGCACGCGGTCGCCCGGCTTGACATGGCTCATGCGCAGGGCTCGCCGCACCTTGGCATGCTGGGCTTCCTGCATGGGCTTGTTGAAGTCGCCTTCAAACAGGGCGGACGAGTAGTTCATCGTGCCGTCCAGCCAGAGCTCATAGAACGCGTTGCCCAAATCGTAGTGGGCATGAATGTTCTTGCGGCTGTTGACTTTTGAATTGCGGTTGAGCAGGTGCTTGATGCGGTACATGAGCCGGCCGGCCCAGGAGCCGTAGATCATGTCGTCCACATGCTGGCGGTTGCTGATGAACACCTTGAGCAGGTCGGTCAGGCTGGGGGTGGTCCAGTCGCCGGCAATGTAGCTCTCGGCAAAGCCGATGTCGCCGGACTTCAGCGCCGCGCTGCACACATTCCAGTTGCGCAGCGTGATGGCCGCCTGCGGCAGGTCGCCGTTGCCAAAGCGTAGCAGCGTGCCGCCCGGCAGGTGCACGGTGAGCGTACCGTGGGAGAGGTGCTGCATCAGGCGCAGGGCGGTGCGCGCAGCGGCCGGCGCTTCATGGGGGATGGCAAAAGGCGACGCAGTGGTGGTGTTCATGGCGTTGAAGGCTTGGGCTGGGGTGGATTCGTAATGGGTGAGCGCGTCACAAATTCATCGGGCGGCACAGGTTTGCCGAAAAAGCGCACGTGCTTGAAATACAGCTTTACGGCCTGCCAATGGATGCGTGCAATCACGCCCATGGTCATGGCCGGGTGGCGCCACAGCGCGCGCCGAAGCGACGACTGCGTGACGGGCACCAAAGTACCGCTCACGCTGGTCTGCAGCAGCGGGCCTGACGCGTCGTCGTAGTCAATGCGAGCCACCGTGCGCGTGCGGTCCGGGTTGATCATGAAGCGGAAGCGGTAGCCGCCCTCCACATTGCAAAAGGGCGACACATGGAACACTTTGGCGGCGGTCAGTTCCGCGCCGTATTGCGGGTTGTCCAGCAGGTAGCAATGGCGCTCGCCAAAGGTGTTGTTCACCTCCACCACAATCGCGCGCAGCGAGCCGTCCTGACGGTGGCAATACCAGAAACTGACCGGCTTGAAGGTGTAGCCCAGCACGCGCGGGTAGCAGTGCAGCCAGGCTTCGCCGGTGGCATCGTGAATGCCATGTGTGGCCAGCAATTCGTCCAGCCAGAGCACCGCATTGGCCCGGCCGTCGCCATGGTCGCGGTCAAAAAAGCTGAGGGCTGCGCCGCGGTTGTGTGCCAGGGCCTGCGCTGCGGGAGCTGATGCATCGTGCATGGTCCGCAAGGGCAGCATGAGGAAATAACCGGGATAGGCAAACGCATTGCGCGCGGGGCGCAGCCGGGTGTGGCGGACTTCGCCAAAACCGATCAGGGGCCGCGCTGCTGGTGCTTTCATGCAACACCTGCTTCCTGGGCAGTGGGCGTTGCGGCGACATCACGCGCGGCGTGCAGGGCTGCGCTGTTGCCGGCGTGGCTGAACGAGTAAGGCACGTCTGCACCGCCAGAAGCGGCAGGCATGCCTGCGCCGCGCGACAAGGCCGGCATTCCCGCCTCGTGCCGTGCGGTCTCCATCATCAACTGGCGGCCTACAGACAGGCCGGCCTTCAGGCCGTCTTCGTGGAAGCCATAGCCCATCCACGCGCCGCAGTACCAGGTGTTCTGCTGGCCCTGCAGTTGCGGCATGGCGGTTTGCGCCTGAATGGCGGCCAGGTCGAACACGGGGTGCGCATAGTCATATTCACCCATGACGTGTTCACGCGGAATCTCGCGCACCGGGTTCAGCGAGACCACCACCGGCTGGCTCCACGGCACGGGTTGCAGCATGTTGATGAGGTAGTGCAGGCAGACCCGCGCGGATTCATCGCCGGTCTGCACGGCGCGTTCATAGTTCCAGGCCGCCCAGGCTTTTCGCTTTGCCGGCAGCACGGAGGTGTCGGTGTGCAGCACCGCCCGATTGGGGTGGTAGCGGATGGCCCCCAGCACCTCGCGTTCAGCGGCGCTGGGGGCTTTGAGCAGCGCCAGGGCCTGATCCGAATGGGTGGCGAGAACCACCTTGTCAAAGCGCTCCGCCTGGCCATGGCTGATGATGCGTACCCCCGCGCCATCGCGCTCCACCAGCTGAACCGGTGTGTTCAGCCGCTTGTCTGCGATGCGCGAGACGATTTTCTCGACATACTGCCGTGCGCCGCCCGCAACCGTCCACCACTGGGGGCGGTCAGCCACCTGAATCAGCCCGTGGTTGTGGCAAAAACGGATCATGGTGGCCACGGGGAACTGCAGCATCTGGTCGGTCGGGCAACTCCAGATACAGCCAATCATGGGCATGAAATACCACTCGCGGAACTCGCGGCTGAATCGGTGGCGTTCCAGGAATTCGCCCAGCGGTTGCATCAATGCGCCGTCGTGATCGGCCTGGGCAATTTGTGTGGCCAGAGCGTTGAAACGCAGCAGGTCGCGCAGCATGGTCAGAAAGCGCCAGTTCAGCAGGTTGCTGCGCTGGGCAAACACGGTGTTCAGGCTGCAACCGCTCCACTCCAGGCTGCGCTTGCCAAAAGCGCCAGGCACCTTGACGGAGAACGACATGTCGGACTTGGCGGTGGGCACTTCCAGCCCTGCCAGCAACTGGATCAGGTTCGGATAAGTGCGCTCGTTGAACACCAGAAAGCCGGTGTCCACGCCGTGCGTGACAGGGCCTTTCTCCGTGGGCAGCGTGACGTCGACGGTGTGGGTGTGGCCGCCAAAATAATCGCCAGCTTCAAATAGCGTGACGTCGGCCTGGTTGTGCAGGCTGTGAGCCACGGCCAGGCCGGAAATGCCAGAGCCGACGATGGCGATTTTGAGGCGGGCTGACACTTGGAGTCAGCCCGCAAAAGATAAAGTTGCCGCAAAGCGCCCCGAGACAAAGGAGGGAGGGAGGGAGGAGGAGGAAAAGCGTCTCGGGATTGCGACCGGGCTTACAGCGCCCGGAAGGCTTCGCAGCAAAAAAGAATCGGTTAGGACTCCACTCGTGCCAGTTTGGAGGGCCGCAGGCGGCGCCAAGTTCCCGGCAATGAAGCGGCTCAGGCAGTAAAGAATTGTGAACACTGGGTACAAGGCGCGAGCTATTAAGACTGTTGAGTCGCATTATGACCCGACAGTAATTTATTTGAAAGAAAGCTGCTTTTCAACAGCTGCGACGAAGCTTTTGTCTTCGGGGGTGACATCACTCGAGTAGTGCGCCAGCACCTTGCCGTCACGGCCCATCAGGTACTTGTTGAAGTTCCAGCCCGGCAGCTTGCCATCCGACTGCGCTGCGAGCTGTTTGAAAAATGGCGCAGGCTGCGCACCTGACACCACGGTCTTGGTGAACATCGGGAATTTCACGCCGAAGGTGTTCTCGCAGAAGTCGGCAATCTGGCCGTTGGCCTTGGGTTCCTGCGAAAAGTCGTTGGACGGAAAACCCAGGACCACCAGGCCCTTGTCCTTGTATCTGGAATAAAGCGCTTCCAGGCCCTTGTACTGGGGCGTGAAGCCGCAGAAGCTGGCGGTGTTGACCACCAGCACCACCTTGCCGGTGTACTGGCACAGGGACTGCGGCTTTTCATCCTGCAAGCGGGCAAAGGTGTGCTGCAGCGTAGCCGGGCAACCCGGGCTGTCGGCGGCCTGGGCCTGCGCATAGATAAGGGCGAGGCAGGCTGCCAGCGCCAGCCGGAGAACGTTTGAGTTTTTACGCATTTTGATTCATCATCTTTAAAAAGACCGTTGAGTGTCCAGACAAGCGTCCCTGGCTTCAATACGCAGCAAGACGCGCTCTGGAGTCAACAATTCATGATGGTACGCAAAATATGAGCGGCGTTACTGCGGCGCCCTCTGGCACGCTACCCATTTCGGCTGTGGAGCGCGACACCGGGCTGTCCAAGGACACACTGCGCGTCTGGGAGCGGCGCTACGGCTTTCCGTTGCCAGAACGTGACCCGGCGGGTGACCGCGCCTACACAGCCCAGCAGATCGACAAGCTGCGCACCATCAAACGGTTGCTGGACCGCGGGCACCGGCCTGGCAGGATCGTGTCGCTTGAGCTGGCGGAGCTGCAGCGCATCCTGGGCGGCGGTGCGGCCAATGAGGTGCGGCCTGCAACCCATGGCATGGACTTTGACGCGGTTACGGACCTGGTGCGCACGCGCGACGTCCGGGCCCTGCGCCGGCACCTGAACCAGGCGGCCGGTGAATTGGGCCTGGCCCGCTTCGTGGTCGATGTGGTGGCGCCGCTCAATGCGCGGGTTGCTGACAGCTGCGACCGCGGCCTGATCGAGATGTTTGAAGAGCGCCTCTACACCGAGAGCGTGGCCGCCGCCCTGCACCATGCCATGCACGGCATGGCATGGCCGGCAGGACAGGCGCGCCCCCGTGTATTGCTGACCGGGTTGCATCAGGAGTCGCACGACAACGGCGTGCTGATGGCAGAGGCCATGTATGGCACGGCGGGGTGCCTGTGCCTGCCGCTCGGACCGCGCAATCACGTGTATGACATCGTCCGCGCTGCCACGGCGCTGGGGGCTGACATTGTCTCCGTGACCTGCGGCGCCGGCTGCCCGCCCGCCCAGTTGCACCACGCGCTGGCCGAACTCAGGGCGCGGCTGCCAGCTTCTACCGCGATCTGGGCCGGGGGGGAGTCGCCTGCGTTGGGCCGACGCCCCGTTCGAGGGGTTCTGGTCCTGCCGCAAGTGGACTCCATGCTGGAAGAAGTCACTGTCTGGCGACTCGCCCATCCTGCGCCGTCTGCCGCAGCGGCGTAGGACATAACGCCGACTTCAATCCAGCCGGCGCTTTGCTGCGTATTCCTTGGGGCAACTTTGGGGATATGTCATCCCTCATTCACCTTCGTCGCCTAAAATGCATTAACAAGCCCAAAGGCTCAAGAGGCACGCGCCATGCTTTACCCTGAACTGTTCAAGCAACTCGAATCCGTCCGCTGGGACATGGACAAAGACATTCCATGGGCTTCGTTTGACGCCTCCAAGCTCACAGACGAGCAGGCGCAGACGATCAAGATGAATGCCATCACCGAGTGGTCGGCGCTGCCCGCCACCGAAATGTTCCTGCGCGACAACAAGGACGACAGCGACTTCTCCGCCTTCATGTCGATCTGGTTTTTTGAAGAGCAAAAGCATTCACTCGTGCTGATGGAATACCTCAAGCGTTTCCGCCCCGAGCTGGCGCCGACCGAGAAGGAACTGCATGACGTGCGGTTCGAATTCGAGCCCGCGCCCGCGCTGGAAACCCTGATGCTGCATTTTTGCGGCGAGATCCGCCTGAATCACTGGTACCGCCGCGCCGCTGAATGGCACACCGAGCCGGTGATCAAGCACATCTACACCACGCTCAGCCAGGACGAAGCCCGCCACGGCGGCGCCTACCTGCGCTACATGAAGCGCGCGATCAACAACTTCGGCAATGAAGCCCGGGCCGCCTTCAGCAAAGTCGGTGTGCTCATGGCCAGCGCCCGCCGCACGGCGCAGGCCCTGCACCCCACCAACCTGCATGTGAACAAGGCCCTGTTCCCGCGCGACACCATTCAGAGCCGCCTGCCCAACCCCGAATGGCTGGAACACTGGCTGGACACGCAGATCAACTTTGACGCTGTGTGGGAAAACAAGGTTGTTGAACGCATCCTGCACAACATGAGCTTGCTGATGGATCGCAGCTTCACGACGGTGCAGGAGCTCAACCGCTTCCGCAAGGAAGTCAGCCGCGACCTGGCCGCTACGCTGACGCCACCTGCCCCCGCCAAGCCCGCGGCCTGATGGCTGGCGTGGCGAGCCTCGCCTTCCTGAACAAGCTTTGCCTGCGCCCGGATGCGCTGGCTCGTGTGGCTGCTCTTGCCGGCCCTGTCGTTTTTACCAATGGTGTCTTTGATGTGCTGCACCGCGGCCATGTGACCTACCTGGCACAGGCGCGCGACCTGGGCGCCAGCCTGGTGGTGGCGCTCAACAGCGACGCCTCGGCCCGGCGCCTGGGCAAGGGCCCGGACCGGCCGCTCAACAACGAGCAGGACCGTGCAGTCATGATGGCTGCGCTTGAGTCAGTAAGTTTGGTGACCTGGTTTGACGAAGACACCCCGCTGGAACTGATCAGCGAACTGCGCCCTGGCGTGCTGGTAAAAGGTGGCGACTACGACATGAGCAAGCTGGCCGAGACCAGGCTCGTCGAAAGTTATGGCGGCCGGGCATTGGCGATTCCCTTTGTCGCAGGCTATTCGACCACCGCGCTGGTCAGCAAAATCCGCAGCCAGACACCTTGATCCGTCAACCGTGCTGGGCCGGCGGCGTCACTTCCCAGTGCTGGGCGACGTGCCCCTGCGCATCCACGCTCTCCAGCCTCACGCGAAAGCCCCACAGGCGTGCGACATGCTTGAGCACTTCCTCGGCACCGCTCTCCAGCGGCCGCCCGTTGTGCCGCACATGCCTCAAGGTCAGTGCGCGGTCCCCGCGAAGGTTCACGTTCCAGACCTGAATATTCGGCTCGCGCCAGTTGAGGTCATGCTGGCGTGACAGCGCCTCGCGCACCCGCCGGTAACCCTGGTCATCATGAATCGCCGCGACCTCCAGCTCCAGCTGCGCCGAATCATCAACGATGGAAAAAAGCCGCATCTCGCGCATCAGCCGGGGGGACAGGTACTGACCGATGAAGCTCTCGTCCTTGTAGTGCCGCATCGCGTAGTCCAGCGTCTTTTGCCAGTCGCTGCCGGCGATGTCCGGGAACCAGGCGCGGTCCTCGTCTGTCGGCGTCTCGCAAATGCGCCGCAGGTCGGTGAACATGGCAAAGCCCAGGGCGTAGGGGTTGATGCCGGAGTACCCCGGGTGCGACACCGGCGGCTGCAACACCACGTTGGTGTGCGAGCTGAGCCATTCGATCATGAAGCCATCGGCCAGCAGGCCGTCGTCATACATGGTGTTGAGTAGCGTGTAGTGCCAAAAGGTGGCCCAGCCTTCATTCATCACCTGCGTCTGGCGCTGCGGGTAGAAGTACTGCGCTACTTTGCGCACGATGCGCACCACCTCGCGCTGCCAGGGCTCCAGCAACGGCGCGTTCTTCTCGATGAAGTACAGGATGTTTTCCTGCGGCTCTTCAGGAAAGCGCCGGTGCTCCTTGCGGGCCTTTTTGTCCTGCGCCTTGGGCAGCGTGCGCCACAGGTCGTTCACCTGCTGCTGCAGGTAGGCCTCGCGGTCGGTGCGGCGCGCCTGTTCTTCCGCCAGCGACAGTTTTTGCGGCCGGCGGTAGCGGTCCACACCGTAGTTCATGAGCGCGTGGCAGGCGTCCAGTATTTCTTCCACCGCGCCCAGGCCGTGGTGCTCTTCGCATTCAGCAATGTAGGCCTTGGCGTAGACCAGGTAGTCGATGATGGAGCTGGCGTCCGTCCACATCCGGAACAGGTAGTTCCCCTTGAAAAAGGAGTTGTGGCCAAAGCAGGCATGGGCCATGACCAGCGCCTGCATCGGCAGCGTGTTCTCCTCCATGAGGTAGGCAATGCAGGGGTCGGAGTTGATGACGATCTCATAGGCCAGGCCCATCTGCCCTCGCCGGTAGCTCTTCTCGCTCATGATGAATTGCTTGCCGTAGGACCAGTGGCGGTAGTTCACCGGCATGCCCACCGAAGCGTAGGCGTCCAGCATCTGCTCGGCCGAGATCAGCTCCAGCTGCACCGGGTAGGTGTCCAGCTGGTAGCGAGCCGCCGTTGCGCGGATCGCATCAAAGTAGGTCTCGATCAGCTCCAGCGTCCAGTCCGACGGGCTGGGCAGGCGCGTGCCAGCGGGAGCCTCCAGATTCATCACACCACCTCTTTTTTGAACAGGTCGCGAAACACCGGGAAGATCTGCGCCGGCGAGACGATCTTCTGCATGGCGAAGTGCTCATTGCTGTCACGTACCTTGGTGTATTCCTCCCACAGGTTCTGGTCCTCGTCGGCCACCTGCACATAGGCAAAGTAGCGGCACAGCGGCAGCAGGCGGTCTTGCAGCAGCATGCGGCATTTGGACGAGTCGTGCAGCCAGTTGTCGCCATCGGACGCCTGCGCGCCGTAGATGTTCCAGTCATTCCCGCCAAAGCGGGCCTTGATGATGTTGTGCATCAACTCCAGCGCGCTGGACACCACCGTGCCGCCGGTTTCTGCTGCGTGGAAGAACTCGTCCTCCGTCACCTCCGAGGCCTGCGTGTGGTGGCGGATGAACACCACATCGGTCTGCTGATAGTGCTGGCTCAGGAACAGGTACAGCAAGATATAAAAGCGCTTGGCCAGATCCTTGCGGCCCTCGTCCATGGAGCCCGACACATCCATCAGGCAGAACATCACCGCCTTGCTGGTGGGCAGCGGCTCGCGCACGCGGTTGCGGTAGCGCAGGTCGAACGGGTCGAGGAAGGGCACGCGCTTCAGGCGTGCTTCAACCTGGGCGATCTCTTCCTTCAGGGCATCGATTTCTGCCGCGGGCGGAGACGGCGCGGCCAGGGCCATAGCCAGCCGCGCCTGCAACTCACGCAGCTCCTTACGCGCCTCGCCGCCCATGGCAATTCGCCGGCTCAGACCCATGCGCATGGAGCGCACCACATGCAAGCTGGTGGGGTTGCCCTCGGAGATCAGCCCGGCGCGGCGCGACTTCCACTCCGGCGCATCGGCCACCAGCTCGGTGCGCGCCAGGCGCGGCAGGGCCAGGTCGTCGAAGAAGTAGTTCATGAACTCTTCGCGGGTGATGCGGAAAGTGAAGTCGTCCTCACCGCCGCCGTCACCACCCGCACCTTTGCCACCCGGCTTGCCACTGCCGCCACCGCTGGGCGGCCGCTGGATATGATCGCCGCGCACAAACTCGCGGTTGCCGGGGTGAACTGTCTCACGCGTGCCGCCCGGTGCGTGGTCGAACACGGGCTCGGACACGTCGCGCCTGGGCAGTGTGATGTCCGCGCCTTCTTCCATGTTCCGGATGCTGCGGTCGCCCACCGCCTTGCGCACCGCGTCCTTGATCTGGTCGCGATAGCGCCGCAGGAAGCGCTCCCGGTTGCCAATCGATTTGTTCTTGCCCGACAGGCGCCGGTCAATGATCTGGTGGAGCAGGGGCACTGGGGGCCGCTCCTTCACGAGCTCTTGCGGACGCGCAAATACCACTCGCAGAGAAGGCGTACCTGCCGGTGCGTGTAGCCCTTCTCCACCATGCGGTTGACGAAGTCCTCATGCTTCTTTTGCTCATCGGTACTGGCCTTGGCATTAAACGAGATCACCGGCAGCAGGTCTTCGGTGTTGGAGAACATCTTCTTCTCGATCACCGTGCGCAGCTTCTCGTAGCTTGTCCACAAGGGATTTTTGCCCGCATTGCTGGCGCGGGCGCGCAGCACGAAGTTGACGATCTCGTTGCGAAAGTCCTTGGGGTTGCTGATGCCGGCCGTCTTCTCGATCTTTTCCAGTTCGGCATTGAGGGAAGAGCGGTCAAAAATCTCGCCGGTGTCGGTATCGCGAAATTCCTGGTCCTGGATCCAGAAGTCAGCATAGGTCACGTAGCGGTCAAAAATATTCTGGCCGTATTCGGAATACGACTCCAGGTACGCCTTCTGGATCTCCTTGCCAATGAACTCCGCATAGCGCGCTGACAGGTGCTCCTTGATGTAGGCCAGGTACTTCTGCTCGATCTCTTGGGGGAACTGCTCGCGCTCGATCTGTTGCTCCAGCACATACATCAGGTGCACCGGGTTGGCCGCCACCTCGGTCGAATCAAAGTTGAACACCTTGGACAAAATCTTGAACGCAAAGCGGGTGGAGACACCCGTCATGCCTTCATCCACACCGGCGTAATCCTTGTACTCCTGGAAGCTTTTGGCCTTGGGGTCGGTGTCCTTCAAATTATCGCCATCGTAGATCTGCATCTTGGAGAAGATGCTGGAGTTCTCCGGCTCTTTCAACCGCGTGAGCACCGAGAACTGCGCCATCATGCGCAGCGTGCCCGGCGCGCAAACCGCGTCCTTCAGAGACGAGTTGCGGATGAGCTTTTCATAGATGCCGATTTCTTCAGACACACGCAGGCAGTACGGCACCTTGACGATGTAGATGCGGTCCAGAAATGCCTCGTTGTTGCGGTTGTTGCGAAAGGTCTTCCACTCGCTTTCATTGGAGTGGGCCATCACGATGCCATCAAACGGAATCGCGCCAAAGCCTTCCGTGCCCTTGAAGTTGCCTTCCTGCGTGGCTGTAAGCAGAGGGTGCAGCACCTTGATCGGCGCCTTGAACATTTCCACAAACTCCAGCAGGCCCTGGTTGGCCAGGCACAGGCCACCGGAGTAGCTGTAGGCGTCGGGGTCGTCCTGGGCAAAGGTCTCCAGCTTGCGGATGTCGATCTTGCCGACGAGGGCCGAGATGTCCTGGTTGTTCTCGTCACCCGGCTCGGTCTTGGCAATGCCGCACTGCTTGAGGATGGACGGGTAGCGCCTCACCACCTTGAACTTGCGGATGTCGCCGCCAAACTCTTCCAGCCGCTTGACGGCCCAGGGCGACATGATGCGCTGCAGGTAACGCGGCGCAATGCCATATTGCTCTTGCAGCAGCGGCGCGTCTTCGGCGTTGTTGAACAGGCTGAGCGGCGACTCGTTGACGGGCGAGCCCTTGAGTGCATAGAAAGGCACCTGCTCCATCAACTGCTTGAGCCGCTCGGCTATCGATGATTTGCCGCCGCCCACAGGCCCGAGCAAATAGAGAATCTGCTTTTTCTCTTCAAGCCCCTGGGCCGCATGGCGGAAGCAGGAGACCACTTGTTCTATAGGATCTTCCAGGCCGTAGAAATCGCGGAAGGCCGGGTAGATGCGGACCATCTTGTTGCCAAAGATGCGCGAGAGCCGGGGGTCGTGCCGGGTGTCGACCATCTCCGGCTCGCCGATGGCAACGAGCATGCGCTCGGCTGCGGTGGCATAAGCCAGTGGCTCGCGTTTGCAGAGGTTGAGATAGTCTTCAAGCGACATCTCCTCCTCGCGGGTTTGCTCGTAGCGGGCCAGAAAGTTACGGACAACATCCATACCAAAGCTCCTTCGACGACGATGACTGCAGTGACTTCGCCTTGAACCTCCCATGCAATACGTCGGTGCAATACCGTCCACAGGTGGCTTGTT
>JACMQX010000176.1 GCA_014376765.1 Ramlibacter sp. | reverse complement strand
GGGCAGGTTGCCCACGTAAAGTTTGTTGCCCATCTAGGACTCCTCAAAATGACTCAAAACGCGATGGGAGTCCGGAAAACGCTATCAACAAACCCATGAAGACTTCAGAGACGCGAAACTGACCAATCACCGCAAATATGCGCCGCCTTTTCAAGGTGACGCTCGTCCATTATGCGCCATATTTGGCAACGCAACAAAGAAAGTTTTAAATGGTTGGCTTGTGCTGCATTTTTTGGCGCCCCGCAGTAGGGGAGCGGTGCCGCTATTCGGACTAGTTCCGCCAGCGTGCCAATGCACTGCGCATGACCAGAATCTACTTATCAAATCTGGGGCACGTCTCGCATGCCGCCAAGTGCAGGCGCAAGGCTATCTGGTCATTCCAGACCAAGTTGCGGTCTTCCCGTGCAACGAGTAATTCGACGGCTTGCTTGCAGGTCCGGCTGGAGATCATGACTCATTCATTGGCCGGGTTGAGGTTAAGTCAGTTAAGTTCAGGGCATTCACGCAGCCCGCAACCTAGCACGGTGCAACTGGACGTATAAATTTGTCGAGGTCAGGTCCGCTCAAGCAGCGCTTTGTGCAGCTGTGGGCGGGGGAGCCGGGTTACCGGTACAGCTTTGGAAAGCCCGCCCAGTTGCCGGCAAGTTTCCTGATCGACAAGGCCGGCAAAGTTGTGGAGCAACACAGCGGACGCATCCCTGTGGGAACTTGGGACAAAATTGGAGATCCTCTGTGATGGGCTCTGCGCGGATTCTTTCGCAGCGCGGTAAGAAGACGGGCAGCCAACAGACCAACAGGCAGCCAGTCAGGATTTTGTTATTGAACGTGACTGGTCTGGACCATCAACTTTATTCAGGAGCTTTCATATGACACAACGCGTACTTGTCGCCGCCGCTGCGGCCTCTGTCTTGTCCACCTTGCTCATGGCCGCACCGGCCGTGGCGCAGGAAAAGGAAAAATGCTACGGTATTGCGGTCGCTGGCCAAAACGACTGCGCCAACCTGTCGGGTACGCACTCGTGCTCCGGGCAATCCAAGGTGAGCGCCGATGCCGGCGAATGGAAGTACGTGGCCAAGGGCACCTGCGCCAGCATGAAAGGCATGAGCGCGGACCAGGCCAAGATGAAGGCCAAGAAGAGCTGATTTAAATCGCCTGTGAGCAGGGCGAAGCTTCCAATCGCGCACCAGCCGCCCTGCTTCCCATGACAGCATCCATCGGCATTGGCTGGCGCCACCCGCACTACAAGCAGGTGTTGGAGCAGGCGGGCAGCAGTGCCCGCCTGCCGGTTGATTTCCTTGAAGTTCACTCAGAAAATTTTTTTGGTGCCGGAGGCGCAGCGCTGGCAGTGCTACAGGAGGCCCGCCAGACCTACCCATTGAGTCTGCACGGTGTGGGGCTGGGCTTGGGGTCCGCAGCCGGCATCGATGCCTGGCACCTGGACCGCCTGGCTGGGCTGGTGGACCGGTTCGAGCCGTATTTGGTGTCTGATCACGCCTGCTTTGCCAGGGCGCCTGGTCCCGCAGGGGGAATCATCCATGCAGCTGACCTTCTTCCCATTCCCTTCAATGAAGAAGCGCTGGACGTGATCTGCGCCAACGTTGAGCAGGTGCAAGACCGGCTCAAGCGCCCGTTTCTTGTCGAGAATTTGTCTGCCTACGTTGGCTGGGTATCCAGTGAGCTGGATGAGCCCGCATTCCTCGCAGCGCTGGTCCGCCGTACGGGCTGCAGGCTTTTGCTGGATGTGAACAACATCTACGTCAATGCGCTGAATGCGCAGCGAGCCGGCGGCGCCGCCGAACCACTTGCAGCTTGCCTTGACTGGCTCGACCGCATCCCCGTGGAGGCTCCTGGCGAAATTCATATGGCGGGCCACTGCCTGAGCGGCGACATCGTCATTGATGACCATGGCAGCCGCGTGTCCGAGTCTGTCTGGACCCTGTACCGCCATGCGGTGTCCCGTTTCGGTCAAGTGCCCGCGCTGATTGAATGGGACACCGATGTACCCCCGCTCGAAGTGCTGCTGGACGAGGCGGCGCGGGCCCGGAGCATCGCCGCATGAACTCCCTCGCACGCCAGCAACAAGCGATGGTGCAGGCACTGACGGGGGCTTGGGATGCCGCCGCCTTGTCAGGAATGACGCACGAGGACGACCCGCTGCGTTTGCGCGGGCTGCAGGCTTACCGCAGCAACGCACACGCACTGGCCGAGCGCGCGCTGGGCGCCGCTTTCCCCGTGACCGCCCAGCTGCTGGGCGAGCAGAATTTCCATGCCTTGTCACACGCGTTCTGGCACGCCCACCCGCCCCAACGTGGCGACATGGGCTGGTGGGGTGACGCACTGCCTGAATTCATGGCGAGCGCCACCCAGCTTGGGGACGAGCCCTACCTCGCCGACATCGGCCGTCTGGAGTGGGCGCTGCACCGCGCATCTTTTGCGGCCGACGTACCGGCTGATCACGCATCACTGAGGCTCTTGCTTGAGAGCGACCCCGGCGATGTGCGGCTGGTTCTCGCAGCGGGCGTGTACGTGATCGACAGTCTCTGGCCGGTGGCGAGCATCCTCAATGCCCACCTTGTAGGGACGCCCGACCTGGAAGAAGCCGGCGCGATGATTCGGTCAGCGACGCCGGAGGCAGCTCTCGTCTGGAGAAACGGCCTCAGGCCTTGCCTGAGGCAGGAGACGACAGCCGGAGCGAGGTTTGTGGCCGCGCTGCAAACCTGCCCTTCGCTGGGCGCGGCGCTGGATCAGGCCGCTCCGCCAGACCTCGCCGGCTGGCTTGCAACGGCAGTCCAGACGGGTTTGGTCGCCGGCGCTTCGCGTCTTTAAGTCAGATTCCCCAACCTTCCCGGAGATAACCCATGGCCGCATCCGCCTTCATCTCCCGTGCCTGCGCGCTGTGGGCCCGTCTTGCTGCCGCACTCGCCAGCTATGGCGCTTGCCGCTGGTCGCTTGAGCGCGTGGTCTGGCCGCGCCTGTCGGGGCGCAGCCCGGCCTGATCCCTACCAGTTGACTTCGCGGTCCGGTGTAGAACCGATCTTGTGGATCGACTGGTCCGCCCCGTCGTATTCCTCTTCCGGTGAAAGGCGCAAGGCAGTTACCGACTTGATCAGGCCATACACCACAAAGCCGCCAACCAGCGCCCAGACCACGCCCAGCAACGAGCCTATGGCCTGAGCCGCAAAGCTGACCCCTCCCAGGCCACCCAGCGCCTTGCTGCCAAATATGCCGGCAGCCAGCCCGCCCCAGGTACCGCACAGGCCGTGCAGGGGCCAGACCCCGAGAACGTCGTCGATCTTCCACCGGTTCTGGGTGAGCGTGAACATCAGCACAAAGATGCCGCCGGCCACCCCGCCCACCACCAGCGCGCCCAGCGGGTGCATGAGGTCAGAGCCTGCGCAGACGGCCACCAGGCCGGCAAGAGGGCCGTTGTGGACAAAGCCGGGATCGTTGCGTCCAAATACAAGCGCCGCCAATGTGCCCCCCACCATCGCCATCAGCGAATTGACTGCTACCAGCCCAGAGACCTTGTCGATGGTCTGGGCGCTCATCACGTTGAAGCCGAACCAGCCGACCGTGAGAATCCATGCGCCCAGCGCAAGGAATGGGATGTTCGAGGGCGGGTGGGCCGAAATAGCGCCGTCCTTGCGGTAGCGGTTGCTGCGCGCCCCGAGCAAAATCACGGCCGGCAAGGCCAGCCAGCCGCCCAGCGCATGAACGACGACGGAGCCGGCAAAGTCATGAAACGACTCGCCTGTAACGGACTGGATCCAGGCTTGCACGCCGTAGTTCTGATTCCAGACCACGCCTTCAAACAAGGGATAAATCAGGCCGACGATCACCGCAGTGGCTATCAACTGCGGCCAGAAGCGGGCCCGCTCTGCGATGCCGCCAGAAATGATCGCGGGGATGGCGGCGGCAAAGGTCAGAAGAAAAAAGAACTTGACGAGCTCGTAGCCATTGCGGGCTACAAGCTGTTCCGCGCCCACGAAAAAGCTGGTGCCGTAGGCAACGCCGTAGCCCACCAGGAAATACGCCACGGTTGACACCGCAAAGTCCACCAGGATTTTGACCAGGGCGTTCACCTGATTCTTTTTGCGAACCGTGCCCAGCTCAAGAAACGCGAAGCCCGCGTGCATGGCCAGCACCATGATGCCGCCTAACAAGATGAACAAGACGTCAGAGCCCTGTTTTAGTGCTTCCATGAAAACCTCTTTGGATTAAATGCGTGTAATTGGTGCGTTTCAAATGATTTTGAACTAAACGCACCAAAGTAAAGCAAAAAGCGCGCCAGAAGTGTGCGATTCATCGTGTGAAAGAATCCGTGATTCACTTCAGCTTTCAGCCGCCACAAGGCGCCCCACTCCCACACATGGAAGCTTTCCTCGTCTCTACGGGCATCGTTGCGCTTGCAGAAATGGGCGACAAGACACAGCTGCTCGCGCTCGTTTTGGCCGCCCGCTTTCGCAAGCCCTGGCCCATCGTCGCGGGCATCTTTGTGGCCACGATCGTCAATCACGCACTGGCCGGTGCGGTGGGCGCGTGGGTGACCACCCAACTCGGCCCCGATGTGCTGCGTTGGGTCCTGGGCGTCTCGTTCATCGCGATGGCAGTCTGGATGTTGATCCCCGACAAGCTCGATGAAGGCGATGTGGACAAGGCCCCGCGCTTCGGCGTGTTCGCCACCACAGTGGTGGCGTTCTTCCTGGCCGAGATGGGCGACAAGACGCAGATCGCCACCGTGATGCTGGCCGCGCGTTACCCCGCCTGGGTCTGGGTTGTCGCGGGGACCACACTTGGCATGATGCTGGCCAACGCGCCGGTGGTGTGGCTGGGCGAGCGCATCACCCGGCTCGTTCCGTTGCGGGCGGTTCACGTGGTGTCGGCGGTGTTCTTTGCTGCGCTGGGGCTGTTCGCGCTGCTCTCATAAAGCGCAGCCGGATTGATATACTTTGACCCAGCGCCGATTTGCCCAGCTTGCGGGCGCTCAATAAATTCAGCTAACGACCCAAAGCCCGCCCGGCCTCGTTTTTAGCAACGACGCCGGGTTTTGTTTTTTGCGCCACGAAAAAATGATCGTCACGCCCCAGTCCATGCACTTCAGCGAGCCGCTTGCGCTGCAAAGCGGCACGGCCATCCGTGCATACGACCTGGCCTATGAGACCAGCGGCACGCTCAACGCCGGCAAAACCAATGCGGTGGTGATCTGCCACGCCCTCAATGCGTCGCACCATGTGGCCGGCAGCTATGAAGGCCAGGCCAACTCCGAAGGCTGGTGGGACAACATGATCGGCCCGGGCAAGCCGGTGGACACCAACCGCTTCTTCGTCATCGGCATCAACAACCTGGGCTCGTGCTTTGGCTCCACCGGCCCGATGCACATCCATCCTGACACTGGCAAGGTTTATGGCGCTGATTTCCCCGTGGTGACGGTGGAGGACTGGGTCAACGCGCAAGCCCGGCTGCTGGACCGCCTGGGCATTCACACCCTCGCCGCCGTCATGGGTGGCAGCCTGGGCGGCATGCAGGCGCTGAGCTGGGCGATCCAGTACCCGCAGCGGGTGCGCCACGCGGTCGTGATCGCCAGCGCGCCCAATCTGACGGCCGAGAACATCGCCTTCAATGAGGTGGCGCGACGCGCCATCGTCACCGACCCGGATTTCCACGGCGGCCACTTCTACGAGCATGGGGTGGTGCCCAAGCGCGGCCTGCGCATCGCGCGGATGATCGGCCACATCACCTACCTGAGCGACGACGTGATGAACGAGAAGTTCGGCCGGGAGATCAGGCCCGCTACGCCCCTTTCCACGCCCAGCAGGTCGGCTGATTCGCTGTCCCCGGGCAGCCCCTACCGGTACACCACGCAGGACGTCGAGTTCCAGATTGAGAGCTACCTGCGCCACCAGGGCGACAAATTCGCCGAGTACTTTGACGCCAACACCTACCTGCTGATCACCCGTGCGCTGGACTACTTTGACCCGGCGCGCGCGTTCAATGGCCAGCTCACCGCGGCGCTCGCGGAGGCCACGGCGAAATTCCTGCTTGTGAGCTTCACCACCGACTGGCGCTTCTCGCCCCAGCGCAGCCGCGAGATCGTCAAGGCCCTGCTGGATAACCGCCGTGACGTCAGCTACGCCGAGATCGATGCGCCGCACGGGCACGACGCCTTCTTGCTGGACGACGCGCGCTACCTGGCTGTGGCGAGCTCTTATTTCGAACGGATTGCCGGGGAAGTTTTGAAATGAGCGATCAGGCGACGATGCAATCCATCGCCCGGCTTGTGCCGCAGGGCTCACGGGTGCTTGACCTGGGCTGCGGCGACGGCGCGCTGATTGACTACCTGCAACGCGAGCGCGGCTGCACTGGCTACGGCATTGAGCTGGCTGACGCCAACGTGCTGGCCTGCATGCAGCGCGGGGTCAACGTCATCCAGCTCAATCTGGATGAGGGTCTGTCGATGTTTGACGACAACTCCTTTGACGTGGTCCTGCAGATCGACACCTTGCAGCACTTGCGCAACACCGAAACCATGCTCGTTGAGACGGCCCGCGTAGGCCACACGGGCATCGTCGCCTTCCCGAACTTTGCGCACTGGCCTAACCGGCTGAGCATCCTGCGCGGCCGCATGCCGGTCACGCGGCGGCTGCCCTACCAGTGGTACGACACGCCGAATATCCGGGTCGGCACCTTCAAAGACTTTGAGGTGCTGGCCAAGCGCAACAACCTGCGCATTCTGGACGCGTTTGGGCTGCAGGAAGGCCGGGAGATACGCACCCTGCCGAACGTGCGGGCCGGGACTGCGGTGTTCCGCATGGAGAGACTGACGTCCCCCAAAGCGGCCTAGCGGCCGCCTCCCCCCACTGGGGGGCAATGCCGTGTTTCCCGCGCTCGGTGATCAACGTGCGTGGGGGCTCGCCCAGCGGCTCGCCGGTCAGTTCAAAGATGCCCCAGTGCACGCCCAGCTAGCGCTTGGCGCCCAGGTCGAGGTGGATCTTTTTCACCTCTTCCACATTCACCTGCTGGCTCGCGCGGCAAGGGCCACCCATTGCGCAAAGCATTCCACTTCCAGCGCAGCACTTTGCCCAGCCCCTTGGCCGCGAACTCGGTATGAATATTCTGAAAGCCGTCCGGATGGTGATGGGGCCTGGACGGGTCGTAATAGGGATTCCTGCACGGCAGGACAAGGCAGGGACCGCAGGCCTGTAAGAGCGCGTGCGAAAGCCGCTATCCTGTCGGCCAATGAACTCTACCCACAAGCACATGCTCGCGGCGCTGGCCTGGCTGGTGGCCTGCCCGCTGGTCTTCGTGCCTCTGTTCGTCAAGGGCGCCATCGCCCCAACCGGCATGAACTTTTCCATCGCGACCATCATCTGGGGGCTGGGCCTGGTGGCCTGCTTCGGTTCCTGGGCCTGGCGTGACGCACCGGCGCACGGCAAGCCGCGCAGCCTGGCATCAGCTTTCACGGCGGCGTGGCTGCTGGTGTTTGTGCTGGCTGTGTTCCCTTATCTCTTTGCCACGCGCGGCGCTCGTGGGGGCACCGCGGCATCGCTGAAGTTCATCGCTTATTGCGTGGGCTGCGCTGCGGTATTCACGGCCGTCGGCATGCTCTCGCGCCTCGTGCTCTGACGGCTGCGCTTGCAGCGCGGCGGTAATATTGCCGCAGCCCGCTTCGGGCCCCGCAGTATTCCCCCAGGAGACACGACATGGTGCAGCCAACCCCCACTTACCGTTCATTGGGCGCCAGCGGCGTCAAGGTCTCGCCGCTGTGGCTGGGCACCATGATGTTTGGCGACCAGACGGCCCAGCCCGAAGCCGCTCGGATTGTGGACGCCGCGCGCGAAGCCGGCCTAAATGCCATCGACACGGCCAACAACTATGCCGGCGGCGAGTCCGAGCGCATCACCGGCCGGCTGATTGCCCCCGACCGTGAACGCTGGGTGCTGGCCACCAAACTCGCCAACCCGGTTGGCCTCGGCCCGAACGACCGCGGCCTGTCGCGCCGCCACATGCTGCGCGCCGTGGACGACAGCCTGGCCCGCCTGAACACGCCTTGGGTCGATGTGCTTTACCTGCACCGCGACGACGACACCACGCCGATGGAAGAGACGCTGTCCACCCTGGCGCGCCTGATTGAAAGCGGCAAGGTCCACTACTACGGCGTCTCCAACTTCCGCGCCTGGCGCGTGGCGCAACTTGTCGAGACGGCACGCGCCATGGGGGTGCCGCAACCGGTGGTCTGTCAGCCGCTGTACAACGCGATGACGCGCGACATCGAGATGGAATTGCTGCCCTGCTGCGCCAACTATGGTGTCGGCGTGGTCGCCTACAGCCCGCTGGCCCGCGGTGTGCTGAGCGGCAAGTACCGCGCCGACGCGCCACCGCCGGCCGACTCGCGTGCGGGGCGCAATGACAAGCGCATCATGCAGACAGAGTTCCGCGCGGAGTCGCTGGGCCTGGCCCAGCAGGTGCTGGCCCACGCCCAGTCCCGCGGCATGACGCCCACCCAGTTTGCAGTGGCCTGGGTCATGAACAACCAGCTGGTGCAGGGCCTGATCGGCGGGCCACGCACGCTGGAGCAGTGGCGCGGCTACATCGACGCCATGAGCGCCAGCCTGAACGCGCAGGACGAGACATTCGTCACCGGTCTCGTGGCGCCTGGCCATGCTTCCACGCCCGGATATACCGACCCGGCCTACCCGGTGACGGGCCGTGTGCCCCGCAGCGTTTGAGCTTCCCGTCTCAAAGCCTTTCACGTCAGACACAACATGCCCCAATTCGCCGCCAACCTGTCGATGATGTATCCGGAGCTGCCCTTTCTTGAGCGCTTTGAGGCAGCGGCCAAGGACGGTTTCCAGGCGGTTGAATTTCTTTTCCCCTATGCCTGGCCTGCAGCTGAACTGGCGGCGCGGCTCAAGGGCAACGGCTTGCAGCAGGTGCTCTTCAATGCGCCACCGGGCGGCACCGACACCGCGTCCATTGCCAGGGCGGTTGGCGCGATGGACCGCGGCATGGCCAGCGTGGTGGGCCGCGAGGCGGAGTTCCGTGCTGCGGTGACGCTGGCGCTGCAGTACGCGGAGGTGCTCGACTGCCCGCGCCTGCACCTGATGGCGGGCCTGGTGCCCGAGGGCAAGGAGCGCGACGCCAGCCGGCCCACTTATGTGGCCAACCTGCGCTGGGCCGCCGGCGAGGCGGCCAGGGCGGGTGTTGATGTGCTGATCGAGCCCATCAACACCCGCGACATTCCCCGCTTTTTTCTTAACCGGCAAGACCACGCGCACGAGATTGTTGAAGAGGTCGGCGCGCCCAACCTCAAGGTGCAGATGGACCTGTACCACTGCCAGATCGTCGAGGGCGACGTGGCCATGAAGATCCGCAAGTACCTGCCCACCGGCAGGGTGGGGCACTTCCAGATTGCCGGCGTGCCCGAGCGGCATGAGCCCGATGTAGGCGAGATGGACTACCCCTACCTGTTCCAGGTGATCGACGAGGTCTCGCGCGACTGCGGCTGGACCGGTCATGTGGGTTGCGAATACCGTCCCAAACTCGGCGGCCAGGCCGGTGGGACCACTGCCGGTCTGGGCTGGTTGGCGCCCTGGCTGTGAACTGTTGACCGGGGGCGGCTCCCGCGGCGCGCGAGGTCAGCCCCGCTGAGCTGCCCCGCATGAAGGGCGCTCAGGCCATTGCCAGTGCAACCCTCAGGTAGTCGGCCATCGGCCGCGCCTGCATGATCTCAAAGCCTCGCTGACGCAGCCGCTCCCGCTCCTGCGGCGCGTCAATCAATTCGCGCGCTCGTTGCGCCAGCCCTGCGTAATCTGCAAAGGCAACGCCCTCGGCCAGCGCAGCGTCCTCTGTGCGGTTGGAGCTGTGCTCGGACAGCACCGCGCAGCGGTTGGCCAGCAGGTAAGAGATGCGCACCATCTCCAGCACCTTGGCCTCGTAGTGGTGGATATTGAGTTGCAGCCGCGCGCGCGCAATGAGCGCGTCCCGGTCACGGCCATAAACACCAAAGGCCGCGCCCACCCGCAGGCCCAGCGCGCCCATCTGGTCCACCACCAACTGGCGGCGCGGGTTCATCGAGCCGACAAAGAGCACGTCAATATCCTGCTCGGGCGCAGCTTCAATTCGCGTGAGCTGCGGCACATAGCCGATGGGCAGCACCTGCGCCACGTTGACGCCAAGCGTGCGCAAGGCCAGGGCATTGCGTTCGCTGTAGTCCCACATCCGGTACGTTCGAAACAGCGCCAGCAGCGCCGGCTTGAACCACGGCGAGCCCAGCTGCACCTGCTCCAGGTTGTAGAGGATGGCGTCTGGCGCCAGCGGCAGCGCAAACCCCGGCAGCAGGTTGGGGCCCAGCACGATGTGCTGGCGGCCCGGCAACCGGCCCTCGGTGGTGAGCAACGAGTCATGGCCCAGCGACTGCAGGCCATGGTGCAGGGTCTCGGCCACTTCGCTGAAGGCTTGGGCATGGATGTAGCCCGGTGGCGACACGACGGTGACGGCGAATTTCATGGCGTTCAGGAGTTGGGTTTCATGAGTTGGGTTTCAGGCGCTGAGTTTTTTGATAAGGGCCATGGCGGCGGCCGGCGCGCGCTCCTTGGCACCGCTGATGAAGAACATGAACACGTCGCGCGGCGCGGCTTTCGCTGCTGGAGGCTGCGCTGCGGCGTCCTGCACACGCGGCACGTCCGGCGGCTCGCCCCCACCCTGCCAGATTCTCGCCGCCTGCGCCCAGCGGTCCAGCGCCTTGGGCGCATAGCCGGTCTTCAACCGGCTTTG
>JACMQX010000175.1 GCA_014376765.1 Ramlibacter sp. | reverse complement strand
GGCCGTGCAGGCCGAGTTTGGCGTGGCCCGCGCCGACGCCTCGCTGCCCTACGCCATGCTCATGATCGGCCTGGGGCTGGGCGGCGTCTTCATGGGCCGGTTGGCGGACCGCTTTGGCGTCACGGTGCCGCTCATTCTTGGCGCTTTCGGTCTCGGCGTGGGTTTTTGTGCAGCGGCGCTGGCGGGCAACATCTGGCTGTTCATGCTGGCCCATGGCTTGCTCATCGGTTTGCTGGGCAGCTCATCGACCTTTGCACCGCTGATCGCGGACACCTCGCTGTGGTTTGTGCGGCGGCGCGGCATTGCGGTGGCCATCTGCGCCAGCGGCAACTACCTGGGCGGCGCGGTGTGGCCGCCCATCGTGCAGCACTTTGTGCAGACCGTCGGCTGGCGTCAAACCTACTTCGGGCTGGGCGCTTTCAGTTGCGTCACGATGGTGGCGCTGGCGATGTTGATGCGGCGGCGTCCGCCCGTCGCAGCGCCTGTGGCCGTTGTGCCGGGGCAGGCCGTCAAGGGGTCGATGCCGTTCGGCATGAAGGCCAATTCAGCTCAGGTGCTGCTTTGTGTAGCCGGTGTGTCGTGCTGCGTGGCGATGGCCATGCCGCAGGTGCACATCGTGGCCTACTGCTCGGACCTGGGCTTTGGCGCGGCGCGAGGCGCCGAGATGCTGTCGCTGATGCTGGCCTGCGGCATCGTGAGCCGCCTGGTGTCCGGCGCGATCTGCGACCGCATCGGTGGCCTGCGCACGCTGCTGCTGGGCTCGGCCTTGCAGGGCCTGGCGCTGCTGATGTTCCTGCCCTTTGACAGCCTGTTGTCGCTCTACGTGGTGGCAGCGATGTTCGGCCTGTTCCAGGGCGGCATCGTTCCTTCGTACGCGATCATCGTGCGCGAGCATTTCCCGGCCAGTGAGGCCGGCGCGCGCGTGGGCATGGTCATCATGGCAACAATGATCGGCATGGCGCTGGGCGGCTGGCTGTCGGGCAAGGTTTTTGACTTTACTGGGTCGTACCACGCCGCGTTTCTCAACGGCATTGCGTGGAACCTGCTTAATCTGTCGATCGCTTTGACGTTGTTGTGGCGTTTGCGTGAGAGAAGGCGGGTTGCGCTGGCGTGATGTAGTGGCCTCGTAGCGCGCTTTTTCCAGCGGCAGCGTCTTCGGCGCTGGGTACGGGTGCCGCGCCGTCGCGCCGTTGCACGCGTAATTTTTGTAGTCTGCGGTGAGCGGTGTGTGCGCCCCATGCATCCCCATAATTGCGCCTGCATGTTCCGCCGCCACTTCATCTTCCTTGCACCCGCCTGCGCAGCCCTGGCCGCTTGCGAGCAGTCGCCTGACGCAGCCGACGACACGCGCGATCAACTCGTCGGCACCTGGCTGCGCGAGATCGAGGAGGGCGGCGTCAAGGCCCGCCGCGTGCTGGTGCTGCAAACCAACGGCAAGTTCACCGAAACGACCCGCATCACCGCCGCCGACGGCGCGGAAAAGCTCGTCACCGGCGAGGGCGACTGGCTGTTTGATGGCCGCAACTTCAAGCGCCGCTATGCGCGGGTGGACGGCGGGCGCATCCAGTTCGCCACCTTTGAAGTGAAGTTTCCATCCCGTACGGAATTCATCGGCGTGGACAACGTGCGCAAGGTGCAGGTGACCTACCGCCGCGTTGTCGACGGTACCGGGGCGTGAGACCTCGGTCTGAACGCCCGGAGCCCGTACTCCAGTGAACGATTGCTCCCGCTGCGCCACCCACTCCGGTCTGCATCAGTCATGCAGATATCCAGCTTGCAGTGGATGTGGAGAAGTACCGGGCCGCGACCTGTGCATGTCTGGGTTGACACAACCCCAGGAGATCACAAATGAGACCAGAAAAAAACAGCGCCGCAGGCGTTCGTCCCGTCCCCCGCCATGATGGCGTGCAGCAGCAGGCAAAGCCGACCAGTGAGGCCGCCGGGCCGCAGATGGGCCACTGCGGTCCGGTGACCGTCGAAAAAGCCGCCTTGCAAACGCTGCAGAGCGCTGCACCTGATGTGGCCCTTCAGGCCGGCCAGCCGCAGCCAACCGCCCTCGCCAATGCGGTTGACGCTCATCAAC
Organism: Ramlibacter sp.; assembly: GCA_014376765.1. Lineage (GTDB taxonomy): Bacteria > Pseudomonadota > Gammaproteobacteria > Burkholderiales > Burkholderiaceae_C > JACMQX01. Next base: position 7,069 of record JACMQX010000175.1, on the reverse strand, counting down.
GTGCCGTGGAAGGCAGCACCAGCTTCCCTCAAAACATTCCCTGGGGCGTTTGACGTAGCCAGCGCCGAAGGCCGCACCTGCAGCAAGGTGCGGCCTTCCCGAAGTTGCCGGTGCGAGTCCGGCAGTCAACTTCCGGCTGAGAGCGGCCCCGCGTCGCGCAAGCGACCCGCCTTGTTCGGGCCTTCCCGGATGCGCCGCACCGCCGCAGAGCGTAGGCTCGCGAGCAAGGAGTCTTCATGCTGCGCCCCCACTACAAATTCTGGCCGAAACGCCTGCCCCACAAGATCACGCCGCCGGCGGTGTCGCTGTGCCACAACCTGCAGGTCAATGCAGCCCGCTACCCAGACAAGGCGATGCTGGTTTTTTTTGGCCGCGTCTACACCTACCGTGAGGTCGAGGCCAGCGTGCTCGCGCTGGCCGCACGGCTGCATGAGCTGGGCGTGCGCAAGGGTGACCGCGTGGTGCTCAACATGCAGAACTGCCCGCAGCTTGTCATTGCGCACAACGCCATCCTGCGGGCCAACGCGGTGGTGGTGCCGGTTAACCCGATGAACCGGTCCGAAGAGCTCAAGCACTACATCACCGACCCGGACGCCAAAGTGGCCATCACCACAGCGGACCTTGCTGCCGAACTGGCCAGGGCCAACAACATGCTGGAGCCTGTGCAGCAGCTGGCGCACCTGATCGTCACGCACTTCACCGATGGTTTTGACGCCGCCACACAAGGCGACGACGCGCCCCCCGCTACCTGGCACGACTGGCTGTTCACCCGGCATGCCCTGCCTGCCTTGCACGCCGGCCAGGTCCATACCTGGGCCGATGCGCTGGCCTGTACCGCTGCGGCGCCAGAGCTGAGCGTGGGCCCGGCGGATCTGGCCATCCTGCCCTACACCAGCGGCACCACCGGCTTGCCCAAGGGCTGCATGCACACGCATGCCAGCATCATGCACAACGCGGTGTCCGGCTGCATGTGGGCCTACGGCACGGCCGAGAACGTGACGCTGACGGTAGTGCCGATGTTCCACATCACCGGCATGGTCAGCCTGATGCACACCAGCATTTATGCCGGCGGCACGATGCTCATCATGCCGCGCTGGGACCGCGACTTTGCCGGGCGGCTGATCTCCAAATACCGCGCCACGCACTGGACCAACATCCCCACCATGGTGATCGACCTGCTGGCCAGCCCGCACTTTGACAAATACGACCTGTCCAGTCTGGTCTACATCGGTGGTGGTGGCGCCGCCATGCCGCAGCCCGTGGCCCAGCGCTTGCTGGAGCAGTTTGGCCTGCGCTATTGCGAGGGCTACGGCCTGACCGAGACGGCTGCGCCCTCACACACCAACCCGCCCGACCACCCCAAGCAGCAATGCCTGGGCATCCCCTTCATGAACACCGACGCGCGGGTGATCGACCCCGAGACGCTGCAGGAAATGCCGCAGGGCGAGCAGGGCGAGATCATCATCTGCGGGCCCGAGGTGTTCCAGGGTTACTGGAAGCGGCCCGAAGCCACGGCGGCCGCTTTTATTGAATTTGAAGGCAAGCATTTCTTCCGCTCGGGCGATCTGGGCCGGGTCGACGAAGACGGTTATTTCTTCATGACCGACCGCCTGAAGCGGATGATCAACGCCAGCGGCTTCAAGGTCTGGCCGGCCGAAGTGGAGGCACTGATGTTCCGCCACCCTGCCATCCAGGAGGCCTGCATCATCTCGGCCAAGGACGCCTACCGGGGCGAGACCGTCAAGGCGGTGGTCGTGCTTCGCGCCACGCACAAGGGCCAGGTCAGCGAGCAGGACATCGTCGACTGGTGCCGCGACAACATGGCCGTCTACAAGACGCCCCGCGTTGTGCAGTTTGTTGATGCGCTGCCAAAAAGCGGCAGTGGCAAGGTGATGTGGCGCCTGCTGCAAGAAGCTGAAACGGCCTGAGTCGAGGACATCTTATGCGTGCATACCGGCATATCAATTTCATGAAGCTGATGCGTTGCGCCACTTGCGGCGTGCTGGCCATGCTGGTCGGATTAGCCGTAGCGCAGGCCCCCTTGCAGAAAGCCGACCCGCGCAGCGTCTCCCAGCGCGGCGCCTTGCCCAGCGAAGAGCAGCGCGTCGTCAGTTTGTTTGAAAACGCCGCGCCCTCGGTGGCCTACATCACGACGGAAGTGATCCAGACCAACATCTGGCTGGAGCAGGTGCAAAGCACCGGCGCAGGCAGCGGTTTCATCTGGGATGCGCAGGGCCACATCGTCACCAACAACCACGTGATCCAGAACGCGCGCCGCGTGTTCGTGCAGCTGGACGCCGGCCAGCCAATCGAAAGCGTCGTGGTGGGCCGCGCGCCCGAGTACGACCTGGCTGTGGTGCGCCTGTCGCGCATTCCCTCCACCATCCGGCCGATTCCGCTGGGCGAAAGCCGCACCCTCAAGATCGGCCAGACGGTGTATGCGATTGGTAACCCCTTTGGTTTGCAGCGCACGCTGACGCAGGGCATCGTCAGCGCGCTGGACCGCGAGCTGCCCACCACCACCTACCGCGAAGTTGTTGGCGTGATCCAGACGGATGCCGCGATCAACCCTGGCAATTCGGGTGGCCCCTTGCTGGACAGCGCGGGCCGGCTCATCGGCGTGAACAGCGCGATCCGCTCGGCCAGCGGGAGCTCTGCAGGGATCGGCTTTTCGATTCCTGTTGACCTGGTCAACCGCATCGTGCCTGCGCTCATTTCGCGCGGCAAGGCGCCGCTGCCCAGCATTGGCATCACGCCGGTGCGGCCCGACATCGTGGCCCGCTCGGGCATCTTTGGTGTGGTTCTGGCGCAGGTCACCCCCGGCGGCCCGGCGGCGGCAGCGGGGCTGGTGCCCTACAACGCCACAACCGGCGAGCTGGGCGACGTGATCATCGGCGTCAATGCGCGGCCTACGCAGACGCTCACCACCCTTGTCAGCGAGTTGGACCGTGTAGGTGTGGACAACACGGCGGAGCTCACTGTTCTTCACAACGGCAAACGTGAAGAAGAGCGCAAGGTTCGCGTGAAGGTGATTGACTTGCGCAGCTGATGCAGGGCGCCAGGGTCTTCGCCGAAATTCAAAATCGCAAATCTGCCCCATACGGTGCCGGCCGCGCATTGCATTGCAAACAACTCACCGCCGCGCAAGGCACGCTTGAGGTGCCAGAAGGGGCGCGGGGCAGTTTGAGAATGAGTGTGGCCGTTTTAATTGGCAGGCTGCGTCCTCACCGCGGCTCTCCGCTCCCCGCCTCTTCCTCTCCCACCACCACCCGCGCCGACCGCTGAAAGCTCAGATACGCCGCGCCCCAGTCCATCAGCACGACCAGCCGGTTGCGAAAACCGATCAGAAAATAAACGTGCGCAAAAAGCCAGAACAGCCAGGCCAGGTAGCCTGAAAAGCGCAAAGGCCCTGTCGGCCCTGCCAGGTCCACCACGGCGGCGTGGCGGCCGATGGTTGCCAGGTTGCCCCAGTCGCGGTAGCGAAAGGCCTGCGTCGGCTCGCCTGCCAGGCGGCGCAGGATGTTGGCGGCGGCGGCGCGCCCCATCTGCTTGGCGCCGGGGGACACACCCGGCACCGCAGTGGGCTCCTTGCCGGCCACATAACTTTTGGCGGCAGCCAGGTCGCCCACCACGCTGATTTCGGGATGCCCCGGAACCGACAGGTCCGGCTCCACCACGACGCGGCCCGCGCGGTCGGTTTTGCATTGCGTGTTGAGCGCCAGCAAAAACCCCAGCCGGGACGCCGCCACACCGGCCGCCCAGATGATGCAGTGGCTGGCGATCTGGTAGACAGCCACACCGGTGATGTCCGGCCGCGAGACACCGGCCACGCTCAGGCCCAGCGCGTTGATGTCTGTCACCTTGGCATTGAGCCGCACCTCCACCCCCAGCTTCTCCAACTGCTCCAGTGCCCGCTGGCTCAGTTCTTCAGGCATGGACTGCAGTACCCGCGATCCGCCCTCCAGCAGGATGATGCTGGCGTTGGCCGGGTCGATGCGGCGGAACTCACCCGGCAGGGTGTGCCGCGCAATCTCGGCCATCGTGCCGGCCATTTCCACGCCAGTGGGGCCGGCGCCAATCACCACAAAGGTGAGCAGCGCGCGTTGCCGCTGCGGGTCGGTTTCGCGTTCGGCCAGCTCAAAGGCCAGCAGGATGCGGCGGCGGATCTCGAAGGCGTCGCCCAGGGTTTTGAGGCCCGGCGCAAAGCGGGCCCAGTCATCGCGGCCAAAGTAGCTGTGCGTGGCGCCCGCGGCAATGATGAGATGGTCATACGACAGCGCGCCGCCGTCTTTGAGCAGCACGCGGTGCGACGCAGCGTCAATGTCGTCGGCCTCGCCCAGCAGCGTGGTCACGTTGGCCTGCTTGCGGAACAGGTTGCGGATCGGTGCTGCAATCGCCGGCGCTGACAGGCCGGCGGTTGCCACCTGGTAGAGCAGGGGCTGGAACAGGTGGTGGTTGGTTTTGTCCAGCAGCGTCACGTCCACGTCGGCGCGGCTGAACCCGCGAGCGGCTTCAAGCCCGCCAAAGCCGCTGCCGATGATGACGACCTGCGGCCGGGAACGTGTGGACTGGGGTGTGGATACCTGGGGCACAGGGCTCATGAGGGGCTACCGGTCAACGGCGTCAGGGGTGATGGAGCCGGGGGTTTGTCCATGGCGTGACTGGTGTCAGGGTTGATTTGCGTCATGATGTCTTTATCCTGGTGCCTTACAGGGGCATCATACGGACGCAAACCACTTCACTGCCTAAGGAAATTCCAGCATGTTTCAGACGTCGATCGCGGGCAGCCTGCCCAAGCCAGCCTGGCTGGCCGAAACCAACAAGCTCTGGCCCCAGTGGCAGGCGCAAGGCGCCGAGTTGCAGCAGGCCAAGGCCGACGCCACGCTACTGTGGATCAAGGAGCAGGAGGACGCGGGGCTGGACATCATTGGCGACGGCGAGCAGGCGCGCCAGCACTTCGTGCACGGCTTCGTGGAGCATGTGGAGGGCATCGACTTCGAGCACAAGGTCACCATGGGCATCCGCAACAACCGCTACGACGCACAGGTGCCGCAAGTGGTGGCGCCCCTGCGCCTGAAGGGCCGCGTGCATGCCTTTGAAGCGCAGCTGGCCCGCGCCCACACGAAGAAGAAACTCAAGTTCACCTTGCCCGGCCCGATGACCATCGTCGACACCGTGGCCGACCGCTTCTATGGTGACAAGGTCAAGATGGCCATGGCCTTTGCCGAGCTGCTCAACCAGGAGGCGCTGGCCTTGCAGGCCGATGGCGTGGACATCATCCAGTTCGACGAGCCCGCCTTCAACGTCTACATGAAAGACGCCGCCGAGTGGGGCGTCAAGGCGCTGGAAGTGGCCGCGCGGGGCCTGACCTGCACAACCGCCGTGCACATTTGCTACGGCTACGGCATCAAGGCCAATGTGGACTGGAAGAACACGCTGGGCGATGAATGGCGCCAGTATGAAGAGATCTTTCCGGCGCTGGCGGCCAGCAGCATTGACCAGGTGAGCCTGGAGTGCTTTCACTCCCATGTGCCACCCCACCTCATGAAGTTGCTGGCCGGCAAGGACGTGATGGTCGGCGTGATTGACGTGGCCAGCGACGCGATTGAAACCCCCGAAGAGATTGCCGACACCATTGGCACCGCGCTGCAGTTTGTCGCCAAAGACAAGCTCTTTCCCTGCACCAACTGCGGCCTCGCGCCCATGAGCCGTGAAGTTGCCGTGAAGAAGCTGCAAGCACTGGCCAAGGGCGCAGCCCTGGCACGCGAACGGTACAAGTGATGGACGCCAACGCCCTCAAGCGCCTGGACGCTGCCTTCAGGCGCGACATTGCGGCCGGCAGGCTGCCGGGGGCGGTGATGCTGGTCTCGCAATGCGGCGACACCGAGCTGTTCACCGCCATCGGCCAGCAGGACGCCGCCGCCGGCACGCCGATGCGGCAGGACACGATCTTTCGCATCTACTCCATGACCAAGCCGGTCGTGTCGCTTGCATCGCTGATGCTGGCGGAAGAGGGCAAGCTGTTTCTGGGCGACCCGGTCTCGAAATATTTGCCTGAGTTTGCCAAGCAGAAAGTTGCCGTGATGCGCAGCGGCAAGCTGCAGCTGGAGCCCGCCTGGCGCGACATGACGGTGCAGGACCTGCTGCGTCACACCTCGGGCCTGACCTATGAGTTCCTGGGCACTGAACCGGTGCAGATGCAGTACCGCGAGGCCGACATCGCCTCGCGTGGCCTGAGTAACCGCGACATGTGCCGCAAGCTCGCCGCCCTGCCGCTGGCCCGCCAGCCCGGCGCGGTGTGGCAGTACAGCCGTTCCACCGACGTACTGGGCGCGGTGGTTGAGGTGTGCAGCGGCCAGACGCTGGGCGCGTTTTTGGAGGAGCGCATCTTTGGCCCGCTGGGCATGCGGGACACCGCCTTCAGCGTGCCGCCCGACCAGCAGCACCGCATTGCCGAGCCCTTTGCGACCGACCCGGACGGCGGCGCGGCCGTCAACCTGATTGACCTGCGCGAAGTGCCGGTGAATGAATCAGGCGGCGGGGGCCTGGCTTCCACTGCAACAGACTACGCGCGCTTCCTGCAGATGATGCTCAACGGCGGCGTGCTCGACGGCGTGCGCCTGGCGTCGCGCAAGACCGTGGCCTGGATGACGTCCGACCACCTGGGCAAGATCGCGGTGGAAGGCGAGCTGCTGCAAGCCGGCCACGGCTTTGGCCTGGGTGTGGCGGTGCGCAAGGACGCGGGCGTTGCACCCACGCCAGGCTCGGTGGGCATGTACCACTGGAGCGGCATTGGCGGCACCTGCTTTTTTGTGGATCCGAAGGAAGAGATGTTTGCCATCTTGCTGACCCAGGCGCCGGGGCAACGGATTCATTACCGGACCTTGTTTCGCAACATGGTTTACGCGGCGATGGATTAGCTGGAACGGATAGTGCCGCGGCGTCGTCTGCAGCGTGATCCAGCGCAACTCGGTGAACGCGTCCACGCCGGCCTTGCCACCGAAGCGGCCCATGCCCGAGCCCTTGACGCCGCCAAACGGCATTTGCGCTTCATCATGCACCGTGGGGC
>JACMQX010000174.1 GCA_014376765.1 Ramlibacter sp. | reverse complement strand
GCTGACCCGGGACATGGCGGTGGACTTGCTCAAGCCTGAACCCGAGGCGGTTTGAGCCATGAACCTCGGTGACGCGAGGACCGGGAAATTCGCGGGCAACATCACCGGCTTCGGCCGTGCCCTGCGCCGGGCCGGTGTGCGTATGGACAGCGCCCGTATCTCACTGGCGCAGCAAGCGGCCATGCTGGTGGGCGTGGGTAACAAGCCCGACCTCAGCGCCGCGCTCGAATCGGTACTGATCAGCCGCGAGCAGGACCGGATGGTCTTTCGCGAACTGTTTGACGTGTACTTTCGCGACCCGCAAATGGCCAACAAGCTGCTGGCCCAGCTGCTGCCCAGCGCTGAAGGAAAGGCGGAGCCTTCCAAACGCCGCCCCCGTGTGCGCGAGGCCCTCTCGCCCCCCAGGAACATAGCCGGCCAGGCGCAGCCCAAAAAAGAAGACCACAAGGTCGACTTCGACGCCGCCATGACCGCCAGCGACGTGCAGATGCTCAAGCATGCCGACTTCAATGCCCTGAGCGGCACCGAGTACCGCCTGGTGGAGGGCCTGGTGCGCGACATTGCGCTGGCCGTGCCCACAGTCGCCTCCCGTCGCACCCGGCCCGGCTCACGCGGCCACCGCATTCACTGGCCCGGCGTGATGCACCACGCAGCGCGGACCGGTGGCGAGCTGATGCGCCTGCCGCGCCTGGCCCGCCAGCAGCAGCCGCTGCCCTTGCTGGTGTTGGTGGACGTGTCCGGCTCGATGGAGCGCTATGCCCGCCTGCTGCTGGCCTTTTTGCATGCCGCTACACGCGACCAGCCACGCCGCGACGTATTCGCCTTCGGCACGCACCTGACTGACCTCACACCCGCCTTCAAGCTGGCCGACACCGACGACATGCTCGCCGCTGCCAGCGCCTTGATTGACGACTTTGCCGGCGGCACCCGCTTGGGCGACTCGCTCACCACGCTACGCGAGAAGTACGCGCGGCGCCTGGTGGGCCGGCGCACTCTGGTGCTGGTCATCACCGACGGGCTGGACACCGGCGAGCCTGAAGACCTGGCGCGCGAGCTGGGCTGGCTGCGCCGCAGCAGCAAGCGCATCCTGTGGCTTAACCCGCTCCTGCGGTTTGACGGCTACAGCCCGCTGGCACGCGGTGCGGCGGTGCTGCACAAGCACGCGCACGGCATGCTCGCGGTACACAACCTGAGCCGCCTGCAAGACCTGGCCGCCAGCATGGCCGCCGTGATGAAACAATAGCCAAAACAACACAAGGAATACTAAACATGGACATGCAAGCCAGCCGGCAACTCGCCGTCACCCAGCAACAGGCGTGGGACGCGCTCAACGACCCTGAGGTGCTCAAGCGCTGCATCCCCGGCTGCGACAAGGTCGAAGCCACCGGCGAGAACCAGTACGCCGTGGGCGTGTCGGTCAAGATCGGGCCGGTGTCGGCCAAGTTCGCCGGCAAGATCACGCTCAGCGACATCGTGCCGCCGCACAGCTACACCATCACCTTTGACGGGCAGGGCGGCGCCGCCGGGTTTGGCAAGGGCAATGCGCAGGTCACGCTCACCCCGGCAGGGACTGGATGCGAGCTGGCTTATGTGGTGCACGCCTCTGTTGGCGGCAAGATCGCCCAGCTGGGCCAGCGGCTGGTGGACGGCGCAGCCAAAGGCATGGCAGAAGATTTTTTCAAGCGCTTTGATGAAGACATGCAGCGCGAGCACCCCGAAGCCTATGCAGCCAGGGCTGAGGCCGATGCGGTGGCGGCGGGTGGAGTTGCGGCGCCAATTGAGCCCGCCAGCGCCGGCGTGCCGGGCTGGGTGTGGGTTGTGGGTGCGGTGGCTGCGGTTGCCGTGGCCTTCTTCGTCCTGCGCTGAACGCCTTTTCTAGAACACCGGGGCTGGAGACTCAAGCTATGGAAAACCTCGACGTCATGGTCCTGCGCACGCTGCGCGACTGGCGCATCGCGGGCAAACGCGCGCTGTTGGCCACTGTTGTGCGCACCTGGGGTTCATCGCCCAGGCCGGTTGGCTCCATCATGGCGCTGTGCGAAGACGGCGCGGTGGTGGGCTCGGTGTCGGGCGGCTGTATTGAAGATGACTTGATCTACCGTTTCACGCAGGCGTATGCGCAGGGCAAGGCGCAGGCGCCCGCGAAGGACGGTGGGAAAGACGTGGCCAACCAGATCCCTTCCGGCCCGCCCGGTTTCGTCAAATACGGCATCACCGCGGACGAGGCGCACCAGTTCGGCCTGCCGTGTGGCGGCACGCTGGAGCTGCTGCTGGAGTACGACCCTGATGCTGCCAGCATCCATGAACTTGTCATGTCGCTGGAAGCCGGCAAGCTCATGCGTCGCATCGTGCGCCTGGCGGACGGCGCGGTGCAGCAGGCCGAGGCCACGGCGCCCGAGGAACTGACGGTGTCCGCCACCCACCTGGTCAACACCTTTGGCCCCGAGTACCGCATGCTCTTGATCGGCGCCGGCCAGCTGACCGAATACCTGGCGACGATGGCACTGTTCAGCGGCTTTGCCGTGACGGTATGCGACCCGCGTGAGGAGTACCGCGGTGCGTGGTCAGTGGCCGGGGCCAAGGTGGTGCCCGACATGCCGGACGACGTGGTGCTGGCCTTCAAACCCGACCGGCGCAGCTGCGTCGTGGCCCTCACACACGACCCGAAGCTGGACGACCTGGCGCTGCTGGAGGCGCTGAAGACGGATGCCTTCTACGTGGGCGCCATCGGCTCGCGCCGCAACAACCTGATCCGCCATGCGCGAATGATCGAGCACTTCGAGCAGACGGAAGAATCACTTGAAAGACTGCGCGGGCCGATCGGCATCTACATCGGCAGCAAGACGCCGCCGGAGATAGCGGTGAGCGTCATGGCCGAGATTCTGGCGGTGAAAAATGGCGTGACGCTGCCACGCGACATGGATGTGGCGCATGCCAAAAACGACCTGGCTGTGGAGCCGAATGATCCGGGTGAGCTGGTCTGCGCGCCGCGCCGGTAGCTTTCTGGTGCCCTTTCCCTTTGGGAGAGGGTTAGGGAGAAGGAGAGGGAGAGGGAGAAAGAACAGCCCGGGCCACCTCTGCAAACCCCGCCCCGCGCTCCTTCTGCGTGACATAGAGGGGTTTATGCACCAGCTGCTGCTCGAATCGCCGGATATTCGCCACCCCCACACTGGTGGGAAAAAAGTCAAACATCAGCTCGTCATTCGTCGAGTCGCCAACAAACACCCAGCGTGATTTCTCTGCG
>JACMQX010000173.1 GCA_014376765.1 Ramlibacter sp. | reverse complement strand
GCCTCCAGCAAGCCCTCCTGCTCCAGCCGCATCAGCGCCGCGCGGATGGGGGTGCGCGACACGCCCAGCTTCTCGACGATGGACAGCTCGGCAATCCGCGCGCCGCCGGGCAGTTCGCCGGCGAGGATCATCTCGCGCAAACGCAGTTGCGCCTTGACGGCTTGTGAGGCGCCGGCTTCGGAGGGTTCGGTGGGAAGGGAGCTAATCGTGGCCATAGGGATTGCGCTTTTCGCCGGAGGAAGAAAAACCCACTCGCTCCGCACGCAGCGCATTGGGGGTCAGAGCCCAATTTCGTTCGGCATCACGCGCTGCGAAAACGCTGCTGTCTTGAATTGGGATCTGACCCTCAATGCTTCCGGCGCGCAACGGCTCCGAGCCGGGGAAGTAATTGGGGTCAGATTCCAATTCAGGACAGTCGCTTGAACGGAGCGACAAAATGCCGGCCGAAATTGGACTCTGACCCCAATCACGCTGTTCGCCGGAGGAAGAAAAACCCGCGCGCTCCGCACGCAGCGCATTGAGGGTCAGAGCCCAATTTCGTTCGGTACCACGCGCTTCGAGATGGCTGCTGTCCTGAATTGGGATCTGACCCCCAATGCTTTCCCCATCGCTGACTTCGCTCGCCATGCTCATGCCGCCGCCCGGAGCGGGATCACCTGCTGCGCGGGCTTCTCCTTCGCCACCAGCCCATCAATCAAACGCCGGGCCCACATCGAGCCGGCGTCAATGTTCAGGTTGTAGAACTGGTGGTCAGGATGCTCGTCCATCGCGCGTTGCTGCGCTTCAAGAATGAGTTCGTCTTCGCGGAAGATGGTGGCCACGCCTTCACGCAACTGGTGCGTCATGCGCTGCTCGCCCAGGCAGTAGTTACGGGCAAAGGCCCAGAAGTAGTGGCAGCTGCCATCGGTCTCGGGCGTGATGGTGTTGAGCACGTAGCCGTTCACGCCCTTGCTGCGGTTGCTCAGCTTGGCGTCGCCCTGGTTGCCGCCCGGCGGGATCGCGCCGGTGCCGGTCTGCGCCACGCCCACATCAATGTTCACCGTGCAAGGCGCCTCAAAACGGATGATCTGCCACCGGTCCACCGGGCCTTCATAACCGCGTGCATGTTTGATCTGCGCGGCCCAGAACGGCGGCGCGTTGATGTTCTCCATCCAGCGGGTGACGCTGGCCGAGCGGTCCCCATGCGTCGCCACAAAAGGCGCCTCTGCCACAGCTCGCTGGCCAATGCTGGAGCCGTGAACAAAGGTCTCGTGCGTGAGGTCCATCAGGTTGTCGATCACCAAACGGTAGTCGCACTGCACGGTGATCAGCTTGCCGTCGCCTGCCCACTTGGCGTCATCGTTCCAGTGCATGTCAGGCACGAGGGCGGGGTCGGCCTTGGCCGGGTCGCCGGGCCAGACCCAGACGAAGCGGTGCTTTTCAACCACCGGGTAGCTGCGCACGCAGGCCGAAGGATTGAGCGTTTCCTGGCTGGGCATGTGGGTGCAGCGGCCTTGCGCGTTGTAGACCAGGCCGTGGTAGCCGCAGGTGACCTCATCATTTTCAAGACGGCCCATCGACAGCGGCAGCAACCGGTGCCAGCAGGCGTCTTCCAGCGCCGCGACGCTGCCGTCCGACTTGCGGAACATCACGATTTTCTGGTTGCAGATGGTGCGCGGCATGAGCTTGCGCACGATCTCCACGTCATAGGCGGCGGCGTACCAGGCATTAAGCGGGAAGGTGGATTTGGCTGCAGGCATGGATACTGATTGTATACAACGACTCCTAAATATCAATGATTTAGCAGGCTTACGCGCGAAAATTCAAGGTTTCTGTATCCAAAGATGGCCAAAACCATGCCTTAACATCATAGGCTGGACAGCCCAAATTACCTCCTGGAGACAAGCCATGACCGTCAAACTCCCCGCCCACTACGACCACGTTGGCAGCTTCCTGCG
>JACMQX010000172.1 GCA_014376765.1 Ramlibacter sp. | reverse complement strand
GGTGAACACGAGGTCAGGCCAGCCTTTGGCGGCGGGCTTGACCGTGACCTTGGCGCCCAGCGCTTCGTATTCGGCCTTCAGGGCGTTCCAGCCGTCATGGGCGTCCTGCCAGAGCCGTTGTGCGTCCGGGGCCCACCGGGCCGGGTCCATCCAGGGGTTGATCGAGTAGCTCACCTCGAAGAAATCGGGCGGGCTCATGAGCAGGTGGGCGGCCGGTGTTGCGCGTTGCCCCGTCATTCTGGCGGCCCGCTCAGAGCTCTTTCACGGCGTCCAGCCGCCGCATCAGCTGCTGCACTATGTCGCCTTGCATGTCGCGGTAGAGCAGCGCCTCTTCGGTTTCCTTGGACAGCACCGCCGACTCGTTGAAGCTGATGTCGCGCTGCTGCAGGATCTCGCTGAGCGGGATCAGCTCCTTGCCTTGCTGGGTCCGCAGCTTGAAGCGGAAGCGGTAGCGCAGCTGGAACTCGCGCACCTGCCCCGAAGCATTGAGGCCGACCACCACCTTCTCGCGCTGGTCCTGCAGCACGTCCAGGATCACCTGGGCATTGTTGATCTGCGCGGCGGGCAAGACGGTGACCTTGCCGCTGGCAGCCAGGCTGCGCTTGATTTCATTGCCCAGCGTCGAAGCCTCGGCCGAGCCCACGTAAATGCTCCGGAAGACAAAGTCAGGCGCCTCGCGCAGCTTGAAGCCGCAGGCCGCCAGGACGGGCAGCGGTGCCAATACAAGAAAGTTTCTGCGTTGCATGGCCGCCTCAGATCACCACGTTGACCAGGCGCCCGGGCACCACGATCACTTTCTTGATGCTTGCGCCGTGTGCAAAGGCGGTGAAGGCCTCGCTGGCAATGGCGGCCTTCTCGATCTCTTCCCTGCTGGCTGCGGCCGGGACGCGGATGGAACCGCGCAGCTTGCCATTGACCTGCAGCACGAGCTCGATTTCGTCTTTGGTCAGCGCGGCTTCATCCACCTGCGGCCAGGGCGTGTCCAGCAGGTCGCCGGCGCTGGCAGCATAGCCCAGCTCGGCCCACAGGTTGTAGCTGATGTGCGGGCACACCGGGTAGAGCACGCGCAGCAAGATGCCGTAGCACTCGGCCAGCGCGGCGCGGTCGGCAGCGCTGTCGCCCAGCCTCGTGTCTTCCAGCGTGTTGAGCATCTTCATCACGGCCGAGACGACCGTGTTGTATTGCATGCGCTCGTAGTCATAGTTGGCCTGGCGCAGTACGGTGTAGATGTCATAACGCAGCGCCTTGGCGGCGGCGGAATGCTCCAGCGGCTTGCTGTGGTCTGTAGAACGACCGGCCTTCAAAGACGCTTCATGCTTGACCGCAAAGTTCCAGACGCGGCGCAGGAAACGGTAGCTGCCCTCGACGGCGGAGTCGTTCCACTCCAGCGTGGCTTCAGGCGGTGCGGTGAACATCGTGTACAGGCGCGCGGTGTCGGCGCCATACTTTTCAATCAGCACCTGCGGGTCCACGCCATTGTTCTTGCTCTTGCTCATGGTGCCCACGCCTTCGTAGGTCACCTCTGAGCCGTCCTTCTTGAGCCTGGCGCCAATCACCTTGCCGGCTTCGTCGTGCACGTCGTCCACCTCGGCCGGCCAGAAATATTCAACGCCGCCCTTGTCGCTTTTGCGCGAGTAGATGTGGTTGAGCACCATGCCCTGCGTCAGCAGCTTGGTGAAGGGCTCGTCCACCTTCACCAGGCCCATGTCGCGCATCACCTTGGTCCAGAAGCGCGCATACAGCAAGTGCAGGATGGCGTGCTCGATGCCGCCGATGTACTGGTCCATTGGCATCCAGTACTGCGCGCCGGCAGCGACCATGGCCAGGTCATTCTTCGGGTCGCAATAGCGCATGAAATACCAGGACGAGTCCACGAAGGTGTCCATGGTGTCGGTCTCGCGCCTGGCGGGCTTGCCGCAGACGGGGCAAGGCACATCAAGAAAGTCATGCCGTTTGTTGAGCGGGTTGCCGGAACCATCCGGCACGCAGTCCAGCGGCAACACCACCGGCAGGTCCCGCTCGGGGACCGGGACCGCACCATGCTCGTCGCAGTGGATGATGGGGATCGGCGTGCCCCAGTAACGCTGGCGGCTCACGCCCCAGTCGCGCAGGCGCCAGGTGGTTTTTTTCTCGCCGAAGCCCAGGCGCTCCAGCTGGTGCACCACCGCGTTGACTGCGTCCAGGTAGTTGAAGCCGCTCAGGCTGCCGGAATTGATCGTGACGCCGTTTTCCTTGTCGGCGTACCACTCGTTCCATTGCTTGTAGTCGTAGTGTTTCCCGTCGACATGGATCACCTGCATGATGGGCAGGTTGTACTTCAGCGCAAAGGCAAAGTCCCGCTCGTCGTGGCCGGGCACGCCCATCACGGCGCCATCGCCATAGCTCATCAGCACGTAGTTGCCAACCCAGACGTCAATCGGCTCACCCGTCAGCGGGTGGAACACCACCAGGCCGGTGGACATGCCCTCTTTTTCCTTCACCGCGAGTTCTGCCTCGGTCGTGCCGCCCTGCTTGCACCGCTCGATGAAGTCGGCCAGCTTCGCATTGAGTTTGGCTGCGTGCGTGGCAATGGGGTGTTCGGGCGCCACGGCGCAGAAGGTCACGCCCATGATGGTGTCGGCCCGCGTGGTGAACACGTGCAACATGCCGTCGCCGATCAGCTCGCCCGCAAAGTCGCGGATGCCGTGCGTGAAGGCAAAGCGCACGCCCTCACTCTTGCCGATCCAGTTTTCCTGCATCAGCTTGACGCGCTCGGGCCAGCCGGGCAGCTTGGTCAGGGAATGGTCGAGCAGCTCTTCGGCGTAGTCGGTGATCTTGAGGTAGTAGCCCGGGATCTCGCGCTTTTCAACGACGGCGCCTGTGCGCCAGCCCTTGCCGTCGATCACCTGTTCGTTGGCCAGCACGGTCTGGTCCACCGGGTCCCAGTTGACGACCTGGGTCTTGCGGTAGGCAATGCCTTTTTCCAGCATCTTGAGAAACAGCCACTGGTTCCACTTGTAGTAGGCCGGGTCGCAGGTGGCAACTTCGCGTGACCAGTCGATGGCCAGCCCCATCGCCTGCATCTGCTTTTTCATGTACGCAATGTTGTCATAGGTCCACTTGGCCGGTGGCACCCCGTTCTTGAGCGCTGCGTTCTCGGCCGGCAGGCCGAAGGCGTCCCAGCCCATGGGCATCAGGACGTTGTAGCCGTTCATGCGCAGGTTGCGCGCCAGCATGTCGTTGATGGTGTAGTTGCGCACATGGCCCATGTGCAGCTTGCCGCTGGGGTAGGGCAGCATGGAGCAGGCGTAGAACTTCTTGCGCGAAGGGTCTTCCGTCACGCGGTAAACGTCGCGCGCATTCCAGTGCGCATGCGCAGCGCGTTCAACGTCGGCGGGGGTGTATTTGTCTTGCATGTCTTAGCTGCCCGTTTTGCCGGTGTCGGCCACAAAGCCAATTTTGTTCAGGCCCGCCTTTTGCGCGGCGCCCATGACCTCGACCACACGGCCGTAGGGCACGGCCTGGTCGGCCCGCAACTGCACTTCAGTGTCGGCATTCCTGGCGGCAGTCTCGGCCAGGCGCGCAGCCAGCTGCTCCTGCGTCACCGGCTTGTCATTGAAAAAAGCCTGGCCCGATTTGTCAACGGCCAGGGTTACGAATTTGGGTGCTTCCGCCGGGGTGGCTGCGTCGGTTTTGGGCAGCTCCATGCGGATGGAGCTGGTCAAGAGCGGCGCCGTGATGATGAAGATGACAACCAGCACCAGCATCACGTCCACCAGCGGCGTGACATTGATATCGCTCATGGGCCGGGGCCCTTGGGTGCGTTCGAGACGGCCGAAGCTCATGATGGCCTACCGTGCGTGCAGCAGCAGCTCGCGCAGGTCGCGCGCGAAGCCTTCCAGGTCGGCCTCGATGCGGCCAATGCGCCGGCCATATATGTTGTAAGCCAGCACGGCGGGAATAGCCACTGCCAGCCCCGCCGCCGTCATGATCAGCGCCTCGCCCACCGGGCCGGCCACTTTGTCGATGCTGATCTGCCCCGCACCCGAGATGCTGATCAGCGCGTGGTAGATGCCCCAGACCGTGCCAAGCAACCCGACGAAAGGCGCCGTGGAGCCCACGGTAGCCAGCAGCACCTGGCCGAACTGCAGTTTGTCCAGCACCTTGTGCAGCGCATCACGCAACAGGCGGGTCAGCTGCTGGGACTTGTCGCCTGCCGTGGCCAGCGTGCCATCGGCAGGAAGATACGACGCGGCTATCAGCGGCAGCACCAGGGCTTCGCGGTCAAAGCCCGCGACACGCGCTTGCGCGTCGTCGACGGAAGGGCTTTGCCAGAATGCGGCCGTGCTGCGCGCGACATCGCCGGTGGCGCGTTGCAACAGCCAGGCTTTCCAGAGAATGACGACCCAGCTCGCCACCGACATGGCCAGCAGCAGGATGGCGACGAAGCGGCTGATGCCATCGCCTTGGGTGAAGATGCTGTAGATGCTCATTTACCTCAGCTCCAGCACGTCAAACATGTCGTAGAGGCCCGGCTTGCTGCCGGCCAGAAAGCGCACCGCGCGCAGGGCGCCTTGGGCATAGGTAGTGCGGCTGGATGACTTGTGCGTGATCTCGATGCGCTCGCCGATGCCCGCAAACAGCACCGTATGGTCGCCGACGATGTCGCCGCCGCGAATGGCCGAGAAGCCGATGGTTGAGGGGTCGCGCTCGCCGGTGACGCCCTCGCGCGCGTACACCGCACACTCTTTCAAGTCGCGGCCAATGGCCTGCGCAATGACCTCGCCCATCTTCAGGGCCGTGCCCGAAGGCGCGTCCACCTTGTGACGGTGGTGTGCCTCGATGATTTCAATGTCATACCCGGTGGCCAGGGCCTTGGCCGCCATCTCCAGTAGCTTGAGCGTGACGTTGACGCCCACGCTCATGTTGGGCGCCAGCATGATGGGAATGTGCCGGGCGGCATCCGCAATCTGCGCCTTTTGGGCCTCGGTGAACCCGGTGGTGCCGATCACTGCGCTCACGCCGAGGTCGCAGCAGACGCGCAGGTGCTCGATGGTGCCTTCCGGGCGGGTGAAGTCGATCAGCACCTGAGCGTTCTTCAAACCGGCACGCAGGTCGGCCGTCACGGGGACACCGCTGGCGTAGCCCAGAAAGGCGGATGCGTCCAGGCCAATGGTGGGGCTGGAGGAGATGTCGAGCGCGCCTGAGAGGATGCAGTCGCCGCTCGCGCGGATGGCTTCGATCAACATGTGGCCCATGCGGCCCGAGGCTCCTGCTACGGCCACGCGGTGCGGCGAGGCGCCGGCCGCAGCCGGGACGCTGGCGGAGGCGTCGGCGCTGGCCATCAGCGTGCCGGCGTGAAGAACTCGCGCTCGATCAGCCAGCGGCCGTCGCGCTTGACCAGGAACATCGCCTTGGTGCCGATCTCGCTGCCTGCGTCCGAGTCATAGATCTGGCGAAACACCACGCGGGCGACACCGGGAGACACCATCACGCCGCGCACATCCTGCACCGCCAGCGACACGTTCACGCGCGCTTCGATGCTGGGCCGGCGCTGTGCTTCCCATTCAGCGCGGCTGGCGCTGGAGCCCTTGAACTCGGGCACGTAACGCTGGAAGTAGGCGACCGAATTGCGGGCCTGCCAGTCGTTCATCCAGCCATTGAGAAAGCCGGAGACCTCTGAATCAAGGCCACCGAAGCCGACGCTGACGGGCGGCGCCGGCACAGCGGCAGGCGCGGCAGGTGCTGGCGCCTGTGCCGTGGCAGGTGCAACGGCAGAGGCCGTTACCGGACGCACCACAGGCGCCGCGGGAGACACAGCCGCAGGCACAGGCGACGGAGCGGCAGCTACGATGGCTGGAGCGGTGGCCGTAGCAGCAGGAGTTGCAGGTGCCGGGCGTGCCGCGGGGGCCGGTACAGCCGGTGCGGCGGGTGCTGGTGCAGGAGCAGCCACACTGGCAGCCGGCGGAGCAGAAGCCGATTGCACGGCTGCCCGTGGTGCAGCAGCAGCCACCACGGCGCGTTGTGTCGCGCCATCCCACGCCTGGGTGCTCGTTCCTGGCGTTTCCAGAGGCGGGTAGGCGGTGGTGGAGCCGGCTGCCAGAGCCACCGGGGTGCGCGCAACAGGCGGGTTCTTGAGGTTGAAGTCCTTCAGAACGTCTTCAGGCACTTCCAGCAGCGGCACCTTGGCGTTGGCCTTGCTGCGGTTGTCCAGCTGGGCCACAAACTCGGCCTCGGTCGGCATGGCGTCGCCATCCCACTTGTCGAGCTGGTCGCCCTGGAACCGCAATGTCAGCCTGCGCGACTGTGGCTCCACGCCCTGGCGCTTCAGGGTGAAGACATAGTCCCACCGGTCGGTGTGAAAAACATCGGTCATCAGCGGGGTGCCCAGCACCTCCTTGACCTGCGAGCGGGTCATGCCGCGCTGCAATGCTGCCACCTGTTCGCTCGACACGAAGTTGCCCTGCACGATCTCGATCCGG
Source organism: Ramlibacter sp. (assembly GCA_014376765.1). Classification (GTDB taxonomy): domain Bacteria; phylum Pseudomonadota; class Gammaproteobacteria; order Burkholderiales; family Burkholderiaceae_C; genus JACMQX01. The sequence continues at coordinate 2,994 of JACMQX010000172.1, read as the reverse complement.
TAGGGCCTGAGCATCGAGGTGAACCGGTCTGTGGTGCCCGACAGGCCGCCGCTGCTGCCCATGCTTGTGCAACCAGCCAGCACGGCAAAGGCAATAGCGGTCAAGCCCAGTCGGGCGCTGCGGCAAAATTTAGCAGGCATGGGAAAAGAGGTAGGCGATATGATCGGATCATTGTAGCGGCAGGGCCTGCGCCGGCAGGTGGTTTCGCCAGCGGAAGAAAGACCCTCATGGCCAACATCGACGAACTCAAGAGCACCGGCCTGAAGGCCACTTTGCCACGCCTGAAAATCCTCGAGATTTTCCAGAAAGGCGCGCAACGCCACATGACGGCCGAAGATGTTTTTCGCGTGCTGCTGGAAGACCGCTCCGATATTGGCCTGGCCACCGTGTACCGCGTGCTCACGCAGTTCGAGCAGGCCAACATCCTGATCCGCAGCCACTTTGAAAGCGGGAAGTCGGTCTACGAAATCAACGAGGGCCAGCACCACGACCACCTGGTCTGCCTGGACTGCGGCAAGGTCGAGGAGTTCTACGACGCCGAGATCGAAAGACGCCAGCACTCGGTGGCCAAGGCCAAGGGCTTCGTCATAGCGGACCATGCGCTCAGTCTGTATGCGAACTGCACCAAGGACAACTGCCCGACGCGGCCCGCGGCGGGGCGGCCACTCTTCACGCACGAGTAAATTTTTGCCGGCACGAATGTCATCCCGGACTTGACCCGGGATCCATGTTGGCGAAAAGTAGCGCAGTTTGACGCCACCATGGATTGCGGGTCAGGCCCGCAATGACCAGGTTTTGCGTCCTACTCTTCCATGGCTTTGCGGTGGCGCTCTACGAACTCTTGATACGTATCGATGCCGCGCAGTTGCAGGATGGTGTTGCGCACAGCCGCCTCCACCAGCACAGCGATGTTTCGCCCGGCCACCACCTGGATCACTACCTTGCGCACCGGGATGCTCAGCACGTCCTGCGTGAGAGGCTCGTAGGGCAGGCGTTCGTACTCGCGCTCCATGGTCTCGCGGCGGACCAGGTGGACGATGAGTTTCAGGCGCATCTTGCGGCGCACCGCCGTCTCGCCAAAGATCGCGCGGATATCCAGCAGGCCGATGCCGCGCACTTCCAGCAGGTTCTGCAGCAGTTCGGGGCAGCGGCCCTCAATCGTGGTCTGGTTGATGCGGTACAGGTCCACCGCGTCATCAGCCACCAGGCCGTTGCCGCGTGAGATCAACTCCAGCCCCAACTCGCTTTTACCGAGGCCCGACTCGCCGGTGATCATGACGCCCAGGCCCAGGATGTCCATGAACACGCCGTGCATCGAGGTGCGGTCGGCAAAGTGTTTGGACAGGTAGGCGCGCAGCACATCGATCACGAACGCCGCAGACTCCTTGGTCGCGAACATCGGGATCTGCGCGCGCTCGCACATCGACAGCAGCGCATCAGGCGCCTGCATTCCCCCGGCAATGATCAGCACCGGCGGCTCCAGCGTCACGATCCGCGCGATGCGGCGTGCGCAATCGTCCGGCGTGGCATTGGTCAGATAGGCGATTTCGCGCTCGCCCAGGATCTGGACGCGGTAGGGATGGATGTAGTTGAGGTAACCCACCAGATCCGCGCCGGACCGCGCGGCGCGCACCGCGATTTCGTCAAAGCGCCGTTCGGACGCTCCGAGGCCTGCCACCCACTCCCACTTCAATTGGGCACGGTGGTCTTCGAACAGTACGTCGGCACTGACGACTGTGGGTTTCATCTTGTGGGATCAGGCGGGTTGAGCGGATTGCCAAGTAGCAATCATCTCGTGCAATTGAGCGGCGTCGGTCGACGCCTTGATCTTCTCGCGCAAAGGCGCATCGCTCAGCAGCTCGGCAATTTCCGACAGGATTTCCAAGTGCTTTTGCGTCGCGGCTTCAGGCACCAGCAGGAAGATCAGCAGCCCGACCGGCAGCTCGTCAGGGGCATCGAACCCGATGGGCGCTTCCAGCTGGAACACGGCTGCCATCGGCGCGCGCAAGCCCTTGATCCGGCCATGGGGAATCGCAACGCCATGACCGAGGCCCGTGGAGCCCAGCCGTTCACGGGCAAAAAGGCTGTCGGTGATAAGGGCGCGGGACAAGCCATGAAGACTTTCAAACAACAAGCCTGCTTCCTCAAAAGCACGCTTCTTGCTGGTGGCACCGACGCTCGTCAGGACTTGGGCAGCGGGCAGGATGGACGCGAGTCGGTTCATGGTGGGGAAACAGATTATGCACCCCCAAAGGTGCAGTGCAACAAATCTGTAATGAAGGTGGTGTATAGGCTACAACGCCTGGCGGGCAGGGGGCGAGGACAGCCCCCGGCAAAAAAAAACCGCCTGCTTGGAAGCGGCGGCTGGTCTGCCAGCGGGCCTTTGCAGGGCCGGGCTGTGGCTTGTTACATCAGTCGCTTGGGCGCGGCGTGATGATGGTCTTGCACACGGTCTTTGTGTCGCACCACTTGGCGGTCAAGCTTGTCAACCAGTTGGTCCACAGCGGCATACAGGTCGGCATTGGAGCATTCGGCAAACAGGTCGCTGCCCTTGACGTGGATGTTGCACTCCGCACGCTGCCTTCGTTCCTTTTCCTTCTGCTTTTCAACGGTCAGTATGACCTTGACATCCACCACCTTGTCAAAGTGCCGGGTTATTCGCTCCAGTTTGCTTGTGACGTACGTTCTCAATGCCGGTGTTACCTCAAGGTGATGACCACTGATCGTCAAGTTCATGTGTAGCCTCCTGTGCTAACTGGGTTGATAACTGCCGCGCCAAATAACGCCGGCAGGCGGGGAAAAGGTGGTTGGGGATCCAGGGGGGGAACGTCTCGTGTGCGCTGAACGTTTTATAGGTTTTGCGGGCCTTGCGAAATTTCACTATGCGCGCCGACTGGTTGAAATGCAATCCTTTTCGCCTGCGGCATTGCAGCAAATTGCAACTTGCTTTCGCAGCGCGCCAAGTGCTTGAAAAGACTAGTCTTTTCCCGGTGC
>JACMQX010000171.1 GCA_014376765.1 Ramlibacter sp. | reverse complement strand
CTCAGTGGGCCAGCTGGCGCGCGTATGGGCTAGTTTTGACGAAAAAGCTGTGGACCTTCCGGCAGCTGCCCAGCCGATGATGCGCAGGCTGCGCCAGCACACGGGCGAAACCGTGGCGGTGTTTATCCCCGACGGAAACTTTCGCGTCTGTATCGCCGAATTAGCCAGCGAGCAACCTTTGAGCTTCAAGCGCGGTGTAGGTTTGCACCGAAACCGAGGCGGCCCATAACGATGCACGCAACTTTGGCTTCACCTCCCAGGCGCAGAGCCCTGTTCCTGGCACGCGCTATGAATTGACGGTGACGGCCATCAAAGATGGCATGCAGCGCGAGAGCCGTCTGGTACTGGTCCAGCAGCGCTAAGGCGCTGCTCAAGGCAAGCTGCCTCTTGCGCCGCCTTACACGCTGTAGCGCCGGTCCAGCTCGTCGAACAGGTCCTTTTGGACTAGCTGCTGCCGTTGTGCAAAGCTGGCGACCAGGCCACTGTCTTCGTCGAGCCGGCCCGTGCTGCGCAGACGCTGCAGCGCTGCCGTCATGCCATACACGGATCCCTGCAAGGCAGCGTTGGCGTAGAGCACCAGGCCAAAGCCGATGCTTGAAAATTCAGCGGCGTCCAGCGTGGGGGTCTTGCCCCCAATCACGACATTGACGATTTGCGGCACCGGCAGTTCCTGGGCAATCCGGCACAGCTCGACGGTGCTTTCCGGCGCCTCTACGAAGGTGATGTCGGCGCCGCTTTCAGCAAACAGGGCGGCACGCTCCAGCGCAGCGTCGAGTCCCTCGACTGCCCGGGCGTCTGTGCGCGCGATGATCAGGAAGTCTTCATTCATGCGCGCGTCCACGGCGGCCTTGATCTTGGAGGCGGCTTCGGCTGCCGGGATTACGGCCTTGCCACTGAAGTGGCCACACTTTTTGGGCATCACCTGGTCTTCCAGCTGGATCGCATTGGCGCCCGCACGCTCCAGCGTGCGTACCGTGTGCCGCACGTTCAGCGCGTTGCCAAAGCCGGTGTCGGCATCCACGATGATGGGCAGATCAACCACATCCCGCGTGGCCGCCGTATGCTGGGCCAGATCCGTGAGGCTGATGAAGCCAAGGTCCGGCACGCCGTAGAAGGTGTTGGTGATGCCGGCGCCTGTCAGGTAGACGGCCTCAAAGCCCAACTGCTGGATCAGGCGCGCGGCCAGTGCATTGGAGGCACCAGCCACCATCAGGCCCCTGCGGGCCAGGGCTTTTTGTTTCAGGATGCTGCCGGGTCGGGAAGGGGTCACGGGTGCTTCTTTCATTCGATGGCGATGTTGGCGTTGACGGCATCGACAATGGCTTCATGCCGCCACGAGGGGTCAGCGTCTGGCATCGCCGTAGCGATAGGCCTGCGACAGATCATCGAGCTGCTCCTTGAGCTGCGCTTCCAGCCTGAAGTCGATTGCAGCCAGCGTGTCCACCAGTTGCTCGGGCTTGCTTGCGCCGATGATCGCGGAGGTCACCACCGGATTGGCCAGCACCCATGCAACTGCGACCGTCGCCAGTGAATGCCCGCCGTCGCTCACAGCCAAACGGATCGCCTCCACGGTGGCAAATTGCTGTTCGTGCCAATACCGCTCCTGGTAGCCTTTGGCGGCAATGCCGTTGGTAAAACGGGTGCCTGCCACTGGCTCCGAATTGGGTTTGTATTTGCCGGTCAGTAGGCCGCCGGCCAGCGGGTTGTAGGCCATCACGCCCAGACCTTCTTCGGTGGCCAGCGGGAACAACTCACGCTCGAACTGACGGAACAGCAGGTTGTAGCGCGGCTGTACCGACACGAACCGGCTCAACCCCCGTACATCCGAACGCCCCAGCGCTCGGGCCAACCGGTAGGCAAGGAAGTTGGAGACGCCGATGTAGCGCACCTTGCCGCTGCGCACGATGGTGTCCAACGCCTCCAGCGTCTCGTCCAGTGGCGTGAGGGGATCGTCTGCATGCAGTTGATACAGGTCTACATAGTCAGTGCCCAAGCGGCGCAGCGACGCATCAATGGCGTCCAGCAAATGCTTGCGCGATGCGCCGCCGTCCCATGCGGCAGGGCCCATGCGGCTCACCGCCTTGGTGGCCAGGATATAGTGCTGGCGCTTGCCTTTGAGCCAGCGGCCGACAATTTCTTCGGTGCGCCCGACAGCGCCTAGGCCGCCGCCCGAGGGGTAGACATCGGCCGTATCCATGAAGGTGATTCCCGCCTCGGTGGCCTTGTCGATGATGGTGTGCGAGATGGCCTCCTCGCACTGGAAGCCGAAGGTCATGGTGCCCAGGCACATCCGTGAGACGGTCAGGCCCGTTGTGCCCAACTGGGTGTATTGCATGGCTATCCTTGAGAGTTTGAAATGTCGTGCGCTGCCTCAGGCCGCCCCGAATATTACGGTGAACCCGGCCGGGGATTAAGCGCTCCCGATTCCAAAAGAGGTTGAACTGGTTTCACAGATAACGCCGGCACCCCGGTCCCGGCGCCCGGCCGCGTCATCGCTTTCTGGCGCGAGATGCAGGCTTGCCGGCCGCGCTGTTGCTGGCCACCGGAGGCAGCAGGATGCGGTCCCAGGGCGGTGATTCAGGAACCAGGCTGGTGAGAAAGTCAACGAAAGCCCGCAGACGCGGCGACATGCGCTTGTTCGGCAAATAGACCACCGAGACTGTCGGGCCGGTGGTCACGTATTCGCGCAGGATGATCTGCAGTTTGCCGGCGCGCACGGCCCCGGCCGCCACAAAAGTTGCCATCATGGCCACGCCTGCACCCGAGATGGTTGCGTCCAGCAACGACTCTGCGTTGTTGATGTTCAATCCGCCCGAGACGCTGTGGACATAAGGCTCGCCGTCCTTCTTGGCGTAGATCCAGTCGCGGTATTGTCCGGTCTGCGGAATCAGGTAGCCCAGGCACTGGTGATGGACCAGGTCTTCGGGAATCATCGGCACGCTATGGCGGGCGAGGTACTCCGGTGAGGCGCAGGTCACAAAGCGAAGCTCGCACAGCCGCCGTGCAATGACCCGTGAGTCGCGCAGGTCGCCGATGCGTATGGCCGCATCCTTGCCCTCATTGGCGATGTCCATGATGCGGTCGCTCAACTCGACGTCCAGGACCACTTCCGGGTAGCTTCTGGCGAAGCTGGCAAGCGCTGGCGCCACCACGATCCGGCCAAAGCCGATCGGCATCTGCACGCGCAGCCTGCCGCGCGGGATGGCGCGCGCCTGGGCGATGGTGGTTTCCGCGTCCTCGACCTCAATCAGAATTTGCCGGCACCGCTCCAGGAAGGTCGCACCTTCCTCGGTCAGGGTAATTTTCCGGGTGGTGCGATGGATGAGCCGCTGGCCGAGTTCGTCCTCGAGCCTGGAGATGGCCTTGCTCACGGCAGAGGCTGACAACCCCAGACGCTCAGCCGCTGCTGTGAGACTTTTGCTATCGCAGACGCAGACGAACAGCGGAATTACGTTGAGATTTTTCAGTCGTTTCCCGGCTTATTGGTGAATCAGATTCACTGGTGTTTGTCATTGTATGGGATTGTTCCTCTGCAGATTGCTCACTAGCATGGGCGGCACTTGAACTGAATTCACGATGGACTGACATGAACCAGAAAACGTTGTGCAACACACCCCCAAACCGAGGCGGCGGATAAATGTCCATGCTGCTGCAACAACCCGGGAACATTGGTGAACTGCGCCTGAAGAACCGCGTGGTGATGGCGCCCATGGGCACCAACTACAGCACCACCGACGGCCTGTCGACGGCACGCGACCGAGCCTATTATGCCGAGCGCGCAAGGGGCGGCGTTGCCATGATCATGACCGAGGCCATGGTGGTGACGGAGCAGGCCCGCCCTCACCACAACTCGCTGTGCTGCTACCACGACCGCTTCATCCCGGGCCTGGCCAGCATCGTGAGCGCTATCAAGGAGCATGACTGCCATGTGTTCGCCCAGCTCAACCACCGGGGCGCGCTACTGCGTCGCTCGGTGTTGAACATGGAGCCGGTTGGCCCGTCTGCCTGGATGAACCCCAACACCGGCGACGCGGTGCGCGCGTTGGCGATCCGTGAAATCCACGAGATCCAAAACCTCTTTGTCGCGGCCGCACGCCGGCTGTGGCTGGCTGGGTATGACGGGGTGGAGATCCACGCGGCCAACGGCTATTTGTTCCAGCAGTTTTTCACGCGGCGGATCAACCAGCGCACCGACCAGTACGGCGGCTCGCTCGAAAACCGGATGCGGCTCCTGCTCGAAACCATTGACCGTATCCGCCAGGCACTGCCGCAGCTTTGCCTGGTGGTGCGGCTGAGCGCGAGCGAGTTCACCGCCGACGGCTACACGGCGGAAGAAATCATTGCACTGGCCCAGGCCGTCGAGCGCGCCGGCGTGGCAGCCATTGACCTGTCGGGCGGCAGCAACGAAAGCCCGCAGCTGTCCAAGTACTGCATCCAGCCGCCGTCATTTGCGCGCGGTTGCCTCGCGCCGCTGGCCAAGCCCATCAAGGATGCCGTGGGCATTCCGGTGTTTGTGGCAGGGCGCATCGTGGAGCCGCAGGACGCCGAAGAGGTGCTGGCCTCGGGCAGCGCAGACTTTGTCTCACTGGGACGCGCGCTGTATGCCGATCCGCACTGGTGCCTGAAGGCCTTTGGCCAGGTCAAGGCGCCGATCCGGCAGTGCATTGCGTGCAACGTCTGCTTTGAACGGCTGACGCTGGAAAAAGACGTGTCGTGTGTGCAGAACCCGATGGTGGGAACCGAGTTCGAGACACTCGAGCATGCCGAGCCGCAATTGTTCCCCAGCCCTGCGGGCCTGCGCAAACGTGTGCTGGTGCTGGGCGCCGGTGTAGCCGGGATCGAGGCGGCCCGAGTCATCAGGGGCCGTGGGCATGAGGTGGAAGTCTGGGAAAAGAGTACCCGCGTGGGCGGTCAGATCCACCTGGCCGTGGCGGCACCCGACAAGACCGAAGTCCAGCCGGTGTGGGACTACCGCTGGTCGGAGCTGCAGGCGATGCAGGTGCCGGTGCGCGTGGGCGTCAGCGCAGACAAGGCGCTGATCCAGGCCTTCGCGCCTGACTATGTGGTGGTGGCCACGGGCTCAGTGCCGCGTGCTGCTGTGCTGGACACCAGCGCACTGGCGCCGGACATTGCTGTCGTGCACGCATGGGACGTGTTCAAGGAACCCGCACTCGTGGCGCCGGGCAGCACGGTCACCGTGGTGGGGGGTGGCATGGTGGGCGTGGAGATCGCTGACCTGCTGCGCCTGAAGGGCTGCACGATCCAGGTGCTGGAGATGCAGGCCCACGCAGCCAACGGCATGGCGCGCAACAACAAATTCGAGTTGCTCGAGCGGCTGGCCGACAGCGGGGTGCGGGTCATCACGCAGTGCCGCATCCAGGGCCTGGCGGGCCGCGAGGTCAAGGTGCAGATCGGCCAGGGCGAAGCCGAATCGCTGGCCATTGGCCAAACCCTCATTTTTGCAACGGGCCCGCGGCCCAACACCGATGTCGTTGAAGCAGTAGAGGCCAGTGGCGTGCCGTATTCGTGCGTTGGCGACTGCAATGTACCGGGCGATTTCCTCAGCGCGCTGCGCGATGCATGGATGGTCGGCCTGGGCATTGACGCACAACTGCGGCACGCGGCGAGCCCCACAGGCGCAACGGCACCGAAGGATATGAACATCATTGGAGAATCTGCATGACAGTGCGCACTGAACAGGCAGCCGCCCACCCGGGTGACGCGGCCATGACGCCCGGCCTGCCGGAATACGAAGTGTTTGCCATCCGCTACGCCACACGCCCGGGCAGCCGCAGCGCTTTCTTCATGGGCGGCGACCCGCACGATGCGCCGATGCCGATGGACTATTACGTCTGGCTGGTGCGCGGTGCGGGCCGCGTCGTGGTGGTTGACACCGGCTTTGGCGCCGAGGTGGCCGCCCGGCGCGGCCGTACCCTGCTGCGCCTGCCGGTGGAAGGTCTGGCGCTGCTGGACGTGGATGCGGCGACCGTCGCGGACGTCATCATCACGCACCTTCACTATGACCACGTGGGAACCTTCGACAGTTTCCCCGCCGCCCGCTTTCACTTGCAGGACGACGAGATGGCCTATGCGACAGGGCGCCACATGCGGCACAAGCAGTTCAACCACGGCTACGAGGTCGATGAGGTGGTGGGCATGGTGCGCATGGTCTACAAGGACCGCGTGCAGTTCCATGCGGGCACGGCCGAGCTGGCGCCGGGCTTGAGCGTGCACCGCGTCGGCGGCCATACCCACGGCCTGCAATGCGTGCGCGTGCACACCCGGCGCGGCTGGGTCGTGCTGGCCTCGGACGCCAGCCACTTTTATGAGCACTTTGAAAAGAAACGGGTTTTCCCCACCATGTTCAACGTGGGTGAAGCCGTTGAGGGATATGACATGTTGCAGTCGCTGGCCCGCTCGCCGCAACACGTGGTGCCGGGTCACGACCCGTTGGTGATGCAGCGGTATCCAGCCGTCTCGCCTGCGCTCGCTGGCATTGCGGTGCGTCTGGACGCTGACCCGGTTGGCTAGAGATTTTTCCGTCTATCAAACAAAAGCAGGAGACATTCCATGAAATTGACTTCCCTTCTGGCCCTGGCCAGTTCCCTCTTGACTGGCCTGGCCCTTCCGGCTGTGGCCCAGGACTATCCAGCACATTCGGTTCAGGTCCTCATCGGCTTTCCGGCAGGAGGCGGTGCGGACATCGTGGCCCGGCAGGTGATGCAGAAAATGGGTGAGCTCACGGGCAAGTCCTTCGTGATCGAGAACCGCACCGGCGCGGGTGGGAACATTGCGTTTGCGGCCACTGCGGCCGCCAAGCCGGACGGCTACACCATCCTGTTCAGCACACCGGGCATTGCCATCAACCCCAGCCTGTACAAAAAGGTGAGCTACAAGCTCGATGACTTCACCCCGATCGCGCTGATTGGCGAGGCGCCATTGCTGCTGCTGGCCAACCCCGCAGTGCCCTTCAAGACGGTGAATGAAATGGTGGAATATGGCAAGCGCAAGCCCGATGCCATCCGCTTTGCCAGCTCGGGCAACGGCAGCTCGTCCCATCTGGCCATGGACGTGTTGCGCGCCATGACGGGCATGCAGTACCTGCACATCCCGTACCGCGGCGGCAGCGCCGCAATGGTGGACATCATGGGTGGGCGCGCTGACGTCACCATGCTTCCGATCTCCGAGAGCATTGCCTACGTACGTGACAACAGGTTGCGCGCGCTGGGCCAGACCGGCGCCAAACGCTCGGCCATCGCGCAGGACATTCCCACCATCGAAGAAGAGGGCATCAAAGGCTATGCCTCCGCGACCTGGTACATGGTGCTCGGCCCGGCCAACATGCCGCGCAGCATTGTCAACACGCTGCAGAGTCAGCTGTCCAAAGTCCTGGCCATGCCTGACCTGCAGGAAAAGCTCAGGAGCTCGGGCGTGAGCGTCATCAACGGCAATTCGGAAGAGGCCAATGCCTTCCTGCAAGCCGAATACAAAAAGTGGGCCGGGTTGATCAAGGCTTCCGGCACTGTCATTGAATGAATGCGGGCGCAACCCTGCAACGAAAGCCATCGTGAGCAGTAACCAGGCGCCCCTGCTGGAAGGGGCTACCCGAGCGCTGGCCGAATTCGCCGCCCGTGTTGAATTTGACGCTATTCCCGCCGAAGTCATCGAGCGCATGAAGACCAGCGTGCTGGACAGCATCGGCTGCTGCCTGTTTGGCGCAACGCTGCCGTGGACGCAGCACGTGCAGGCGATGGTCGAGGCGGAGGGCTCACGGCCCGTGGCCTGCCTGTTTGGCACGGCCCGTAAAACCTCGGTGGCCGGCGCCGTGCTGGTCAATGCCACCGCGGGTCATGCCTTTGAACTCGATGACATCCACAAGGAGTCGATCGTGCACGCCGGATCGATCGCCGTGCCGGTGGTGCTGGCACTGGCCGAGCAGGCCGGTGGTGTGTCCGGGCGCTCGTTGCTGGCGTCCATGACCACCGGCTATGAGATCGGGCTGCGGGTTGGCAATGCCGCCACGATGAGTTTGTTCTTTCGCGGCTTTCATCCGCAGGGGACCTCAGGTGTGTTTGTCGCGGCAGCAGCGGCAGCCCACATGCTCGGGCTCGATGCTGACCACATGCAGCATGCCCTTGGCATTGCCGGCTCCCAGGCCGGCGGCCTGATGGCGGCGCAGGAGGGGGCGATGGTCAAGCGCTTTCACTCCGGCCGCGCGGCGCAAAGCGGCGTCTACTCGGCACTGCTTGCTCAGCGCGGCCTGACCGGCATCAGCGATGTGCTGGAGGCCGGCTACGGCGGCTACCTGAGCACCTATTCCGAAAAACCGAATGCGCAACGCCTGACTGAAGGTCTTGGCGCAGTCTGGGAGGCGGGCAAGGTGGGCTACAAGCCGCACGCCTGCGTCACCAGCATTCACGCAGCGCTGGACGCTTTTTCCAGCCTGCTGAAGACGCATGCGCTGGCACCCGGCGATATCGAGCGGGTCGACGTGGGCGTGAGCCCCATGACCTACACCCACTGCGCCTGGGAGTACAAGGCCCAGGGCGTTACCGCCGCGCAGATGAATCTTTTTTATGGCATGGCCGTCATTGCATTCGATGGCGGCGCCTTTGTGGCCCAGTACGCCCAGGAGCGGCTGGCCGAGCCGCGGCTGCTCGACTTCATCGGCCGCGTCCATGCACATGTCGATGAGGGCATCGCGGACATGGGGCCAGCCTACCGCCATGCAGCACGCGTGAAGGTCACGCTGCGCGACGGCCGCAGCTTCTCGCATGAAGCACTTCACCGGCGGGGCAGCCCCGAGAACCCGCTGACAGCCGGGGAGGTCGAGTACAAGTTCCGCCAGGTGGTGGCGTCATGCCTGTCGGCAGCCGACATCGAGCGTGTGGTGTCCCTGGTTGGCCGCCTGGACACGCTGGACAGCACCACCGAGCTCATGCAGATTCTTGCAGCGCGCCGTTACGAGCCCGCTACCGCTCCGTCCAATCCCTGATTTTTTGCGTTCCAACTACAGGCCTTGCCTTTCATTCCATGACCCAGACTCCCAGCACATCCACGATTGCAGAGCGGCTCGCCGCGCATTTCGCTGGCTTCGGCTACGCCGATCTTTCTCCCGCCTCCATCAAGGCCGTCAAGCGGCTGCTGCTGGACTACATCGGCGTTGCCGTGTCCGGCAGCCAGACCCAGAGCGGCCAGGTGGCACGCAAGTTTGCAGCGATCACCGGCGGGCATGCTGAATCGACCCTCATCGGTGGTGCCGACCGCGTGCCCGCCATGCAGGCTGCATTTGCCAACGCGATCTCCTCGCACAGCGTCGAGCTGGACGACATCGACGTGCTGGCGCTGTTCCATTTCAGCCCCCCGGTTTATTCGGCGGCACTGGCCTCAGCCGAGCAGGCCGGCTCCAGTGGCAAGGAGCTGCTGGTGGCGCTGGCAACGGGCTGCGAGATGATGGAGCGATTGAGCCGGGCGGCCAATTCATCGCTGCGCAATCGCGGCTACCACACCACCCCGACTTGCGGCGTGTTTGGCGCCACCGTCGCCTCGGCCATGATCCAGCGCCTGAGTGCAGAGCAGATCGTCTCGGCCATGGGCCTGGCCGGTGCCAGCGCGTCGGGCCTGATGGAGATGTATGGCCCCTCCATGCAAAAGCGGTTCAACCCGGGCCCGGCGGCGCGCAATGGCGTGACGGCTGCCACCATGGCAGCACTCGGATTCACCGGCGCTGCAACGATTTTTGAAGGCGAGCGCGGCTTTCTTGCGGCGTTCACGGACCACAACGACCCGCAGCAGCTGGTTGCCGCCTTTGACGAGCCGTACCAGCTGGACATCGAGTTCAAGCCCTACTCCTGCGCCAGGCCGATCCACAACGCGATTGACTGCGCACTGGAGATTCGCCGCAAGCATGCGCCAGACCTGGACAAGATCCGGTCGATCGATATGGCGCGCCATCCCGACTGGGCGCACTACCACCAGAACGCGCGGCCCAAGACCTACCACGAGGCGCAGGTCAGCCTGCCCTACGCGGTGGCTGTGGCACTGACCGATGGGCAGGCCCTGTTCGCCCAGTTCAACAACGCCAGACTGCCCGAACCCATGCTGCTGCGCCTGTCGGGCATGGTGAAGATCACCCCCGACGCCTCGCTGGCCCGGGGCGTCTCATGCCGCATGACGATGACCATGGAAGACGGTTCCGTCCACGTGGCCACCGTCGACTATCCCAAGGGCTCGATCCAGAACCCGATGGACGATGCAGAGCTGCGCGTCAAGTTCGACAGCCTTGTCACACCGGTCCTGGGTGCTGCCCAGGCCGCACGGATTGCTGCGGCGGTGGAGTCCACAGAGGAGTGCCCCGACGTTGGCCAACTCATGCAGCTGACCGCGCTTGGCGGCGCTCGCTGACGCGATGGATACCGGCGCCGGGCTGCCGGCCTATGAAGTGGTGGCGCTGAAGTACGCGACGCGCGGCGGCATGCGGGCGTCCCACTTCGTCGGTGGCGATCCGCACGACACGCCGATGCCGATGGACTACTACATCTGGGTCATCCGCGATGCGCAGCGGCTCATCCTGGTCGACACGGGCTTCAATGCGGACATGGCGCTCAAGCGCAAGCGCACCCTGCTGCGCCGGCCAGCCGAGGCGCTGGCCTTGCTGGGGATCACGGCTGACGACGTCCGCCAGATCGTCATTACCCACCTGCACAACGACCATGTGGGCACCTTCGACGAATATCCCCATGCGCATTTCCACCTGCAGGACGACGAACTCAAATTCGCCACCGGCCGGAAGATGGCCTGCGAAACCTTTGCGCGCCCCTACGAAGTCGACCATGTGACCGGCATCGTGCGGCTGGTGTACCGGGACCGCATCGCGTTTCATGACGGTGATGCCAGCATCGCGCCGGGGGTGAGCGTGCACCGCATTGGCGGCCACACGGCCGGCATGCAGGCCGTGCGCGTCCATACCCGGCGGGGCTGGGTCGTGCTGGCCTCGGACGCGAGCCATTACTACGAGCACTTCGATAAGAAGCGCTGCTTCCCGCTGGTTCATCATGTGGGCGAGGTGCTGGAGGGCTACGACCGCATGCTGGCGCTGGCGCAGTCTGCGCAGCACGTTATTCCAGGCCACGACCCGCTTGTCATGCAGCGCTACCCGGCGGTGTCTGCGGCACTCCAGGGCATTGCAGTGCGGCTGGACATAGACCCCGTTCCATCCGGTTACGACTCACCCGATCACCATTGAAGGAGACAAACATGTTTGCAGGAAACCCTCTACCCAGGCGGATGCTGCGCGGCCTGCTGGCTGTCGTCGCTGCGGCCGCTGCCCTCATGCCCCTGCTGGGCGGCACGGCACACGCACAGGACTACCCGAGCCGCCCGATCAACCTGATCGTGGGCTTCCCGCCGGGCGGCTCCAACGACATCGTGGCCCGCATCCTGGCCCCCAAACTCGGCGAGTTGCTCGGCGTCCCCGTCGTCGTGGTGAACAAGGCGGGCAGCAACGCGCTGATTGGAACCGACTATGTCGCCAAGGCGCCACCGGACGGCTACACGATCACGCTGGGGAGTGCCAGCCCGCTGGTGATCAGCCCTGCCACCTACGCCAAGATGCCATTCGATGCGATCAACGACCTGACCGGCATCACCACTGTAGGAAGCACCCCTGAACTGGTGGCCATCCATCCGTCCGTTGGAGTCAAGTCGCTTCAGGAACTGATTGCGCTGTCAAGGAAGCGGCAGGTCACGATCGCCTCTTCCGGCAACGGCGGGCTGCCGCACCTGGCCATCGAGTTGCTGCGCTCAGCCACTGGCGGGCAGATTTTGCACGTTCCCTACAAAGGCGCCGGCCCGGCCGTTACCGACACCGTCGGTGGTCATGTGGACGCTGTGATCATGGATCTGCCTGCGCTTTATTCCGTGGTGCAGAACGGGCGGCTGCGGCCCCTGGCCATCACCAACAAGACGCGCTCGCCGGCGCTGGCCGATACGCAGACTTCGGTGGAGCAGGGGGTGCCCAGCCTGCTGGCCTTCAACTGGTTTGCCGTGATGGCGCCGGCCAAAACACCCAAGCCCATTGTCGACAAACTCTACGCCGCGCTGGTGAAGGCGACCGCCGCTCCGGAAGTGGCAGAGGCCATGCTAAAGCTCGGCATTGAGCCCATGACCCAGTCGTCACCCGAAGCCTTTGCCGCCTTCATGCGCGAGGAGACGGTGCGCTGGGCCAAGGTGGCGCGGGACTCCGGCGCGCACGCCGACTGAACCACACGAAGGCGCACATGGATGACCTGAAAGCGTGGAAGGAAAAAGCCCGTGAGTACCGGGGCATCACGCAGGAACTGGCGCAATTCATCGCCGGCCTGCGCGCCGAGGCGATCGGGCAGGCGACCGGCGATATCTTGGGCAAGGCCCTGGTCGATGCCATCGGCTGCGGGCTCTATGGGTTGACGACACCCTGGGGCCGTACCATGCGCGAGTACGCCGCAGAGCAGGGCGGCCCAGCCGAAGCATGCCTGTGGGGCAGCCACCAGCGCGTCAGTGTGGGCCACAGCGTTCTGTCCACGGGCACTGCGATCCACAGCTTTGATTTTGACGACCACAGTCGCGCCAAGATCCACCCCGGCGCAGTGGTCGTGCCCGTGGCGCTGGCCCTGGGCGAGCGCGAAAAAGTCTCTGGCAGGGTGGTGCTGGCTGCGATGGCTGCCGGATACGAAACCATGAACCGGATTAGCCAGGCCGCCAATCCCGGGCGCGCACGAATGCGTGGCTGGCACCTCACCGGCGTTTGCGGCACCTTCGCGGCTGCAGCGACCGCCAGCGTGATTCTGGGACTCGATGCGGCCACCACGGCCAGTGCGCTGGGCCTGGCGGGCACGCAGTCGGCAGGCCTTTGGGCCTTCACGGCCGACGGCTCCATGAGCAAACGCATGCACCCCGGCCGTGCGGCGCAAGACGGCGTGATGGCGGTGCTGCTGGCAGCCCGAGGCTTCGAAGGCCCGCGCTACATCTTGGAGGCCGAGGATGGTGGATTCCTCTTCACCATGTCCGACGCGCCACGCCCGGAACGCATCACCGAACGCCTCGGAAGCCTCTGGCACACCGACGCCACCTGCTTCAAGCCGCATGCCTGCTGTGGCAGCAACCATGCATGCGTTGATGCAGCCATCGAGCTGATACGTGAGCACGGTTTGGCTGTCGACGATGTGGTGCAGGTCGTGGCCGGCATACCCAGCGTGGTCCAGACGCAGACGGGATTCGACTACGAGGCCGACTCCGTCCTCAATGCCCAGATGAGTCTGCGCTACAACATTGCCGTAGCAATGTTTGACGGGCAGGCCTACCTTGAACAGTTCACGCCCGAGCGAATCGTGGAGCCGCGTGTGGTGGCGCTGGCACGCAAGGTGGAGATCCGGATCGACCCGGACATCGACCGCGCCTATCCCGAGATTTATGGCGGGCGGGTGACGCTCGTGACACGCCAGGGCCAGACACTGGCCAGGCATGTGGCGTACTCGCGCGGCATGCCGGAAAACCCGATGTCGCACAGCGACATTGAACGCAAGTTTCTGTCGCTGGCATCAGCCGCGGTGGGCCGCACGCAGGCGCAGGACATCCTGGAGCTGGCCAATGGGGCCTTTTCAGCGGATTCGATGGCGCCGCTCAACGCGCTGCTGGCAGGCGCGGTAGTTGCGAATCCGGTAATCCAACCCTGACGGTTGCGGCCGGGGCCGGCTATTGCTGATGCGAACGCGTTTAGGGACCTTCTCGGTTTCGGTGCAAATCGTAGCGTTATGGGCTCCGCGCGAACCATTAGTGACACATGCAAGGCGGGGGCCTTACACCGTGTGATTTGGGCGCCAACGCCCTGATGGTATAGCCGCAGCGCAGCCGGCGCGTGGTGATCGCGTTTGGGCCCTGGCCGGGCGCGGCGTTCACATGCGGGACGCGCAATTCCGCAAACCGTACGACCGTATCGCAGGCGCGTCGGCAAGCATCGGATTCTCCCTGAGGGACGCATTCAGGCATGTGTTTGGGATGCTAAAGAGATGGGTGGGCTACACGCACTTCCTGACGCGAGGGTTGCCGCACGTGGGTGCTGAAATTAGCCTCAATGTACTGGCCTACAACTTCAAGCGATTGCTGCACATCCTGGGCTTAGAGGAAATGATGAAGGCAATGAGGTTGGCGAGGGCATGAGCCCTTGGCCTCAGATTCGATGAGGCTGTCGGTCTCCGGACCTCCGCCCAGTTGGCAGCGCAGCTCAATCGGAAGACTGCTTTGTGGCGATGAGTTCGAGAGTCTGTAATTCCGCTATGGGCTCGGAAGCCGACATGATTTAGTGCTCTAAGCTCGCCAGAATTAATTGCGCCGGGCCGTCGCGCTGGACGAGCTAGCAGGACGCCGCTCCGATCCAGAGATCGCGCATAGTCTGTGCCATCACGGGGCAGGGCGCGAGACCCGTTGATTTGGGAAATTAACTGACGAAGGACTCTCAATTGCGAGCTGGGAACGGCGCTAGAAATAAGATTTGGCCGGCATCCGGGCGATGGGGAACCTATGGCGAGTCCATGGGCGATATGTCTTAGCTTGTGGCACGTTTGTGGTACTGTTGTGGCTCACCCGTCGCAGGCGAAGCCTTCACACGGCAGGGGTCGCAGGTTCAAACCCTGCATCACCCACCAGAATTCAGTAATGAAATCAACGCCTTACAGGATTTCCTGTGAGGCGTTTTTCTTTGAGTACGGGATTTGTATGGAAAGTCTGGCCGTCGCTGACAATAATTTGCTCATTGCGGGCGACACGCTATGGCAAAGAATCGCCATCACGCCATAAGTGGGCGGTCTTTCTACGTGAATGAATAGTCCAATCGCGGAGTCCGTACTCCGCACAAATACACCATAAGGCATGCTGGTCGGGTAAGCGGCCAGGCTTCCCACCTTGACGGTCAAGCGGCTAGTGAGTATCGGCCGCCGTATAAGCTTTTTGGCTGCCAGCGGTGCGGCAGCAGCTCATCGATGCTGCCGTTCAGATGTTCGCATCGTAGGTACCAAATAGTTGCTGACCGAATTACTCCCGCTGCGGTCACGGAAACGTCCGCGTCGAACAGACCGTCTTTAGTGTTTCCCGTAAACCCACATTGGGTAGATTGCCGGTGTACCCCCAACCGATGACAGTGTAGGCACCATTGCTGCTACTCTTTGCGGCGGCCGTCACTGTTAGCACGTTGTCACCGCCACTAGGGAATGTCTGAACAAGTCCACCAATCATGCCCTGATGCGTTAAACCTGCAAAGGAGCGCAGCGATGAGCCAGATCAGTTTTGCGGATGCGGAGTACGCGGGCAAGAGGAAGAAGACCCGGCGCGAGGTCTTCCTTGAAGAGATGGAGCAGGTCGTGCCGTGGAAAGCACTGCTGAAGATCATCGAGCCGCACTATCCGGCGGTCGGGCGCGGCCGCAGGCCGTATCCCATGGAAGCGATGTTGCGGGTGCACTTGATGCAGAACTGGTTCGCGCTGAGCGACCCGGCGATGGAAGAGGCACTGTATGAGATCGCTTCGCTGCGCAGCTTCGCCGGCCTTGATTTGAGGGAGCCGATCCCCGACGAGACGACGATCCTGAACTTCCGGCACATGCTGGAGGAGTCCGATCTCGCTGAAGAGATCTTCAAGCAGGTCAATGCGCTGCTGGCCCGCAAAGGCCTGCTGCTCAAGCGGGGCAGCATCGTCGACGCCACCATCATCGCGGCGCCCAGCTCCACCAAGAATGAGAAGGGCGAACGCGATCCGGAGATGCACCAGACCAAGAAGGGCAACCAGTGGCACTTCGGCATGAAGGCGCACATTGGCGTGGATGCCGACAGCGGCTTGGTGCACAGCCTGGCGACCACGGCGGCCAACGAAGCTGATGTCGAGCAAGTGGCTGACCTGCTGCATGGCAAGGACAAGCAGGTGTGGGCGGACTCTGGGTACCGCGGCGCCCAAACCCGCGTGCCGAGGGATGATCTGCAATGGCATATCGCCGCGCGGCCCAGCGACATTGCCAAACTGCCCGAGGGACGTGCCAAAGCGCGAGTGCAGAAGAAGGAGCACAACAAGGCAAGCGTGCGTGCAAAGGTGGAGCATCCGTTTCGCGTCATCAAGCGGCAGTTCGGCTTGGCGAAGGTTCGCTTCAAGGGATTGCAGAAGAACACCGCGCATCTGTTGACGCTGTTTGCGCTGTCGAATCTGTGGATGGCGCGCCGTCAGTTGATAGCCTTGATGGGACAGGTGCGTCCGAAAGCAGCGTGAGGATGCAAGAAGCATCGAAATCCCACACCCTGGACGCCAAAATCATGAATTCAACCGGGACTCGAAATGCAAGTGTGCGCAGCCCGCCAACATTTTCGAGTTGTTCAGACCTTCCTTAGGCGCGAAGCCGAGATACGGCTTGCCGACCATTGAAAACAGGATCACTTCCGTCTCACTGACCTCTAAAAGCTGTAGGCAGTGGGCATTGACGTCGGCAGGGTGAAAAGTCAATAGCCTAGGCTGGTCGATGGCAACCGCTGACCGGGGCATGGTGCCAGGTGAGGGGACGACAAGTCCAGCGTGGTTTGCAAGATCGTCGAAATCAAGGTCCGCATAAGGCACCATGAAGCCTTCGGTCTGACCAGGCTGGATGTAGATCCTGATGCGATTCTGTGTCGCGTGGCGCAAAAGCTCGTCTGGGTCGAGGCCGCTTGCCTCTGATGCCTGCTGCAGCGGGAGGTAGCCGGCGCCCAGCAGGGTGGGGGACCCGATCTTCAATTGAATGACATTCATCGGGTTCGTGAGGCTCTCTATATCCAAAAAATGCCGGCGCCATTGAGCGACCAGTTCGGCGCCGACTATCTTGGCAATTGCAAGATCTCGAACGCCGGTTGACGAGAGCAACTCGATCCTGCCGACGATTGCACGGTGACGTGCAGGTACGACCAGGCGGCAGAAATAAATACCCGATTGACGACGAAAAAGATGGTCCACTGGACACCCACTTTGTATGAGTGTGCTGTAGCGGCGGTACAAAATTGCTAATTCCCGAATGGAATCAAGCTCTTGCAGAGATGTGGAGCGGGTGAAGGGAATCGAACCCTCGTATGAAGCTTGGGAAGCTGCCGTT
>JACMQX010000170.1 GCA_014376765.1 Ramlibacter sp. | reverse complement strand
CGTCGGCTCGTGTCGACCGGGCATCAACCAAGTCGATGGTCACGCTCGCGATGGCGCGGGCGACCGTCGCGACCTGGGTCGGCCTCGAGGGAACCTCGAAGTCGACCAGGCTCAGGCCGCACGCCCATACGCCAGCGCCTATGACGGCGCCTGCGTGTTGATTCATCATGTGTTGCTCCATTTCGAATGAAATGCGGCGACACAGCCCTCCCCCTGCGGGGCTGCTGGGCTGCAATGCCAAGGGCTTGCCGATTGCGGCGGCCGATGAGATCCCGCTGGAGTTTGGTGCCATGCTCTGGCGCAACAACGCATTTGAAGTGCTGCGGCCGGCGCCGCGCCATGAAACGACGCTGCCCTTTGCCACCTGGATGACGCTGGCCCGTGCCACGCCGGCCCAGTTGCCGCTGGATGAGGCGCAGGCCTTGTTGGGGGATGAGGGGCAGTTGCCCTAGAAGTCATGTGCGAGGTATTGCGCCTGGCGAGTTGTTGCGATGCGCCAGGCTCAGCCTGCGCGTGTAAATTCCAGTTCGCTTTGCGGATCAGACGCAGCCCTGCGCCGGCAGGAAGGTTGTGCTCACCCTTTGCCTGGGGACTTGAACTTCTCCCGCGCCGCCAGAGCTTTCCCGCGCGCCGAGCAGCCATCGAAGTGATCGTTGACCACGCCCATGGCCTGCATGAAGGCGTACATGGTGGTCGGGCCGACAAAGGTCCAGCCGCGTTTTTTTAGCGCCTTGGATAGCGCGACGGATGCGGGGGATTGGGTCATCGCACTGATGGTGTCGTAGGTGAACTGCTTGGGCCTGCCCAGGTTGGCCTCTTGCTCGAAGCTCCAGGCGAATGCCGCGACGGAGCCGAATTCCTGGCGCAGTTCAATCACCCGCCTGGCGTTGTTAATGGTGGAGGCGATCTTGCCGGTATGCCGCACGATGCCCACGTCGGCCAGCAGCCGGGCTACATCTTTCTCCCCAAAGCGCGCGACCTGCTCCGCCTCGAAGTTGGCGAAGGCCTTGCGAAAGTTCTCCCGCTTGTTGAGGATGGTGAGCCAGCTCAGGCCCGCCTGGAAGCCCTCCAGGCACAGCTTCTCGAACAACCTGCGGTCGTCATCCACCGGGAAGCCCCACTCGGTGTCGTGGTAGTGGCGGTAGGCCGGCGTGGCCTGGCACCAGATGCAGCGCGCTCCGGCCTGGGGCTTGTCCGCGTCCTGGAACAGGCCGGGTGGCAGAGGCCTGGCGGCAGCCTGGGTGGAGTGGTTTGTGGGCATGGCCGCGATTCTAGGAGCCGGTGTTGGCTCACGATGTGAGCCGCCGCAGGTTGAGGCGGCGCGTGCGGCGCAGCAGCATGGCCAATAGCGCGCGCGAAGAGAGGCGGCATCATGCCGGTGCCGCGCCGTTGTTGCTGCGTGCGCCGCCCAGCGCATACCAGCTCACCCGCCGCGGGGCGATCATCAGCAGCCCGGGTGCAGGCCAGGATCCGGGATGCGCGGCGGGCTGGGCATCTCAGGCTTGTCCCGCCAGGTCGTCCAGGATCGGGCAGTCGGGCCGGTCGTCTCCGTGGCAGCAGTGGATCAGGTGTTGCAAGCTGCGCTGCATGGCCTGCATCTCGGCAATGCGGGCCGAGAGCTCGTCCGCATGCTGCTGCGCAATGCGCTTGACGCCGGCGCTGGTGCGGCGGCGGTTGTTCCACAGGCTGACCAGCTCAGCGATCTCGGCCATGGAAAAGCCCAGGTCACGCGAGCGCTTGATGAAGCGCAGGATGTGCAAATCGGTCTCGCTGTACTGACGGTAGCCGCTGTCGGTGCGGTGCACGCGGGCGAGCAGGCCCAGCGATTCGTAGTGGCGGACCATCTTGGCCGAAACGCCCGAGCGCGCAGCGGCCGCGCCAATGTTGACGGGCCAGTCTGCGCTCATGCGACCGCGTAGCCTTCTTCGGCAATGGCGCCGGCCACCGCCTCGCGCGGCTGCGTGGTCTCTACCTCGACCTTGCCGGAAGCACGGTCGATCTTCACTGCAGCCTGTGGGTCCAGTGCCTTGACGGCCTGTGTGACGGCGCGTTCGCAGTGGCCGCAGGTCATGCCCTTGACGTCAAATGTCTGGTTCATGTTTCGTTCCCCGTTGAGTTGATCGAAAGCATATTCTGAACCTTGCCACGGTGGTAAGGTCAAGCGGCGCAGGCGGCGCGACTGTTGCCGGTGGGGGTATCCGCCGGTGGCTTGACCTTCCCATCGTGGCAAGGTCTACGCTGACAGCACCATGAACACATCCACCACGCTCAACCCCATGACGGCCGGGAACATTTCAGTAGGCGGGATGACCTGTGCGTCCTGCGTGTCGCGCGTGGAGCGCGCCCTGAAGAAGCTGCCGGGCGTGCAAGAGGCTACCGTCAACCTCGCCACCGAGTCCGCGCATGTGGTGTTTGACCCGGCTCTTGCCAGCGATGCGCGCTTGCGCCGCGCCGTGCGGGATGCGGGTTACGAGCCCCGAACCGAAGCCCAGGCGCAGTCGGCAGAAAATGAATCGCTGTGGGCCGGCTTCGGGCCCGTGGCGTTGGGCCTGCTGTTGTCTGCGCCGCTGGTGTTTCCCATGTTCGCTGGCCTCGCGGGCCGCGAGTGGATGCTGCCGCCGTGGCTGCAGTTTGTGCTTGCCACGCCCGTGCAGTTCATCCTGGGCGCGCGCTTTTTCCCCGCCGGGTGGCATGCGGTGGGGGCCTTCACCGGCAACATGGACCTGCTGGTGGCCATTGGCACGAGCGCGGCCTGGGGGCTGTCGGTGTGGTTGTGGCTGGGGCCGCACGGTGGCATGCCCGCCATGCAGCATTTGTACTTCGAGGCCTCCTCCGTCGTGGTGACGCTGGTCTTGCTGGGCAAATGGCTGGAAGCGCGGGCCAAGCGCCAGACCACCGCCGCCATCCGCGCCCTGCATGCGTTGCGGCCTGATGTGGCGCACGTGGTGCGCGCAGGCGGCGAAGAACAAGACGTGCCCGTCGCCGAGCTGCTGGCGGGCGACATGCTCGCAGTGCGCCCCGGCGAGCGCCTGCCTGCCGATGGCGTGGTGTCTGAAGGCAGCACGCAGGTGGACGAGTCCATGCTTACGGGCGAGCCCCTGCCGGTGGACAAGGTGCCAGGCGGCAAGCTCACGGGCGGCAGCATCAACGGTGACGGCCGGGTGTTGATGCGGGTGACGGCGACAGGCAGCGAGTCGGTGCTGGCGCACATCATCCGCCTGGTGGAAGACGCGCAGGCCGGCAAGGCGCCGATCCAGCGGCTGGTGGACCAGGTGTCTGCCGTGTTCGTGCCGGTGGTGCTGGTGATTGCGCTGGCGACGCTGCTGGGCTGGTTATGGTCCGGCAGCGGCATGGAAACTGCGCTGATCCGTGCCGTGGCCGTACTTGTCATTGCCTGCCCCTGCGCGCTGGGCCTGGCCACACCGGCGGCCATCATGGCCGGCACCGGGGTGGCGGCAAAGAACGGCATCCTGATCAAGGACGTGCAGGCGCTGGAGCTGGCCCACAAGGTCGACACGGTGGCTTTCGACAAAACCGGCACGCTGACGCTGGGCCGGCCGCGACTGACGGCGCTGGTCATGGCTGACGGTATGGATGAAGCGCATCTGCTGGGCGCCTTGAGTGGCGTGCAAAGCGGCAGTGAGCATCCGCTCGCCCATGCAGTGGTTGCTGCGGCGCGTGAGCGTGGGCTGGCCTTGGTCACTGCGCACGACGTGCGGGCCGTTCCTGGCCGAGGGACAGAGGGCAGGGCCGCAAGCGCGCTCTGGCAGACAGGCAGCCTGCGCTGGATGGATGAGCTGGGCGCGCCGCTTGGCAAGCTTGCCGATGAGGCAGCCCGCCTGCAGGCGCAAGGATTCACGGTGTCTGCCGTGGCCGAGAAGTTGCCCGGTGTGGACGGCGCGGGTTCAACGAGCGTGGTGCGCGCGCTGCTGGCCTTTGGCGACGAGCCCAAGCCCGGCGCGAAGGAAGCCCTGTCGGCCCTGCGGGCCCTTGGCATCCGCGTGATGATGATCTCGGGCGACAACCGCGGCGCGGCACTGGCCATGGGCGCGCGCCTGGGGCTGGCAGCCGACGAAGTGATGGCCGATGTCCTGCCCGGCGACAAGTCCGCGAAGATCGCGCAGCTGCGGCAGGGCGGGCATGTGGTGGCGATGGTGGGTGACGGTGTGAACGATGCACCGGCCCTGGCCGCCGCCGACGTTGGCATGGCGATGGGCAGTGGTACCGATGTGGCCATGCATGCCGCAGGCATCACGCTGATGCGCGGGGATGTGGCGCTGGTGGCCGGCGCGCTTTCCCTGTCGCGCCGCACGGTGGCCAAGATCCGGCAGAACCTGTTCTGGGCCTTTGCCTACAACGTGGCCGGCATCCCGCTCGCGGCGCTGGGCTACCTGAGCCCGGTCGTAGCCGGCGCGGCAATGGCGCTCAGCTCGGTGAGCGTGATGGCGAATGCGCTATTGCTCAGGCGCTGGAAGCCGTAGCCAATCCCAAGAGTCAGGCGATGGCAGTTTCCAGCGCGGGGTAGTCGATATAGCCCTTGTCGCCACCGCCGTAGAAGGTGTTCCTGTCCTGCTCATTGAACGGCCCGCCCTGCTTGAGGCGCGCAGGCAGATCCGGGTTGGCGAGAAACAGCTTGCCAAACGCAACCAGATCAGAGCCCGTGTCCAGCGCCTGCTCGGCCAGTGCGCGGTCGTAGCCGTTGTTGACCATCCACAGGGCCTTGCCTCCTGCTGCGCGGTAGGTGGCGCGCAGCGCGGCATAGTCAAACGGCTTGTCACCCTGCTGGAAGTCGCGCGCTCCGCCGGTGGCGCCTTCGATGATGTGGAGGTAGGCCAGGTGCATCGGCGCAAGCTGCTCCATGACGTAGTCGAACAGGGGCTGCGGGTTCGGGTCGCTCGCGTCGTTGGCGGGCGTGACGGGGGACAGGCGCAAGCCGGTGCGCCCGCCGCCAATTTCTTTCGTCACGGCCGCCATGATTTCAATCAGCAGGCGCGCGCGGTTCTCAATGCTGCCGCCGTACGCGTCGGTGCGGTGGTTGGAGCCCGAGCGCAAGAACTGGTCGAGCAGGTAGCCGTTGGCGCCATGCAGTTCCACGCCGTCAAAGCCTGCGTCGATCGCGTTGCGCGCGGCGCGGCGGAAGTCTTCGACCAGGCCCGGCAGTTCATGCAGCGCCAGCGCGCGCGGCAAAGAGGTCTCGGCAAAGCCGCCCACGCCGTCGGTGACAAGGTAAGTTTTGGCATTGGCTGCGATTGCGGACGGCGCCACGGGCGCCTGGCCGCCAGGCTGCAGCGAGGTGTGCGAGACACGGCCCACATGCCACAGCTGCATGACGATCTTGCCGCCCTTGGCATGCACCGCATCGGTCACGCGCTTCCACGCTGCGACCTGTTCGGCATTCCAGATGCCCGGAACATCGGCATAGCCTTCGCCCTGGTGCGTGATGGCCGTGCCCTCAGTGACGATCAGGCCCGCGCTGGCGCGCTGCGTGTAGTAGGTGATGGCCTTGGCAGTGGGAACGGCGTTGGGCGAGCGGTTGCGCGTAAGCGGCGCCATGACGATGCGGTTGGCCAGCTGGATGTCGCCGGCCTGTATGGGGTCGAAGAGGGTGGTCATGTCTGAAGTGTGTCCAGTGAGTTTTTCAAGATGCTTGGCGCGTTGCGCAGGGGTCGAAGCGTAGTCGGGTTCCGTATGCCCGTGCTCGGCGCGGTTCTTTGTAACAATGGGGCGCTCATGGCGATGCGACCCTCTTCCTTGTCCCCGGCGCGTTTGCTGGCGCTGGCCGTTGCGCTGTCGATGGGCGCGGCCATCTCGCTGGGCATCACCCGTTTCGCCTACGGCCTGCTGTTGCCGACCATGCGCGCCGATCTGGGTTGGTCGTACACGCTGGCGGGGGCGATGAACACCGCCAACGCGCTGGGGTATCTGCTGGGCGCACTGGTCACGCCGCGCCTGCTCAGGCGCCACGGACCGGCCACGCTGCTGATGTGGGGGGCCACGCTGGCGAGTCTGTTCATGGGGCTGAGCGGTTTTTTCACCGATGCAGGTTTTCTGCTCGCGCAACGCCTGCTGGCGGGCTTGGCCAGTGCCTTTGTGTTTATTGCCGGCGGGTTGATGGCGGCGCGGCTGGGCGCTATGAACCCTTCGCGTGGCGGCTTGCTGATTGGTCTTTATTACGGCGGCACGGGGGTGGGCATTTCCGTGTCGGCCCTGCTGGTGCCCGCTGTGCTGGAGGCGGCGAGCGGCCAGCAGCACGGCTGGGCCTGGGCCTGGTGGGCGCTGGCGGCAGCGTGCCTGGTGGCGACGGCGCTGTTGCTGTGGCCGGCGCGCGTGATGGCCGAGCCTGCTGCAGCCGCTGCCGTGCCCGGCGCCCCTGCCCAGCCTTTTCTCTGGCGCGAGTTTGGCTTTGCGCTGGCGGGCTACGGCATGTTTGGCGTCGGCTACATCGGCTACATGACGTTTGTGATCGCGCTGCTGCGCGAGCAGGGCGCGGGCGCCGCAAGCATCACGCTGTTCTATGCGCTGCTGGGTGTGGCGGTGGTGGCGTCCTCACGCATCTGGGCTGGCTTGCTGGACCGTTACCGGGGCGGGCAGGCGCTGGCTTTGCTCAATGCGCTACTGGGCGCGGCCACGGTGGTGCCGGCCCTGACCTCTGCGTTCTGGGCGGTGCTGTTGTCGGGGCTGGTGTTTGGCGGGGTGTTTTTGTCGATCGTGGCGTCGACCACGGCGCTGGTGCGCCACAACTTGCCGCAGGCGGGCTGGGCTGCGGGCATCAGCGCCTTCACCATCGTGTTTGCGGCGGGGCAGATTGTGGGGCCGACGGTGGTGGGATGGATCGCTGACGGGCCAGGTGGCCTGGCGCGGGGGCTGGTTTTTTCTGCAGCGGCGCTGTGGTTGGGGGCGGGGCTGGCGTCGCGTCAACGGGCGCTGGGTATTGCACTGGCCTAGTCAATGGCAACGCTCTCGGCGCCGAGAAATGGTGCCGCGCTGTCGAAGCGGCAGGTGTGGCACATGGGCGCGGGTTACAGCCTTACGCGATGCCGTCCTACAGGGGTGCGGGCGTGCTACTGATCAACGGCGAACGGTGCCATGCCTAGGATGGTGTCATTGGTTCCACCCCACGGCCTGCGGGCCGTACAAGGAGATTCACATGCTCAAATACGCACTTGTTTTTGCCCTCGTCGCCATCGTTGCAGGGGCGCTCGGCTTTACCGGCGTCGCTGCGGGTGCGGCCGGTATTGCCAAGATTCTGTTCGGCCTGTTCCTGATTCTGGCCGTGGTGTTCGTCGTTCTTGCCGCACTGGGCATTGGCGCCGCGCGCAAGGCACTTGACTGAGCATGTTTTGAAGGCCGTCGCCGGCACAGCGGGTGGCAACCGAATTTCCATTTTTTCTTTGTGAGCGGCTGCGCCCGCCTGCGTTCCATGCACGTTTCCAAGCTTAATCTCAACCTTCAGTACAACCTGCTGGGCCCCGCGCACTTCAACTTCAACATCGAGGCTGCACATACGCCGCTGCAGCGCATAGTGTCCGAATCGGTGAGCGTGTTGCCAGGCCCGAATCTGCATCGCTATGTCGATGAAAAAAGTGGCAACCGCTTTCTCCGGTTTGACGCGGGTGCAGGTCTGCTGGATGTGAACTACCAGGCCACTATCGAGCTGCAACCGCAGGCACCGGCAGAGGGTCTCTATGAGGTGGCCGTCAGCGACGTACCCGACGACGTGCTGCGCTTCATGATGCCCTCGCGTTACTGCGAGTCCGATGTGATGAGCCGCAGTGCGCAACAGATTTTTGGTCGCATGGCCACAGGTTATGACCGCGTGAAAGCGGTGACTGAGTGGGTGCGCGACTCAGTGGCTTACCTGCCGGGTTCGACCACCTCCACCACCACGGCACAGGAAGTCTTTGTGCTGCGCGCCGGCGTCTGCCGCGACTATGCGCACCTGGCCATCACCATGTGCCGTGCCTTGAATATCCCTGCGCGGCTCGTTGTGGGTTATGTGAATTTTGAAGAACCACCGCAGGACTTCCACGCCATTTTTGAAGCCTGGCTGGGTGGCCGTTGGGTGTTGTTTGACCCGAGTGGCCTGGCGCCGGTGGACCGACTGGTGCGTATCGGCACCGGGCGTGATGCCAAGGACGTGGCATTTGCAACCATCTTTGGCCCGGCCCAGATGACCTCCAAGCAGGTCTGGGTGGATGAAAGCGACAACGGCGTCACGGGGCAAACTGTGGTGATTCCGGCACCCTCCTCACAGGCGGAAGCTGGAACCGGAACAATGCCCGCGCCTTCGCCGGCGCAGCAGGAACAGCTCTCAGTCGCCACTGCTTGAGCGTTTTGTTGGGCTAGCCGCTTGCCGCGCGGCAAAATCGCGCGATGCGCAAAATTTTCAAAATCATCGGGATCATCCTGGCCGCCAGTGCATTGTTGCCGGTCGGCGTGGGCTTTGCGCTGTATCAGTGGATCGGGCAGGACGGCTTTCGTGAGCGTGCAGCGCAGGAGGCCACCTTGGCCGTGGGTGTGCCGGTGCGGCTGGGCGCGATCCGCATTGACTGGTTTCCGGTACCTTCTGTTGCGCTGGATGACGTGGTGGTTGAGACCAAACCCCCGTTGAGCGTCAAGCGTATTGAGGCGCGCCCCGTCTGGGCGGCCCTGCTTCAACAGCGGCTGGAAGTGGCGACGCTGGTGGTGCGTGGGGCCGTTGTGCCG
>JACMQX010000021.1 GCA_014376765.1 Ramlibacter sp. | reverse complement strand
TGATTGCAGGCATTGTCTGCGGTGGGGATGTGGATGCCGGGTCGATGGTGACGGAGGAGTATTTGATGACGCTGGAGCGGCGTGCGTTCTGCTCGCTGCTGGAGCACCCCAAGACCCAGGAACGCATCATGGGAATGATGTCCACCGGCAAACCCGTCAGGAATTGAAGACCATGAAACAAGTACAAGACGCCTACATCGTCGCCGCCACGCGCACCCCCATCGGTCGGTCGCATCGCGGTGTGTTCCGCAACATGCGGCCGGATGACCTGCTGGTGCTGGCGCTGCAAAGTGCCCTCAAGCAGGTGCCGGGGCTGGACCCGCAGGCGATTGAAGACATCATCTGCGGCTGCGCGATTCCCGAGGGCAGCCAGGGGCTGAACATCGCGCGCATCGGCGCCGTGCTGGCGGGCCTGCCGCACAGCGTGGGTGGCATTACCGTTAACCGCTTTTGCGCATCGGGCCTGTCGGCCGTGCAGATGGCGGCTGACCGCATCCGCGTGGGTGAGGCCGATGTGATGATTGCCGCTGGGGTCGAGAGCATGAGCATGGTGCCGATGATGGGCAACTCGCCCTCGCTGTCACCCGCCATGTTCAATCACGACGAGAACATCGGCATCGCCTACGGCATGGGCCTCACGGCCGAGAAGGTGGCGCAGCAGTGGAAGGTCTCACGCGACGCGCAGGACGAGTTTGCCTACCAGTCGCACATGAAGGCATTGGCCGCCATGAAGGCCGGCGAATTTACCGACGAGATCACGCCGGTTGAAGTCACGGACCGCGCGCCCAACCTTGAATCCGGCGAGGTGGATAGCAAGACCCGTACGGTGAGCCTGGATGAAGGCGCGCGGCCCGACACCAGTGTGGAAGGGCTCGCAAAACTGAAAACCGTATTTGCCGCCCGTGGCACCGTGACGGCAGGCAACAGCTCGCAGACCTCTGACGGTGCAGGCGCGCTCATCCTCGCGAGCGAATCTGCTGTAAAGCGCTTTGGCCTGACCCCACTGGCGCGCTTTGTGAGTTTTGCCAGCAGGGGCGTGCCGCCGCACGTCATGGGCATCGGCCCGATCGAGGCGATTCCGGCCGCGCTGCGTTATGCAGGCCTCAAGCACGAAGACATCGACTGGTTCGAGTTGAACGAGGCCTTTGCGGCGCAGTCGCTCGCGGTGATCAACACGCTCGGGCTGGACGCCAGCAAGGTCAACCCCATGGGCGGCGCGATTGCGCTGGGCCACCCACTGGGCGCCACCGGCGCGATCCGCTCGGCCACGGTGGTGCATGCCCTGCGCCGCAAGAACCTGAAGTACGGCATGGTGACCATGTGCGTGGGCATGGGGCAAGGGGCTGCCGGCATATTTGAACGTGTCTGAGATGCCGGTTCACGTCTTCGACAATGCCATCGCGCTGCAGCCGCAGGCCGATGGAACCTGGCTGGGTCACACCAGCCCGGCCTACGGCAACATGATCGGGCCCTTTGGCGGCATCACGGCGGCGCAGGCGCTCAACGCCGTGCTGCAGCATCCGCAGCTGCAGGGCGAGCCGGTGTCACTCACCGTCAACTTTGCGGCGGCCCTGGCTGACGGGCCGTTCAACGTGATCGTGCGGCCCGCGCGCACCAACCGCTCCACCCAGCACTGGGTGATCGAGGTGCAGCAGCAGGGCCAGGCCGTGCTCACCGGCACCGCCTTCACTGCGCTGCGCCGCGACACCTGGGGTGCGAGCGAGCATCCCATGCCCGATGTGCCCGCGCCGGACGAAGTGCCGCCGTCCACGGGGCCCAGGCGGGTGGAATGGTTGAACCGTTATGAAGTGCGTTTTGTTGAAGGCGGCTTCCCCGGGGCCTGGGACGGTGCGGACCACGGCGCGAGCCGCACCCGCGTCTGGATGCGCGACCATCCGCCCCGGCCGCTGGATTTTGCGTCGCTCACTGCGCTGTCTGATGTGTTCTTCCCCCGAATCTGGCGCAGGCGCGCCAGGCCGGTGCCGATCGGCACTGTCTCCATGACCATCTACTTTCACGCTGGCGCTGCAAAACTGAAGGAGACCGGCACCGGTTACCTGCTGGGCCAGGCGCAGGCCCAGGCTTTCCACCGGGGTTATTTTGACCAGACCGCGCAACTTTGGAGTGAGGCCGGCGAGCTGCTGGTCACGACCCACCAGGTGGTCTACTACAAGGAATGATTTCGGGCCGGCGGGCCCATGCGAAACCGCGAATCAAATCCGAATCAAGTGCGATCAAGACATCAATTCACTCATCTCATAGAAGGAACACCATGAGCGACATCCTCACCCACATTGACGGCGGCGTCATGACTGTCACGCTCAACCGCGTTGACAAGAAAAATTCCATCACCTCGGCCATGTATGGCGCCATGGCCGATGCACTGGCGAAGGCTGAGGCCGATGCAGCCATCCGCGTGGTGCTGTTCCAGGGCCATGAGACGATTTTCAGCGCCGGCAATGACATTGGCGAATTCCTGAACAAGCCGCCCGCCGGAAAAGAATCGCCGGTATTCCGTTTCCTGCGCGGCATCGCCTCTTTTCCCAAGCCTGTGGTGGCGGCGGTGTGTGGGCCGGCTGTCGGCGTGGGCACCACCATGCTGTTTCACTGCGACCTGGTCTACGCCGGCGACAACGCCGCTTTCTCGATGCCTTTCGTCAATCTCGGCCTGTGCCCCGAGGCGGCCTCCAGCCTGCTGGTGCCGCAGATGATGGGTTACCACCGTGCGGCCGAAGCCCTGCTGATGGGCGAGCCCTTCATGGCCGAGGCCGCGCTGGAGGTGGGCCTGGTCAACCGCATCGTCCCGCCGACGGAGGCCAACGGCGTCGCCCAGTCTCAGGCACGCAAGCTCGCCGCCAAGCCCATTGCGTCGTTGATTGAAACCAAGCGCCTGATGAAAAAGGGCCAGGCGCGGCTGGTGCTGGAGCAGATGGATGAAGAGGGCGCAAGCTTCGGCCGCATGCTGGGTGAGCCGGCTGCCAAGGAGGCCTTTGGTGCTTTCATGGAAAAGCGCAGGCCGGATTTCAGCAAGGTCTGAGCGCGCGCCGTGATTTGGCGCCCCCTCCCGCACGCGGGAGAGGGCTGGGGTGAGAGCCCTCAGTCGAGCAATTTTGTTTGCCGCCACCACTGCGAAAAGCTTTTGCAGTAGCGTTCGACGGGTTCAAAGAGGGGCGCTTCTGCCTGTGGCAAGACCGAAGGCGCAGCCGGTCGGACCTGAAGCATTGCTGCGACCTGCTCCAGAGCTGCATCCGCGTGCGGGTCTGGCTGCCAGCGGACCGAGCGCGCACCGGTTAATGCTTGCGCCATCTGCGCGGCGTTGCCCCACCATAGGTGCTGTGTGCGCGCCTGCAAGCCCGTAGTCACAAA
The DNA here is from genome assembly GCA_014376765.1 of Ramlibacter sp. GTDB lineage: Bacteria > Pseudomonadota > Gammaproteobacteria > Burkholderiales > Burkholderiaceae_C > JACMQX01. The sequence continues at coordinate 43,850 of JACMQX010000021.1, read as the reverse complement.
GCGCCAGCGCCGCTCGCTCCAGGGTGTTTCTGCATGGCATTCAGCCAGGGCGGCACCGATCAGGACTGAGGGGCCGTCAGCATTCTTTGGCATCGCAGCTATGGACCAGGGGTGAAGCAGCCACACGTCACGGCCGGAGGCAAGCGCGCTATCAGGCTCTGACCATGCCGTACCGGGTGGTGAGGTCAGTAATTGCGGTGGCTCCACCGCAGGGCTCGCCAGCGCATTGCGGCCGCGTTGTCTTGCGGGTGTTGTGCTGCGCGCGATCTGGTCCAGCGTTTCATAGCTGGTGTCAATCACCGTGCCGGGGCTGTGGTACGGCTCGGGCGCGTACTTGGCCACGTTTTCGGCGTTGAACAGGTAAGGCTTGCTGCTGCCGGTGCCGGCCACCCATTGCCAGCTGAGGTGATTGCTGGCTACGTCGCCATCCAGCAGGTGACCCAGCATCCACTGCGCGCCGGTGTGCCAGTGCACCTTGCGCATGTGCACGAGGTAACTGGCCAGCCACATGCGGGCGTGGTTGTGCAGGTAGCCTGTGTCGTACAGGTCGCGTACGGTCAGGTCCACGACCGGGATGCCGGTGCAGGCGCCCAGCACGTCGAACGGCATGTGGGTCTGGTACTCGCCTTCAGGCAGCAGCCCCTCGTGCAGCGACTGGTGAATGTCGTGGCCTTCATGCGCCCACACATGCCGCCAATACGCGCGCCAACCCAGTTCAAAGACAAACTTGTGCTGGGGGTGCAGCGGGTGGCGGGCGTGCACGGCGTCGTAGACCTCGCGCAGGCTGAGCAGCCCGTGGGTGATGTAGGGCGACAGGCGCGTTACCGCGCCGCCCAGCGCATTGCGGGTCGCGGCGTACGCCCGTGGATCGACAGCGGCCAGGCGCGCTTGCGCTGCCGCAAGAGTGGGTTCAAAAGTGAAGGGACTCATCATCAGTGGGCCACAGCGAAGGCGGCGAACAGGCATGACAGGCTTGCCAATGTCGTGAGCGCCAAGCGAAAGCCGAGCCAGCCGCGTAACCCCATGCGGGGGTACACCCGCCAGTCCACTGCAAGACAGATCCACAAGGCGGCGGCAAGCAACAGCAAGCCCAGGCGAGTGTCCAGGAGCAGCGCAACCCAGGCCAGCAAACTTGGCACCACACCCCAGACCAGCAGTCCAGCTGAAGGCGTGACCGGGTCGCGCAAAGTCAATCCCCAATGAATCGCGCCCAGGAAGCTGAGGATGGTGGCGCCATAAGCCAGTACGGCGAACAGGGCTTGCGCTTGATGCGGCGCCGGAAGAAACCAGCTTGCTGCGGCCAGCCCCATGAAGGGGGTGAGGCCGCCGTATCCGAGTAACCAACCAGGCCGGGACGGGGGGATAAAGAACATAGATGGTGAGGCCACTGCGCGATGGGCGGCAGGTTGTTGGATGTACAGAGAAAGTTCTGCGAATTCTGGCGTGATATCAAAGACTTCGCTCGTGAACATGGCAATTGCAATAAGCTGTGTACACCTCACATCTTTGAGCAACTCAAAAAAGGACAACCTGCACATGCTCGTACAGCTCACTTACGCCAGTAAAACTTCCGGAATGCTGGGGCCTTTCGACATCAAAGACATCCTCAACAGTTCGGCGCGAAACAATCAAAGGATCGGTGTGACGGGTGCCCTGTGTTTGTCCAATGGGATCTTTCTTCAGCAGCTTGAGGGGGACCGGGAGGCGGTCAATACGGTGTATCACCGCATCTTGAAAGACCCCCGTCACAAGGACCCTGCCATTCTGGATTTTTCAGAAATTGTGGTGCGGCAGTTTGGTACCTGGTCCATGGGGCTGATTGCAGCCGTGCAGGAGAACCGGCAGATGTTTCTCAAGCATTCGACGACGTCGGACTTCAACCCCTACAACATGAGCCCTTCTACCTTGCGCGCGTTTTTTGCGGAGATGGTGAATAACGTGCGCTGGTTGTCCTGATTGGCAATTGCAGCGCCCGCAGCGCTGAGAAATTGTGCTCTGACCCCATTTGCTGACTGCGTCGCTGACGAACCGGCTGCGGTCGACTCGCACCGCTCACCGCAGGCTACAAAACACATCTGAGAAACCGCGCGCTCCAGTGGCTGCACCCCATTTTTACCAAGCAAACGCTTGCTAAAAATATCCCGGTTTGCTATGGTCATGCGCATGGACAAACCTGCCGCGCGCGAAGCTGTTGCCGGCCTTGCGCCCCCTGGCGCCGAGGTCGCCATCAAGCGTGCGCGGGGCCGCCCGCGCAAGACGCTGGACGAGCGCGACGATGGAAACCGGCGGGTGGTGCTGGTGCGCGCCGCTGCCAAGCTGTTCCGCAAAAAAGGCTTTGATGCCACCAGCACGCGCGACATCGCCACGGCAGTGGGTATGCGCAGCGGCTCGCCGTTCTACCACTTCAAAAGTAAAAGCGCGCTGCTGTATGCCGTCATGGAAGAGGGCATGCGCTCGGCGCATGAGCAGCAGCTGTCGGCATTGCAGGCGGCCTCTGCCAGCCAGGGCACAAGCCCGCACCAGTTACTCGCCGTGCTGATCCGCAATCACCTGGACGTTCTGCTCGGCCCGGGCAGCGACTTCATCCCCGTCATGTTGTATGAGTCGCGCTCCCTTACGCCGCGCCAGCGCGCAAGCCTTGCCAAGCTGCAGGGGGAGTACGAAGCCGACTGGGCGCCGGTGCTGCAGGCCCTGCACACCACAGGCGCACTCAAGGCCGACGTGAAGCTCGCGCGGCTGCTCATTTTTGGCGCGCTCAACTGGTCGGCGCAATGGTTCAGTCGCCGCGGGGCAGCCTCTCTGGACGAGCTCACCGATGCCGCGATGGCGCTTTTCATCAAGGACCTCCCCCCATGAGTTACCGCTCTGTTTTCAAGCCCGGCCTGTTTGCCGGCAAGGTCGTCATCGTTACCGGTGGCGGCTCGGGGATTGGCCGCTGCACTGCGCACGAGTTGGCAGCGCTGGGCGCGCATGTGGTGCTGATCGGGCGCAACCTGCAAAAGCTGCAGGTCGTGGCCGGCGAGATTGCCGCCGATGGCACGGTGGAGCATCCGGGGCGGCCAGGCCATGTGGGCCATGTGAGCTTTCATGCCTGCGACATCCGCCAGGAAGACGCGGTGCGCAACACCATAACGGCCATCGTCATCGCCCACGGCCGCGTCGACGGCCTGGTGAACAACGCGGGCGGGCAGTACATCACGCCGGCCGAGCAGATCAGCGCCAAGGGCTGGGACGCGGTGGTGGCCACCAACCTCACCGGCGGTTTTTTGATGGCGCGTGAATGCTATGTGCAGTCGATGCAGAAGCACGGCGGCAGCATCGTCAACATCATTGCCGACATCTGGGGCTCCATGCCCGGCATGGCCCACAGCGGCGCAGCGCGCGCGGGCATGGTGAGCTTCACCGAAACAGCTGCGGCGGAGTGGGCCAAAAGCGGCGTGCGGGTGAATGCGGTGGCGCCGGGCTATATCGCTTCAAGCGGCATGGACCATTACCCGCCCGAGGCAGCCGCCATGCTGCGCGGCATGCGCGAGACGGTGCCGCTGGGGCGCTTTGGCAATGAAGCCGAAACCTCGGCGGCCGTTGCGTTCCTGCTCAGCCCCGCCGCTGCCTTCATCAGCGGCAGCGTGCTGCGCGTGGACGGTGCCAGGCCGCAGGTGCGCATGGGCTGGGGCCAGGTGGCGGCATCGGCCGAGGTGCAGCAGCGCGAAGCGATCAAGGCGTTTGACGGATTTCACCGGTATGTGACGCCAAAAGTCTTTGCTGATCTGGATGGGGGCGACGACAGCACCGAGGCTGCTTCATGAGCGTTTTTGCCTCGTCGTGGAACGCGCAGGGCGCAGTGGCTTTGCAGCGCAGGGAGGCGATGCTGGCCCGCATCGCCCAACTGCGCGCCCTGGAGGACCGTGCGGCGCAGGCCTCTGCCAGATCCAAACCCGTGTTCGACAAGCGCGGCCAGCTGTTGCCACGTGAGCGCGTGGCCCTCCTGCTGGATGCAGGTGCGCCCTGGTTGCCGCTGTGCACGCTGGCCGGCTTCATGCAGGACACCAAAGATCCGGCGGCCTCTGTGCCCGGCGGCGGCATGGTGGCGGGCATTGGTTTTATCAGCGGCCGGCGTTGTATGGTGGTGGCCAGTGACTCGGGCATCGAGGCGGGCGCCATTCAGAACATGGGCCTGGACAAAATCCTGCGTGTGCAGGAGATTGCGCTGCAGAACAAGCTGCCGTTCATCCATCTGGTAGAAAGCGCCGGTGCCAACCTGATGAAGTACCGCGTCGAAGGCTTTGTCCACGGCGGCGCGCTGTTTCGTAATCTGGCGCGTCTGTCGGCGGCTGGCATTCCTGTCATCACGGTTCAGCATGGCTCGGGCACGGCAGGTGGCGCTTACATGCCCGGTTTGAGTGACGTGGTGGTGATGGTGCGCAAACGCTCCCGTGCCTTCCTCGCCGGGCCGCCGCTGTTGATGGCAGCGACAGGTGAAGTGGCGACCGAAGAAGAACTGGGCGGCGCAGAAATGCACACCGCTGTGTCAGGCCTGGGTGAGTACCTGGCAGAAGATGACCGCCACGCGCTGGGCGTGGCGCGTGAAATCGTCGGCAAGCTGGGCGTAATTTCCAGGGCCCAAGACAGGGCTTCATACGCTGCGCCGCGCTTTGACGCCGACCAACTGCTCGGCCTCATGCCCCACAACCTTCGCGAGCCGGTGGACATGCGCGAAGTCATCGCCCGCATCGTGGACGACTCCGACCTGCTGGAGTTCAAGCCCTTGTACGGCGCCGCCACCGTGTGCGCGCAGGCGGCCATCCTCGGCCACGCGGTAGGCATCGTCACCAACAACGGCCCCATCGACGTGGCGGGTGCGAACAAGGCGACGCACTTCATCCAGTGGATGTGCCAGCTGGGCCACCCCATCATCTATCTGCAGAACACCACCGGCTACATGGTGGGCAAGGACAGCGAGCAGGGCGGCATGATCAAGCACGGCTCCAAGATGATCCAGGCTGTGACCAATGCCACCGTGCCGCAGCTCACCCTCCAGTGCGGCGCCTCGTTTGGCGCGGGCAACTACGGCATGTGCGGGCGTGGTTATGCGCCTCGCTTCCTCTTCAGCTGGCCCAGTGCAAGAACGGCCGTCATGGGCGGCGAGCAGGCTGCGCGCACCATGCAGATCGTGACGGAGGCCGGGCTGGCGCGCAAAGGCATTGCGGCCGACCCGGTGCAGTCCCAGCTCCAGTTCGACAAGATCGTCGCCGTGTTCGAGGCGCAGGCCGATGCCTTCTACACCTCCGGCCTGGTGCTGGACGACGGCGTGATTGACCCGCGCGACACGCGAGCCGTGCTGGGCGAGTGCCTGGCGATGTGCGCTGAAGCAGCAGCCAAGCTACTCAGGCCCATGCAGTTTGGCGTGGCACGAATGTAGATCGACAACCCAAGGCAGACACCATGCAATACACCCACGAGCACCTGGAAATCCAGAAGACCCTCAAGCGTTATATCGACGAGCACATCAACCCCCATGTGGACGAGTGGGAAGCGGCGGAGATGTTCCCCGCGCATGAGGTGTTCAAAGGCCTGGGCGAACTGGGCCTGCTGGGCCTGTGCAAGCCGGAGGAGTATGGCGGCATGGGCCTGGACTATTCCTATTCGCTGTTGATGGCCGAGACGCTGGGCTTCATCGACTGCGGCGGCGTGCCCATGGCCATTGGCGTGCAGACCGACATGTGCTCGCCCGCGCTGGCCCGGTTTGGCAGCGACGAACTCAAGCGCGAGTTCCTTGCACCGTCGATTGCCGGCGACATGGTTGGCTGCATCGGCGTGAGCGAGCCCGGCGCAGGCAGCGATGTGGCGTCAATCAAAAGCCATGCACGCAAGGACGGCGATGACTACGTGATCACCGGCCAGAAAATGTGGATCACCAACAGCCTGCAGGCCGACTGGATGTGCATGCTGGTCAACACCGGCGACGGCCCGCAGCACAAGAACAAGTCGCTTATCGTCGTACCCATGCGTGACGGCAAGGGCGGCAAGCTGACCCGGGGCATCGAGGTGGCGCAGAAGATCCGCAAGATCGGCATGCATTCATCGGACACCGGCCTCATTTATTTTGACGAAGTGCGCGTGCCGCAGCGCAACCGCATCGGGGCGGAGGGCCAGGGCTTCATCTACCAGATGCAGCAGTTCCAGGAGGAGCGGCTGTGGGCTGCGGCCAGCACCCTGCAGTCACTCACCAACTGCATTCAGTGGACCATCGACTACGCGCAGCAGCGCCAGCTGTTTGGCGCTGCGCTGTCTGACCAGCAATGGGTTCAGTTCAAACTGGCCGAGCTGAAGACCGAGGTCGAGAGCCTGCGCGCGCTGACCTACCGCGCCTGCGAGCTGTATATAGCCGGGCAGGACGTGCTGGAGCTGGCGAGCATGGCCAAGCTCAAGGCCGGGCGGCTGAACCGCATCGTGCCCGACACCTGCCTGCAGTTCTGGGGCGGCATGGGCTTCACGCTGGACAACAAGGTCTCGCGGATGTACCGCGACGGGCGGCTGGCGTCGATTGGGGGCGGGGCTGATGAAGTGATGCTCGGCATCCTCGCGAAGATCATGGGCATGGGCAAAAAGCCATTGCCCAGGTGACGCTCATGCGCAGACTCCTCATCGCCAACCGCGGCGAGATCGCGCGGCGCATCATCCGCACCGCGCATGCCATGGGCATCGCGACGGTGGCGGTGTATTCAGACGCTGATGGGCAGGCCTTGCATGTGAGCGAAGCCACATCAGCGCGGGCGCTGGGCGGCAACGCATCGGCTGACAGCTACCTGCGCATTGACAAGCTGCTGGCTGCGGCGCAAGCCGCGGGCGCCGACGCGGTTCACCCCGGCTACGGCTTTCTCAGCGAGAACGCGGAGTTTGCGCAGGCTGTGATCGATGCCGGGCTGACCTGGGTCGGCCCGCCGCCTGAGGCAATCCGGCAGCTGGGCAGCAAGAGTTCCGCCAAGGCAATTGCACAGGCGCGCGGCGTGCCCTGCCTGCCGGGCTACTACGGCGCGGACCAGTCTGACGCGCGGTTGCTGGCCGAGGCGGAGCGCATCGGCCTGCCGGTGATGGTCAAGGCGGCAGCCGGTGGTGGCGGGCGCGGCATGCGGCTGGTCACCGGGATGGCGCACCTCGAGGCGGCAGTGCAAAGCGCGCGCAGCGAGGCGCAGTCGGCCTTCGGCTCGGGCGAGCTGTTGCTGGAGCGCGCGCTGCTGTCGCCCCGCCATGTCGAGGTTCAGGTATTTGCCGATGCGCACGGCCACTGCATTCACCTGGGTGAGCGCGACTGCTCGGTGCAGCGGCGCCACCAGAAGATCATTGAAGAAACGCCCAGCCCGGCCGTCACGCCCGCCCTGCGCGAACGCATGTGCCGGTGCGCGGTGGAGTTGGCGCAGGCGGCGGGCTACGTGGGCGCGGGGACAGTGGAGTTTCTGGTGGAAGGCCATGAGTTTTTCCTGATGGAGATGAACACGCGGCTGCAGGTCGAGCACCCTGTCACCGAGGCCGTGACCGGGCTGGACCTGGTCGAGTGGCAACTGCGCGTGGCCAGCGGCGAGCCGCTGCCGCTCAGGCAGGAGCAGGTTCAGTTCAGGGGCCATGCGGTGGAGGTACGCCTGTGCGCCGAGGACGAGCGCTTCACGCCGCACACCGGCACGGTGCGCCGCTTTTCTGCGCCTGCCGGGGTGCGCTTTGACCATGCGCTGTTTGAGGGGCTGCAGGTTCAAAACTGGTATGACTCGATGCTCGGCAAGCTGGTGGTGCACGCGGCCACGCGGGATGAGGCGATGGACCGCCTGGCTGCTGCGCTGGATGAATTGCAGCTGCTGGGCCTTCCGACCAACCGCGCGCTGTTGGCTGCCTGCCTGCGCCACCCGGTGTTTCGCGCGGGAGAGGCACTGATTCCGTTTCTGGAGCAGCACGGGGACGCCATCCGTGCGCAGTTGCTGGACGCCGAGCGTGATGCGCGCATGACGTGCGGATTGGGCGTGGTCTTTGGCGGTGAAGGGCGGCTGGCGCATTCACTGGCCTGCACCTTCCCGCGCCCTGTGCGATTGCGGCATCGCGGTGAGTTGGTGGATGTCGCCATGAGTAGCGCGCAGGCCGCGCATGGCGTGGTCGCAGTGCGGGTAGACGGCACACGCTGGCACGCGCAGCAAGCCGGTACCGACATCTTTATCGATGACGCCTCTTTCGATCCCCCTGCCGGCGCTGGTGGCAGCGCGGCCGGGCGCGAGCTGCGCGCGCCCTTCAACGGCAAGCTCATCGCCGTCAAGGTCGCAGCGGGGGACACGGTGGCGCAGGGCGATGTGCTGGTGATCGTCGAGTCGATGAAGCTGGAGCATTCCCTGGCGGCCTCGCGCGCTGGCGTGGTGGCTGGTGTGGCGGTGGAGGCAGGCCAGCAGGTCGCGCCCGGCCAGGTGCTGGTGACGCTGGAGGCTGTATGACTCTTCAACTGAATGAAGACGTGAGCGCAATGTACGACCTTGCGCGGCGCTTTGCAGGGAAAGAGATCGCGCCGTTCATCAACGACTGGGATGAAGCCGCCACCTTCCCGCGCGAGTTGTATGGCAAGGCCGCGCAAGCCGGGCTGCTGGGCATGGGCTACCCCGAGTCGCTGGGCGGCATACCCGCGACGCAGGCGCTGCGCAATGCGGTGTCGATTGCGCTGGCGCGCTACGGCGGCAGCGGCGGCATCATGGCCAGCCTGTTCTCGCACAACATCGGTTTGCCGCCAGTGCTGCACCATGGCTCGCCGGCGCTGGTGCAACAGGTGATCCCGCCGGTGCTGCGCGGCGAGAAAATCGCGGCGCTCGCCGTCACCGAGCCGGGCGGCGGCTCGGATGTGGCGGGGCTCAAGACCTCGGCCCGGCTTGAGGGCAATGAGTGGGTCATCAACGGCGAGAAGGTGTTCATCACCTCCGGCATGCGCGCGGACTGGATCACTGTGGCTGCGCGCACGGGTAATGGCGGCGCAAGAGGTGCGAACGGCGTGTCGATGATCGTCGTGCCCGGAGATGCAGTCGGCCTGTCTCGCAGCGAGCTCAGGAAGATGGGCTGGTGGTGTTCGGACACGGCGCACCTGCGCTTTGATGAGGTGCGCGTGCCGGCAGGCAACCTGCTGGGCGAGGAGGGTAGCGGCTTTCGCATCATCATGACCAACTTCAACGGCGAGCGGGTGGCGATGTCCGCCATGGCTTTGGGTTTTGCGCAGGCCTGCTTTGATGAGGCGCTGGACTGGAGCCGCCAGCGCAAAACCTTTGGCGCCGCCCTGGTCGAGCGCCAGGTGATCCGCCACAAGCTGGTGGACATGCAGATGCGCATCAGCTCCACCGACGCCTGGCTGAACGCCATCACAGCGCGCATGGACGCGGGGGATGAGGGTGCTGAGTGGGTGGCCCAGGTGTGCATGCTGAAGAACCACGCCACACAGACCATGCAGTTCTGCGCCGACCAGGCCGTGCAGATCCTGGGCGGCATGGGCTACATGCGCGGCACGCGCAGCGAACGCATCTACCGCGAGGTCAAGGTCATGATGATTGGCGGCGGAGCGGAAGAGATCATGAAAGAGCTGGCTGCGCGGCAGATGGGGATTTGATAGTTCTGGAGGTGACCGCCTCCGGCGCTGGAAGGAATTGGGGTCAGTAATTGGGGTCAGATTCCAATTCAGGACAAGCATCTCGACGGAGCAAAACAACGCCCAACGAAATTGGACTCTGACCCCGATTACTGTGTCAGCCGGAGAAAAACCACCCCGCTCCGAACCGCAATGAGGGTCAGAGCCAAATTTCGTTCATCACCGCGCACGCCGGAAAGGTCATCGTCCTGAATCTGGATCTGACCCTCATTGCTGCGTGAACTCGCTCAACTATTCCTTACCCCGCTCACCACATGCCCGGACGGCACATGCAGGGCCGCCGAATCCACGTGCCCGGTCTGGTCGTCAAAGAAAAAGTCCGGCGCGAACTCGCGCAGGAACTCGCCTTTGGGCAGGCCGCCCAGAAACATCGCTTCATCCACTTCAATGTTCCAGTTCATCAGCGTGCGGATGGCGCGCTCGTGGGCCGGCGCGCTGCGGGCCGTGACCAGCGCAGTGCGGATGCGCATGGCAGGCGTGCCCTCTTGCTGCAGGCGGTGCAGCGCCGCCAGCAGCGGCTTGAAGGGCCCGGCTGACAGCGGCAGGGTGGCCTTGTCTTTTTCGTGCTGCTGGAAGGCCGACAAGCCCTCAGCCGCATAGACCCGTTCGGCCTCGTCAGAAAACAGCACCGCGTCACCGTCAAACGCGATGCGAACCTCGTTGGGATAGGCCTCACTGGCGTGCACCGACAGCGGGTAGGCCTGCGCGGCCGGTACACCCGCCTCCAGCGCGGCGCGAACATCGCTCAGGTGCGTGGACAAAAACAAATTGGCATTGAGCGGCTTGAGGTAGCGCCAGGGCGGCTGGCCGCGCGTGAAGCTGCCGCGCTGGATCTGCAGGCCGTAGTGCTGCGCGGAGCGGAACACGCGCATGCCCGATACCGGGTCGTTGCGCGAGAGGATGACCACTTCAACACGCTGCTTCGCTTCGCCTTCAGCTGTCGGGGCATCGTTGAAGGCCAGCAGCTTTTTCACCAGCGAGAACGCCACGCCCGGTGTGGCCGGCTGCTCCAGCCGTTCAAGCTGCAGCTTCATATAAGCCCGGTCGTCACCCTGCTCAAAAACCTTGTTTTCTTCCTCGAAATTAAACAGCGCGCGGGAGGAGATCGCTACGACCAGCTGGCCGTCGAGGGTCACCGCCATGATGCAACTCCTGACTTCATTTAACGAGCTGATTCAGCTGGATGATCGGCATCAGCACGGCCAGCACGATCAGCATCACTACCCCACCCATGGCAACGATCAGCAGCGGCTCAAGGATGGTGGCCAGCTGCATGGCGCGGCGCTGCACTTCGGTGGAGAGTTGCGCGGCAGCGCGCTGCAGCATCAACGGCAAGGTGCCGGTCTGCTCGCCCAGCCGGGCAAACATCGCCAGCAGGCCGGGAAAGCGCTTTTTCTGCGCTATGGCGGAGGCCAGCGGCGCGCCTTCGCGCACCAGCACCAGCGCGTCCATTGCATCGGCCCGCATGGCGCGGTTGCCCAGCGTTTCGGCTGCCGCCTGCAGGGCCTTGAGGATGGGTACGCCCGCCGCGGCCAGCATCGCCAGCGTGCTGGCAAAGCGCGCCGCGTTGTAGCCGCGCGAGAGCTTGCCGATGATCGGCAGGTTGAGCCAGCCCGCATCAAAGCGCTGGCGGAACGCCTCTCCCCTGAGTGCATAACGCAGCAGCACCACGCCGGCAACCACCACGCCCAGCACCATCCAGCCATAGTCGCGCACAAAGCCGCTCACAGCCAGCATGGCCACCGTCAGGAACGGCAGGGCCCGCTTGCTGCCCGCAAACACATTGGCCACCTGCGGCACCACATAACCCACGAGGAACAGCACGATGACGATCGCGACGAGGGTCACAATGGCCGGGTACAGCGCCGCGCCGATCAGCTTGGACTTGAGGGCCTGCCGCTCTTCCAGGTCGTCAGCCAGCCGCTCCAGCACCAGGCCCAGGTTGCCGCTGTGCTCGCCCGCGCCGATGACGGCAATGTAGATGTCAGAGAACTCGCCGGGGTGCTGCGACAGTGCCTTGGCAAAGGTCGCACCGGCATTCACCTCCGCGCGCAGGGCGGCCACCAGGTTGCGCTGGCGCTCGTCCTCGGCTTCGTCCGTCAACGCCGTGAGTGCGCGCTCCAGGGGCAGGCCTGAAGACACCAGGCCTGCGACCTGCCGCGTCCAGATGGCCAGGTTGGTGGCGTTGAAGACGCGGCTGACAAAGAGCTTGCGGTTGAGGCTGAAGCCGGCCTCGCCGCTCGTGCCCCCAGACGTCACAGCCTCGACTGCCAACGGCACCAGCGCCTGCGCGCGCAGCATGCCACGCGCCGCACGCGCAGTGTCAGCTTCCATGACGCCCTTGCGGGTCTGGCCCTGGGCGTCCAGTGCTTCGAAGGTATAGGCGGGCATGGGGAAAGCTCAAGAAAGCGGGATGCTTCGGAAGGTGGTGGGCGGCATGGAAAAGCGTTTAATCGCGCGTCACGCGCACCAGCTCTTCACGCGAGGTGATGCCGCTGTTCACCAGCCGCTCGCCGTCGTCGCGCATCAGTGTCATGCCGGCCTTGAGCGCCGCGTCCCGGATCTCGGCTTCAGACGCCCGGTTGTGGATCTGCGCGCGGATCGCATCGTCCGTGACCAGCAGCTCGAACACGCCGCTGCGGCCCTGGTAGCCAGACATGCTGCAGTGGCTGCAGCCTGGTGCCGTCCAGGTGCCGTTGTTTTCCACCTTGCAATGCACGCACAGCTTGCGCACCAGGCGCTGGGCCAGCGCGCCCAGCAGCGAAGAGCTGAGCAGGAAGGGCTCCACGCCCATGTCGGTCAGACGCGTCACGGCGCTGGCTGCATCGTTGGTGTGCAGGGTGGCCAGAACCAGGTGCCCGGTGAGTGAGGCCTGGATGGCGATCTGCGCGGTTTCAAAATCGCGGATCTCGCCGATCATGATGACGTCCGGGTCCTGGCGCAGGATGGCGCGCAGGGCCTTGGCGAAGGTCAAGTCGATTTTTGCGTTGACCTGGGTCTGGCCGACGCCAGGCAGTTCGTATTCAATCGGGTCTTCCACCGTCATGATGTTGGCGCTGCTCGTGTCCAGCCGGCTGAGCGCCGCATACAGCGTGGTGGTCTTGCCCGAACCGGTCGGGCCGGTCACGAGGATGATGCCGTGCGGCTGCGCGATCAGGTTGACGAAGCGGCGCAGCGCTTCGCCTTCCATGCCGACTGATTCCAGGCTCAGCTTGGCGCCGCTCTTGTCCAGAAGGCGCAGCACAGCGCGCTCGCCGTGGGCGCTTGGCAGGGTGCTGACGCGCACGTCCACCGCGCGCGTGCCGATGCGCAGGGAGATGCGGCCGTCCTGCGGCAGGCGCTTTTCCGAGATGTCGAGCTCGGCCATGATTTTCAAGCGCGAGATCAAAGCCGCATGCAGGGCGCGGTTGGGCTGCACGACCTCACGCAAGGTGCCGTCCACGCGAAAGCGCACGCTGGAGTGCCTTTCATACGGTTCGATATGGATGTCGCTCGCCCCATCGCGCGCAGCCTGCGTGAGCAGCGCGTTGAGCATGCGGATGATGGGCGCGTCGTCCGAAGTTTCCAGCAGGTCTTCCACTGCAGGCAGGTCCTGCATCATGCGGGACAGGTCGGCGTCGTTCTCGACTTCGCTCACCACCGTCGCCGCGCTGGACTCGCCCTGCGCATAGGCGGCGCTGATGCGCTGGGCCAGTTCCGCCGTGCGGGCCTGCTGCACCGTGCGCACCGCGTATTTGCGCATGACCTCGGCCCAGGCGCTTTGCGCGGGGCCGTCGCCATGCCAGAGCGTCAAGTCCTGGCCGTCGTCTTCCAGCAGCAGTTGGTGGGTGCGGGCAAAGCCGTAGGGCAGGGGGTAGCGCATGGGCCGTACTTACCTGAGGGGTGTGCCTGGCGTCGCCACCCGGGGCGCGCCGCGCAGGTCGGACAGTGGGGGCAGCGCGGGCGCCTCGTTCACCGGTATGGCTGTGCTGGGCACCGGCTGCGCCTGCAGCTGCTGCAGCCGCATGAGTTCGTAGCGGTCCATCGACAGCGTGTCGCTCGCGCCAGCGTCGCGCACCACCACCGGCCGCAGGAACACCATCAGGTTGGTCTTGCGGCGGCTGCGGGTTTCGCTCTTGAAGAGGCTCCCGAACAATGGCAGGTCGCCCAGGACCGGGACCTTTTCCTGGTTGCCGGAGTATTCGTCCTGAAGCAGGCCGCCCAGCACCACGATGGCGCCGTCGTCGACCAGCACATTGGACTCGATCGAGCGTTTGTTGGTGATGAGGCCGGTGGCCGAGTTGACCGACGAGGCCTGCACGCTGGAGACCTCCTGGAAAATCTGCAGCTTGACGGTGCCGTTCTCGCTGATCTGCGGCTTGACGCGCAGCGTGAGACCCACGTCCTTGCGCTCAATCGTCTGGAACGGGTTGACCGAGCCCGAGCCGCCGGCATTGCTGTTGGTGTACTGCCCGGTGACAAAGGGCACGTTCTGGCCGATGACGATTTTTGCTTCCTCGTTGTCCAGCGTCAGCAGGTTGGGGGTGGACAGGATGTTGCCGTCGCCATTGCTTTGCAAAAAGCGCGCAAGAAAGCCCAACACGTAGACGCCATTGGTTTTGTGTACGACGCCCAGGTTGGCGCCGGTGGAAGGCGTGGCGCCGCCCGATGCCGCCTGCGTGGCCAGCGAGAAGATGTTGGCGCCGCCTATGCTGAAGTTGGTGCCCAGCAGGCCCACGTTAGCGCCCGTTGCATTGGCCACGCCCTGCCACTGGATGCCGAACTCGGCGGCCTTGTCGGCATTCACTTCGGCGATCAGGCTTTCCACAAAGACCTGCGCGCGGCGGGCGTCGAGCTTGTCAATGACGGCGCGCAGCTGGCGGTATTGCGGCTCGGGCGCTGTGATGATGAGCGAGTTGGTTGCAGGGTCGGCCTGGATCTGCCCGCCTGTTGAGGGCTGCGCGCTTCCCTGCAGCGCTGCCGAAGCCGCGCTGGCGCCGCTGCCACTGGTGGGCGTGCTGGGCGTGGAGGGTGTGGAGACGATGCCGCCGGCAGCTGAATTGCCGGCCAATGCCGCGCGCAGGCTCACGGCCAGCTTGGTGGCGTCAGCATTTTTGAGGTAGACCACATAGATGTTGCCCGAGGCATTCTGCGAGGTGGGCTGGTCCAGCTTGTCAACCAGCGAGCGCACGAGCGCCAGCCGCGCCGGGTTGGCCGCGCGGGTGATGAGCGCATTGCTGCGCGGCTCGGCAATGATGGTGGTTTTGAACGAGGTATCGGCCTGGCCAGCAGGCGCCGCGCCCGTGCCGGAGGCTTCCACCAGCCGCGTCACCAGCGGCGCGAGGTCGGCCGCCAGCGCGTATTTGAGCGGGATGATTTCAACATCCGTCGCGTTCGACACATCGAGCGCTGCGATGATGCGGGCCAGCCGCTGCAGGTTGTCGGCGTAGTCGGTGATGACCAGCGAGTTGTTGCCCGGGTTGACGTTGATGGTGTTGTTCGGGCTGATCAGCGGGCGCAGCACCGGCACCAGGTTGTTGGCGCTTTCATAGTTGAGCCGGAATATCTGCGTGACGATCTGGTTGGCGCCGCCCGTGGCCGTGCCCGACGACGAGATGGAAACCGAGCCGCCCTGCAGCTTCGCATCCGCCTCGGGCACGATCTTGTAGAGCCCGCCGGCTTCCACCACCGCATAGCCTTGCAGGCGCAGGGTGGCGAGGAACTGGTTGAACGCCACCGACGGCGGCACCGGCCTCTCGGTGACCAGGTTCATCGTGCCCTTGACGCGCGGGTCCACCACCACGTTGCGCCCGGTGATGGCGGCCATGGCGCGCGCGACGGCTTCAATTTCGGCATTTGCGAAGTTCAGCGTGATCGGCTCGCCCGCGCGCTGGGCGAAGGTGGCGCCGGTGCCGGCCAGCAGGACGCTGGCGGCAAGGGAAAGAACGGCAAGACGGTGTTTCATGGATAGGGCCTAACCCACGGTAATGATGGAGCGGGGGCCATTACGCCGCCCGATGATGTTCAGGAGATTGGCCAGCGCGGCTTCACGCTCTGGCGCTGCCGTGGCGACGCCGTCAAAGCGCAGGCGCGAGCCCACCCAGCGGCCACTGCCGGTGAGTTGCAGGCTGCCTTCCAGCGTTTCGAGCGAGAGCGTGGACGTAGTGCCTCCGTTGAGGGTGAAGCGATAGCTGCCCATGGGCCGGAGCGTCGACAGGCGCGAGGAAAGCTGTTGCGCCTCGAGCTGGGCGCGCCCAGCCATGATGAGCCGCCCTTCAATCCATTCTACTGAAAGGCCCTGCGTGGCGAGGCTTAGACGGCCCTCGGGTTGTAACGTGTTCCAGGGGGTACCCAGGCCTGTCAGCACGGCGGCGGGCCAGTTTGAGTTGCCATCAGCGACCACGAGGCGCGCACCGCTCAGGCTGCCCGTTACGCGCAGTTCCACTGGCTGGGGGGTACAGCAGGGCAGCTCGATGCGCGCTGACAGGCCGAGCCAGGCCGGCCGCAACTGCCAGCGCAGTTCGCCGGGGAGGGCGGCCGCGTCACGGCTGCCGGCGCCGCCGGCCAGTACCAGCTGGGCCGTGCCGTTCCAGACGGTGCCTCGTGGCTGGGCGAGCAGGAGGTGTCCGGATGTGGCGATGTTTACAACGCCCGCAAGCCAGCGGGCGGGCGCGAACAGGATCAGGGCGATCAGCAGGCCGGCCAAGGCGCCCGATGCCGCCCATAGCCAGGGCTGGCCGTAAGGCCGTTTGGGTTTCAGCCGTGCCAAGCAAAGCCCTTCAGCATCAGCGTGGCGGCAGGCTGAGGACCAGCGTGCCGTCCCAACTGCTGCTGCCCGGCGCCGGGTTACGCGTGAGCCGTGCCTCGGCCGGCAGCGCGCGGGCATTGATGCGGGCCTGGGCCAGCCACTGGCTGAGGGAGTCAGCCGGCACGCCGCGCAGGGTGACGGTGGCGCGCTCGCCCACCACGCTCAGCTGCGCGCTGGCGCCCAGGCGCTGTTTGGTTGTGCTTTCCAGCGCGCGCAGGGCTTCATCGAAACTGATTTTGGGCTGCGACTGCAGGGCCTGGGCTTGAGCGGCCAGGCTTTTCATCTGCTGCAATTGCGTATCCAGCGCGCGATGCTGCTCGGGCGCGGCGCGCAGCGTCTGCACGGCCGGGCCGATGATGACCCACCACATCAGCGCCAGGGCGACGAGCACGGTGGCACCAATCACCAGCGACTTTTCGCGCGGGGCCAGGCTGGCCCATCGGGCTTGTAACTGGTACGGCAGCCTCATCGTGCAAGCTCCTGGCGGACCACGAGGCTGTCGCCTTCACTGCGGGCCGCATAACCGAGGCCGCGCATGCCGCCGACGACGCCGGGGGCTTCCTGGCCGCTCAGGGTGAGGCCCCTGATGCGGGCCTCGCCAGCGGAGAATTCCACCGCACTGATGGAGCGGCCGGGCGGCGCCATTACGCCCAGGGCACTCAGCATCGATTCAAGATCGCTGCCCGACGCCGCGCCTGTAGCCTGGCGCAGCATGCTGACTTCGCGCTCCATTTGCACCGGCGCGTCCACCACCACTTTGACGCCCGGGAAGGTTTGCGTCAGCACGTTGCGCACGTCGCCGCGTTTGGTTGCGAGCGCCGACTGCTCTTTCCAGGCCCAGGCATTGAGCCCCAGCAGGTTGGCCACCACCAGCACCGCCACACCCCAGCGCGCGGCGCGCCACTGGGGCGCGGACAGCAGGTCGCGCCACTGGGCTGCAATTTTCTTGAAGGCGCGCGAGCCGCCGGTGGAGGCCATATCAAACTGCGCCAGGTCCCATCCGGACTGGGCCGCGAGCAGGTAGCGCTGCGCGGCCTGGCGGATCGTGACCTTGCGCTGGAGCATTTGTTCGGCGAGCGCGGCGACGCCGGGCTCGGCAATGACGCTCGTGTCTTCAGGCAGCCCGTTGTCAGCGGCAAGGGCCAGCGGCATGACGGAGGCGCTGAGCGGGATGCAGATCACGCCGCCGCTGTGGGTGGTGATCAGCCAGGCCTCCAGCGGCTCGCCGGTGACGTGAAGCGCCAGCTCGCCGGCGCCGGGTATGTCGGGCGCAAATTCGGGGACGATGCGGGAAACGCGGCGTTGGGCGGCCTCCAGGGTTTGCATGGCGGTGCGCAGCCACGCACGGTCGCACACGGCGACCCAGGCCGTGGCGCCGGCTTTGGCGCCGGGAGCGAGGGCAAAGTGGAGGGTTTCAGGCTCGTCCAGCAGGCGCTCTTCCAGCAGGCCTTCCAGCACGGCGCGCAGCCGGGTGGCGCTGGAGGTGCTGCCCTTGGGCAGATGCACCTCATGCCACGACAGGGCGCGGGCCGGCACGACGGCCACCGTTTCGCCGGTGGGTTGGGGCAAAAGGGCGGCTGGGGCGCTTGCGTGGTCAGCCAGTGTGCGGCCGTCGGGCGTGAGGACGTAGCTGTATTCCGTGGCCGGGCCGGCGGGCTGCAGGGGGAGGGTGACGATCAGCGTGGTCATTGGCGTGTGTCATTGTAGAGAGATGCTGTTGTCTCTCTTCGTGACGGCCCGGCGCGATAACTTTCGTTTTCTGTCCGGTAGGGTACGTTACCTATCGCGCGGCTGCGTCGGCTGCAGCAGTCGGCTGCAACGGAGGGAGAACACCACGTTCGCGCCAGAGGGTTTTGACGTCCAGGCCGTCGCGCTGGACGACGGAACGCTCTTCCACCAAGGTGTTTTCCAACCGCAACCGGCCCCGTACTTCAAAGAAGCGGGTGGCGACGCTCAACTGGCCCTCGCCAAGCTGGCCCGCTATGTCGCCCACCAGCTTGGCGGCCTCGGCCACGGTGCGGAAATAGGCGCGGTCGCGCTCGGTCACCATGCGCTGGGCGTCGGCCAGGTCGAGGCCGGGCACGCTGGCGTAGATCACCTCGGCTGACGCGGTGTTGATGTTCACCGGCGTACGCGTGGGCAGCAGCACCACGTAGGGCTGCAGGATGGCCACTGTTTGAGGCGACAGGCCCAGCCAGGTGAGCTGCTCCAGCCGCTGCGGCATCAGCGGGGCAAAGGCCCGGGAGCCGTTGTCGGGGCTGGCGTCGGCCGCAAATCTGAGGTTCTCGGCCAGTGCACCCAACTGCTGCGGCGGCAGGCCCAGCAGGTCAAAGAGCTTGGAGAAGGCGTTGAGGGCCGGCTGCGACACGCGTCCGCCATCCACCAGGTTGAAGATATTCATGCGGGCCTGCAGGTCACTGATTTGCCCGGACATGAAGGCTTCAGTCGCGTTCTCGGTGGTGTCGCCAGTGCCCGGCTTGTCAGCGGACAGGAAGGTGGACAGGCGCGCTTCCGCCAGTGGCACCGCCCAGGGCTCGGCCAGGTGGTCGGCTCCGCCGGCGCGGCCGTCTTCGCGCAGGATCAGGCGAGCCCAGTCGAGCGCGCCGGTCAGCACCCAGGCAGCCTGTACCCGCTGGCGCTCGGCGGCTTCCACTTCGACGCTTCGCCACTGCTGCCACATGGCTGCCGAGGCGAATGTCGCGACCAGTGTGACGGTGAGCATTGCGGCGAGCAGAGCGGCGCCGGCCTGGCCCCTGACGCGTGCGCCTGCATTTGCGGCGCCTGCACCGGCGGCGCCAGCATCCGCAGCGCGTTTGCCTGCGTGTTGCGGGCGGGGCAGGCTCGCGCGACTCATGACTTGCCGCCCCCCATCGTCGGGCGTACCCAGTCCCGGGTGATGACGCCACTCAGGGCCTGGCCGGTGGGCAGCGTGAGGATCAACCGCACCCCGTCAGGGATGGTCGAGATATTGACCGCTTGCGCAATGGCCGGGTTGAGTGCGGGGGAGGCAGCGTCGCTGGACAGCGGGTTGGTCCAGGCGTCCGAGCGGAAGTAGAAGATCTGCCATTCATCCAGGCCTGTGATGACGACTTCGTGCTTTTTCTCTTCGTCGCCGGGGTTTTGCGCCCACAGCGCGGCGCGGTCCCAGGCCTGCTGCAGTTCGCCACGCGAGCGCAGCGGCGGAGACTGCCAGCGCAGCCACTTGCCGGCGCCGTCGATGCGGCGGCGGGCCCAGGCCACGACGAGCAGGCCTTCGGATGGCCCGGTGGTGCTGCGCCGGGTCATGCGCAGGGCCCGGCCGTCCCAGTCGATGGCGCTGACCTGCGGGATCTGCACCACGGCGTCCAGGTCGGCGCCCCACTGGGCCAGGCCCGCCTGCAAGGTGAGCACTTCGTCGGCCCGGGTCTGGGTCTGCGCCTGCGCACGCGCCATGCCGTCCAGGCCGCGCCAGCTCAGGATGGCCAGCAAGGCCATCACGGATATCGCCACCATCAGCTCGATCAGGGTGAAGCCGCGCGGGCGGGTTGAAGGGGCGGCGCGCATCAGTAACGACCCACCACCGTGGAAATTCGCAGGATCGGCGAGGTGCCGTCAAACACCTGCGCGTCCACCCGCCTGAAACTCGGGTTGGGTGTGGGTGCCACAGATACCGCCACCGTGAAATTGGCGCCGGCTTGCTGGCAGGGGACGGTGGACTCGCCTACATCTGGCATTTGGCGGGTCAGACGTGTTTTGGCCAGTTCGTTCTCGGCGCAGATATGGGCCAGCAGGGCATCCGACTGGCGGTTGGCGTTGCGTGTGAGGCCGGCGGTGGCCTGCAGGCCGGCCGTGAGCGCGATGGCGACGATGCCCAGGGCGACCAGAACTTCAATCAAGGTGAATCCGGCTTGGCGGCTGGCCCGCAACGGGGCGCATGCGCAGGGGCCGGGCGGCTTGTGGCTGGCGCGGGGCCGCATGATCAGGACGGCGCCAGCGGCTGGACGGAAAAGGGCCGCAACCCGTCGGTGGTGATACGCAGTGACCGGCTTGGCGAGCCCGCACTCAGGGTGATGGTCTGCTTGCCGATGATGGGCTCAGGCCCGAGCTGCAGGCTTGGCGGGCCGGCCACCTCGCCCGTCCCTTGCGCAACAACCCCTGGCGCCATCCAGTTGCGCGGCAGCGCGCCCGCAGGCAGGCCATCAAACGCAAAACCCTGCTCAGTGGCCCGCCACCGCACGGGAACGCCGCTGGAACGTGACTGCGCCCTGGCCGATTCAAGCAATGCCGCCAGCCGCTGTGCTTCACGCTCGAGCTGGGTTTGGGAGGAGTCCCGCATCGCAAAACTCACGCCCGCGCTGGCGATGGCCATGATGGCGATGACGATCAGAAGTTCCAGCAGCGTGAAGCCGCCGGAACGAATCGGGCTACTGCCAGCTGCCGACGTCAGCATTTTTGCCCTCGCCGCCGGGCTGTCCGTCGGCGCCGAAGGACATGACGTCGATCTCGCCCTTGATGCCGGGATTCAGGTACTGGTAGGGACGGCTCCACGGGTCGTTGGGCAGCTTGTCGAGGTAGGGCTTCCAGTTGGGCGGGATCGGGCCGCTGGAGGGCTTGGTGATCAAAGCCTGCAGGCCCTGCTCCGCCGTCGGGTAACGCTGGTTGTCCAGTCGGTAGAGCTTGAGCGCCTGCATCACATTGTTCACGTCGGTCTTGGCTGCGGTGGAGCGTGCATCGTCGGCGCGGTCCAGCACATTGGGCACGATCAAAGCGGCCAGCACGCCGATGATGACGAGCACCACCATCAGTTCGATCAGGGTAAAGCCGCGGTGCCGGGAGAAAGAGGTGAGTTTCATGAGGAAAGCCGGGTGAGTCAGGTTCTGCGCTGAATGATAATCGCCACATGCTGATGAATCCGCAAAGCAGGTGGGCCTTACGACTTGTCACCACAGGGGCGTGGGGGCTTGCTGCCGCCAGCGTAGCGTACTGGGGGCTCAAGCTGGGCGGTGCACCAGCCGCCCCCATGGCGACTGTGGTGTCTTCAGCCATGGCCGTACCCGTGGATTCGCTGAAGGTCGCCCGCCTCCTGGGTGCCACGGATGCACCTGCTGTTGCCGCGCCGGTAATCCTGGCCTCAGGCCGTTTTTCTCTGGTGGGTGTGGTGGCGGGCGTGTCCAGAACCGGCACCGCCCTGATTGCTGTGGATGGCAA
This sequence comes from Ramlibacter sp., assembly GCA_014376765.1. GTDB lineage: Bacteria > Pseudomonadota > Gammaproteobacteria > Burkholderiales > Burkholderiaceae_C > JACMQX01. The sequence continues at coordinate 22,218 of JACMQX010000021.1, read as the reverse complement.
GCCAGCCAGGCCTTATTACGTGGGCGCGGCGGTCGATGCAGGCTACGTGTTGCAGTCCGTCGGGCCCCGCGTGGCCGTGCTGGCGCCTTCGCTGGAAGCGCCGGCCGCCATGACGCTGGAGATGCCCAAGCCCGGCGCTGCGTCCAGCGCGGTGCCGGTGGTGTCTGTCCCGGGAATGATGCCGAACGCGCCTACGCGCTACGTCCCGCCGCCATCGGCGAATCCCGTGCCTGGGCAGCCTCAAATGCAGCAGCAGGTACCGCCTCAGACGCAACCACCCGTTCCGGGACGCCCGGGCATGAACGCATCGCCTGCTTCGCTGGGCAAGCGCAATCGCGAGAAGCCGCAACGCATGGGCGTCGCAGCGGCCGTGCAGTAAAGCCAGCCACGTGTGTGGGGACCCATGCCGGGTCGTTTATGCCTGCAGGAACAGCCTGTAAGCGGGGTTCGCAGTTTCTTCCACGTAGGGGTAGCCCAGCGTCTCGAGGAATTTGCGGAACACCCTGTCATCGGCCCCAGGCACCTGCAGGCCGACCAGGATGCGCCCATAGTCTGCGCCCTGGTTACGGTAGTGAAAGAGCGAAATGTTCCAGCCCGGCTGCATGGCTGAAAGGAATTTCATCAGCGCACCCGGCCGCTCCGGAAAGATGATGCGCAGCAGCCGCTCATCGCGGGCCAGCAGCGAACTGCCGCCAACCATGTAACGGATGTGTTCCTTGGCCAGTTCGTCATGCGTAAGGTCCAGCGCTTCAAAACCGTGCTTTTTGAAGTTCGCTGTGATTTTGGCTGACTCGCCTTTGCCTTGCGTCGTCAGGCCAACAAACACGTGGGCGCGTGCCGCATCACTGATGCGGTAGTTGAATTCGGTCACGTTGCGCGGGCCGCCCGGCAGGTTGCCGACCACCTCACAAAAGCGCCTGAAGCTGCCGCGCTCTTCGGGGATGGTGACGGCAAACAGCGCCTCGCGCTCCTCGCCGACTTCAGCACGTTCGGCAACAAAGCGCAGGCGATCGAAGTTCATGTTGGCGCCGCACAAAATGGCGGCATACGTCTGGCCCCGCGTCTTGTGCAGGGCGATGTACTGCTTGATGGCGGCAACAGCCAGCGCACCGGCGGGCTCCACGATGCTGCGCGTGTCGACAAACACGTCCTTGATGGCGGCGCACACGGCGTCGGTGTCGACGGTAATGAACTCATCCACCAGGCCGCGTGCAATGCGGAAGGTTTCCTCGCCGACGGTCTTGACGGCTGTGCCGTCGGAGAAAAGGCCCACATCGCCCAGCGTGACACGCTTGCCGGCCGCGACCGATTGCATCATCGCGTCGGAGTCGTTCATCTGCACGCCGATCACCTTGACTTCGGGCCGCACCGCCTTGATGTAGTTGGCCACGCCCGAGATCAGCCCGCCGCCGCCAATGGCGACAAATACCGCGTCCAGTGGCCCCTGGTGCTGGCGCAGGATCTCCATCGCAATGGTGCCCTGGCCGGCGATGACGTCAGGGTCGTCAAACGGGTGGACGAAGGTCAGCCCCTGCTTCTTCTCAATTTGCACGGCATGCTGGTAGGCGTCCGAATAGCTGTCGCCATGCAGCACGATTTCACCGTTGTTGCCGGCAAAGGCTTTGACTGCGTCAATCTTCACCTGCGGCGTGGTGACGGGCATCACGATGACGGCGCGTGCACCTAGCTTGTGGGCGCTCAGGGCCACGCCTTGCGCGTGATTGCCCGCGGAAGCGCAGATCACCCCCTTGGCCAACTGAGCGGGGCTGAGGTTGACCATTTTGTTATAGGCACCGCGCAGCTTGAAGCTGAATACCGGCTGCTGGTCTTCGCGCTTGAGCAGCACCTTGTTGTGCAGCCGGCGGCTGAGGTGTTTAGCCGGGTCAAGCGCTGATTCAACGGCGACGTCGTAGACGCGAGCCGTCAGGATTTTTTTGAGATAGTCGGCCGGCTTGAGCCGCGCAGGCCGCTTGACAGGTGCAGATTTCATGGTTTTCCCTCAAGGCGCGATGATAGAGGGCGCTGCGATGAGACCACGGAGCCGGGAGCCGAAGAAAAAAGCCCCGAACCTTGCGATTCGGGGCTGAATCCACCTTTTCAGAGGGTGGAGGAGACAATCGGTGCATGGTGTCATGCGTTGAGACCAGTGTAGCCAGATTTTGCTGCGACGCAACATGGTGTTTTGCATCAGATTGCGACGGAGTTGGCTCTATCAGCGTAATTTATCCGCGCGATGCGCTTTTGATGAAAGACAGGAAACAAGCAATGGAATGCACAGTGAGCTGGACGGGGGCCGCTGGAACGCGGTCAGGCATGGGATTCGTGGCGGAAACGGGAAGCGGCCATATCCTCAACATGGACGGCGCTCCTGACGAAACCAAGCCTGAAAACGGTGGTCAGAACCTGGCCCCCCGGCCCATGGAAACCGTGCTGGCTGGCACGGGCGGCTGCACGGCCTATGACGTGGTGCTGATCCTCAAGCGTGGGCGCCATGAGGTCAAGGGATGTTCTGTCAAGCTCACAGCTGAGCGCGCCAGTGTGGATCCCAAGGTGTTCACGGCCATCAACATGCATTTCACCGTGACGGGCAAGAACATCCCGGCAACCGCTGTGGAGCGGGCGATCGCGATGAGCCACGACAAGTATTGCTCCGCCAGCATCATGCTGGCCAAGACTGCCGCCATCACCACCAGCTTTGACGTGATCGACGCCTGAACGCCCGCGCCCCAGAGGGCGCGCGACCCGATCAGATGTAGTGGGCGGTTGTTGTCATGACTTTGGCGGCCGCGCCCATGATGGACCGCAAGGGTGCGGGAAGCTGCCTGGCACCGGCGTCTACTGCCTCTGCCGCATGCCGGGCCTCATCTGCCTTCATTTGCGCAACGATGGCACGTGAGGCGTGATCTGCCACAGGCAGCCTGTCCAGATGACTGTCCAGATGCGCCTCGACCTGCCGCTCGGTTTCTGCAACAAAACCAAGGCTCCAGGCATCACCCAGCCGGCCCGCGATCAGCCCCAGCCCGAAGGCGCCCGCGTACCACAGCGGATTGAGCAGCGAGGGCCTCGCGCCGAGTTCGTCCAGCCGTGAGCGGGTCCAGGCCAGGTGGTCCGCCTCCTCGCGCGCTGCGGCCTCAAAATGAGTCCGTAACGCCGGACTGGCGGTAGCGTGGGCCTGCGCGGCATACAGCGCCTGTGCGCACACCTCGCCCACATGGTTGACACGCATCAGCGCCCCGGACAAGGCCTTGTCGGGGCCTTCCAGGTGAGTTGTTGTCTCGGGCAGGGTGGTGCACTCACGGCTTGCCCGGGGGGTCGAAAAGAGCGTGCGCAGCGCAATATCGACGTTGCCAATGAATCGGTCGGCGGGGGAGGTTTGCATGCATCAATTATTGCGCCGGTACTCAATTGCTGCAGGGTAAGGGCCATGTCGCCTGGTCCTGTGAGGATTGCCCTGAATCCATCAGGATTTTCCTGGAGAGCGGTAAGTTGCAAAGGGTCCACAAGCTGTTGCAGGGGCACAACGTATTGGCCTTATTCAGGTTAAATCCTTTGCGCTTAGCTCCGCGCTCTGGTGCAATAACGACAACTTCCCAGAAGGGGAGGTTGGCCCGGGGAACCGGCGGGGCAAAAAGATGCTTGCATCTTGAATGACCCCCTCGCACCGGAGCCCTATGTTTAACCTTGGAGAAACTTGCAATGATGAAAAAATCCCTAGTTGCTCTGGCTGCCCTGGCTGTTGTCGGCGTCGCCTCTGCTCAATCGTCCGTGACCCTGTACGGTGTTCTGGACATCGGTATCGGTAAAGTTAAGGGCCAGAGCTGGGGCCTGAACAATGGCGAAGGCTACATGCTTCAGTCGACCGGCGGTGGCAACATGCTTCAATCCGCAGTCAAGGACGGCTTCAACAGCACGTCAGTGATCGGTTTCCGTGGTACGGAAGACCTCGGCGGCGGCATGAAGGCCAACTTCAACCTGCAGTCCTCCGGCATTGACCTGTCGGGTGGCGGCACGGGCCTCGCCTTCGGTCGCGAAGCTTGGGTTGGTCTTGAAGGTGGTTTCGGTGCTGTTCAACTGGGCCGTTCGAGCTCCGTTGCCGCCAAGACCATGGGTGCGTTTGACTTGAACGGCACTTCCTACTCGTCCGCTCTGGTTAACGCTGGCGTGTCCGCCGTGACCTGGTACGGCAGTTCGCGCCGCAGCGCCCAGATCCAGTACGCAACCCCCAATTTCGGCGGCTTCACCGGCCGTCTGGGCCTGACGCCTAAGGGTAACGCTGCTGCCAACGGTTTCGCAATTCCTGGCACCGCCAAGGATCGCTTCACTGTCGCTGGCGCGTTCGCGAATGGCCCCCTGGCTGCCGCAATCGTTTTCGAGACGAAGAGCACGACCGCTCTGCGTGACGCTTATGCCGTGGGCGTGTCCTACGACTTCGGCGTGGCCAAGGTCGGTGCTGCGTACAACCGTCGTGAAGCAGCTGGCGTCAAGGGCTTTAACCCGCTGTCTGCTGGTATCGGTTCCACATCCGGCACCGGTGGCGGCCGTGGCGCCTCCGTCGGCGTCGTTGCTCCTATCGGCGCTTTCTACGTTGGCCTGCAGTACGCTCGCAACACGGAAACCAACGCCAAGGCAACGGAACTGTTCGCTGGCTACAACCTGTCCAAGCGCACCAAGGTGTATGTTGACTATGGCCGCGTGAGCGGTGTCAATGCAGTGGCTGCCAATGCATCCACCGCCACCGTCGTTGGTAACAACCCTGTGCCGACGAACCCCTCCGTTCTGGGTATGGGTGTGGTTCACTCCTTCTAATTTGATGCTGGCGTAAGCCAGTATTGAGTCAGACATAGCCGCCTGGTCGCAAGATCAGGCGGCTTTTTCGTTGAGAATGTCATTCCAAAAAAGCACCGGTGCAAGCCAGGTGCTGGTCGTTGAGAGCTGTATGAAACGCCTGTTTGCTTTTTTGCTGATGCTTCCCGCGCTTGCGCAGATCGTCGCTTGCTCAACAACGGGTGCCCACTCCGGGGACGATGCCGCCCTCAGGCTGACCCCATGGGCTACCCGCTCCTCCCACACCTCCGAAACCTCAGCGTGGCAGCACTTCAAGCTCCCAGGTAAAGTTGCATCTACCTTCACCTACACCCGCATGGACGGCCGTGACGCCATGGCCGTGATGGCGGTATCGTCCGCCAGCATGCTGCGCGACGTAGTCCGTATTGAGCCTGCCGAGCTGGACAGCGTCCGCTTTTCCTGGAAGGTCCCCGAGCTCATCGCTGGCGCTGATATGGCATTGCGTGAGTCTGATGATTCGCCCGTGCGGATCGTCCTGGCTTTTGAGGGAGACCGCTCAAGGTTTTCGCCCAAAAACGCAATGCTGTCGGAGCTTTCGCTTGCGCTTACCGGCGAAAAGATGCCCTATGCGACCTTGATGTACGTCTGGTGCAACAACCGCGAACCAGACAGCGTGATCATCAACCCCCGTTCCGACCGCATCCGCAAACTGGTGGTGCAATCAGGGCCCCGGCAGTTGAACCAGTGGCTCGACTACGAACGCAATATTCGCAAAGACTACGAGCGCGCGTTTGGAGAGCCACCCGGTGCGCTTGTTGCCATCGGCATCATGACGGACAGTGACAATACGCACTCCACAGCACGAGCGTGGTATGGGCCAGTCAGGCTGACCAGGTCATCCGCCTCGAGCCGTTGAGGCCTCAACTCAAAGCGCCTTGGTCCGCAGGCGACATCACTGCAATTTCACGTACTCCAGACTGTTTCCTACACGCAAACCCGTGTGTCGGCACGGTGCTTGCTCTGCTACGATGAAACAGGTCTTTTGATGTTGTTGCCCACTTAGATGTTTGCTTTTATTCTGCGCCGACTGATACAGGCCGTGATTGTCATGATCGCGGTGGCGTTCATCGCATTCATGCTGTTCCAGTACGTGGGCGACCCGGTTGTCTTTCTGCTGGGGCAGGACGCCAAGCCTGACCAGATTGCGCAACTGCGCACGGATCTGGGCCTGGACCAACCCTTCTTTGTGCAGTTCTGGCACTTCCTGGTCAATGCGGCCCAAGGTGAATTTGGCCTGAGCTTGCGCCAGGGTGCCAAGGTGTCGCGCCTGATCGGCGAGCGCTTTCCCGCCACGCTGGAACTGGCTGCCGTCGCAGGTATGCTCGCTGTCGGTATTGGCATTCCCATGGGTGTATTTGCTGCGTTGCGGCGCGGCAGTTTCACGAGCCAGGTCTTCATGACGATCTCGTTGCTGGGCGTGTCCCTGCCACCTTTCCTGATCGGTATCCTGCTGATCCTCGTGTTCGCGGTGATCCTGGGCTGGTCGCCCAGTTTTGGGCGGGGCGATGTGGTGAAGCTGGGCTGGTGGAGCAGCGGCCTGCTCACGCGCGACGGCTGGCACCATATTGTCTTGCCGGCCATCACGCTCGCAATTTTCCAGCTGACACTCATCATGCGACTGGTGCGCGCTGAAATGCTGGAGGTGCTGCGAACCGACTACATCAAGTTCGCACGGGCCCGGGGCCTGACCGACCGCGCCGTCAACTTTGGCCATGCGCTGAAAAACACGCTGGTACCGGTGATCACGATCATCGGCTTGCAGCTGGGCACGCTCATCGCTTTTTCCATCATCACCGAAACCGTTTTTCAATGGCCTGGCATGGGCCTGTTGTTCATCCAGGCAGTGACCTTTGCCGACGTACCGGTGATGGCGGCTTATCTCTGCCTCATCGCGCTGATTTTTGTGGTGATTAACCTGGTTGTCGACCTGCTGTACTTTGTCGTCGACCCGCGGCTGCGCGTCAGCAGCGCAGGAGGACACTGATGCTGGCACCGCGCCTGAAGGCCAATGGCCGTGCGTTCGCGCACATTGCGAGATTTCATCCCGAGCTCACCGCTTTGCGGCGCGACTTGCACGCCCACCCGGAGCTGGGGTTTGAAGAGGTCTACACCTCCGGCCGCGTGCGCGAGGCACTCAAGCTATGCGGCGTGGATGAAATTCACACCGGCATCGGCAAAACCGGCGTGGTGGGTGTGATCCGCGGCAAGCGCAGCACCAGCGGCAAGATGATCGGCCTGCGTGCCGACATGGATGCCTTGACCATGACCGAGCACAACGACTTCGCCTGGAAGTCTTCCACCCCCGGCATGATGCACGGCTGTGGCCACGACGGCCACACCACCATGCTGGTCGGCGCGGCCCGCTACCTTGCAGAAACCCGCAACTTCGACGGCACGGCCGTGCTGATCTTCCAACCCGGCGAAGAGGGCTTTGCCGGCGCCAAGGCCATGATCGAAGACGGCCTGTTCCAGCGCTTTCCGGTGGACGCGGTGTACGGCATGCACAACTGGCCGGCCATGAAGCCGGGCACGGTAGGGATCAACGCCGGCCCGATGATGGCGGCGGCAGACCGGGTGACGATTGAAGTCACCGGGCGCGGCGGCCATGGCGCGCATGCCTACCTTGCGATCGACCCCGTGCTGGTGGCGGCACACATCATCACCGCGGTGCAGAGCATCGTGTCACGCAACGTGCGGCCGATCGACAGCGCTGTGGTCAGCCTGTGCGCGATACAGGCGGGCGATCTGCACGCCATGAGCGTGATTCCCGGCAAGGCCACCATCGTGGGCACGATCCGCACTTTCAATGCCGACGTACAGGCGAACATAGAGCGGCGGCTGAGCGAGCTGTGCAGCGCCATTGCGCTGGGCATGGGCGCCACCGCCAGCGTCCACTATGAACGGGTCTATCCCGCAACGATCAACACCCCGGACGAGGCGCAGTTCGCTGGTGATGTCGCCCAGGCCCTGGTAGGCGCCGAACACCTTGTGCGCGACATGGAGCCAAGCATGGGCGCAGAAGACTTTTCTTTCATGCTGCAGTCCAAGCCCGGCGCGTACATGCGCATCGGCCAAGGCGGCGAAGGCAGCTGTTTCCTGCACAACAGCCGTTACGATTTCAACGACGACATCCTGCCACTGGGTTCTGCGCTGCATGCAAGCCTGGCCGAGCAATGGATGCCCCTGACTGCCGATTGAGCTGCTTTTTTTAACATTTCTTTAGAGGAGTTCCAGATGAAATTCAAACTGAACCTGCTTGCCGGCGCCATGGGCTGCATGCTTGCAGGCACCAGCCTTGTTGCAGGTGCCGTCACCCTGAAAATTGGCAACCAGGGCGATGCCCTGTCGATGGACCCTCACTCGCTCAATGAGTCGCTGCAGATCAGCGTCAATGAAAACGTGTATGAACCCCTGGTCATGCGCGACCGCAACTACAAGCTGTCACCCGCGCTGGCCACGAGCTGGAAGCAGACCTCCCCCACGGTCTGGCGCTTCGAATTGCGCAAGGGCGTGCAGTTTCATGACGGCACCCCGTTCACTGCTGACGACGTGATCTTCAGCTACGAGCGCGCCAAGAGCGATGGCTCCGACATGAAGAGCTATGTGGGCCAGGTCAAGGAAGTCAAGAAGATCAACGACCATGCGGTCGACATCGTCACCAACGCGCCATTTCCCATCCTGCCCGAGCTGTTCGTGCACTGGAACATGATGAGCAAGAAGTGGTGCGAGACCAATCAGGCGACCAAGCCGGTGGACCGCCGCAAGGGCATCGAGAACGCCGCGTCGTTCCGGGCCAATGGCACGGGCCCGTATCGGGTCCGCGAGCGCCAGCCCAACGTCCGCACGACCTTTGTGCGCAACGGCAACTACTGGGGCAAGATTGAAGGCAACGTGGATGAAGTCATCTTCAACGTGATCGGCAACGACGCAACGCGCGTCTCAGCACTCATCTCCGGTGAGATCGACGTGATGGAGCCGGTGCCGGTGCAGGACGTCGAGCGCCTGAAGGGCGACAGCAAGCTCAAGATCATGCAGGGCCCCGAGCTGCGCGTGATTTTCCTTGGCATGGACCAAAAGCGCGACGAATTGCTGTTCTCCAACGTCAAGGGCAAGAATCCCTTCAAGGACAAGCGCGTTCGCCAGGCTTTCTACCAGGCCATCGACGTGGAAGGCATCAAGCGCACTGTGATGCGCGGCGCCTCAACGCCCATCGCCCAGATGTTTCCGCCACAGGTCAATGGTTTCGCACCGGACCTGAACAAGCGCCTGCCCTACGACGTCGAAGCATCCAAGAAGCTGCTGGCAGACGCCGGCTACCCCAACGGCTTTGAAGTTTCGATGAACTGCCCCAATGACCGCTACGTCAACGACGGCGCGATTTGCCAGGCGGTTGCCGCCAACCTGGCTCGTGTGGGCGTGAAGATCAAGCTGGAAGTCGAGACCAAGGGCACCTACTTCCCCAAGATCCTGCGCCGCGACACCAGCTTCTACATGCTTGGCTGGACAGCCAGCACTGTGGACGCGCACAACGTGCTCTACCCCATCTTCTCTACCCCCGGCGAAGGCGGCCGTGGCCAATTCAACCTGGGCGCGTACAGCAACAAGCAGATTGACGAGCTGACTGACAAAGTTGCCTCGGAAACCGATGCCAAGAAGCGCACCGAGATGATCCATGAGGCCATCAAGATTCACCAGGACGACATCGGCCACATTCCGCTGCATCAGCAGGCCTTGAACTGGGGCGCGAAGAAGAACATCGAGCTCGTGCAGTGGCCGGACAACGGCATGATGTGGAAGTACATCACCGTCAAGTGAGCCAGCAATCAATGACAGGATGGTTTCACCGGGCGTGGGATAGCGACGTCGGGCACAGCTTCAGGACATCGCCCGTTGCCATGGTGGCGGGCTTTGTCGCCTTCATCTGCGTGTTCTGCGCCATCTTCGCCAACCTGGTGGCGCCGCACAACCCGTTCGACCTGGCCACGCTGGAGCTGGGCGACGCCATGCTGCCGCCCGCCTGGATCCAGGGCGGCAGCACCAAGTACATGCTGGGTACCGACGACCAGGGGCGCGACATCCTGTCAGCGCTCATGTTCGGCGGGCGCATCTCGCTGCTGGTGGGTATGGCCTCGGTCATGCTCTCTGTCATGCTGGGTGTGACGCTGGGTCTGCTGGCCGGCTTTGTGGGCGGCAGGACTGACGCCGTCATCATGCGCATCTGCGACGTGATGCTGTCGTTCCCGGCGATCCTGGTTGCCCTGCTGATCGCAGGTGTCGGGCGGGCGCTGTTTCCTAATGCGAACGATTCACTGGCCTTTGTCGTGCTGATCATTGCCATTTCGCTGACCGGCTGGGTTCAGTACGCGCGCACGGTGCGCGGCTCCACCCTGGTGGAGCGCAACAAGGAATATGTGCTGGCCGCGCGCGTGATTGGCGTCAAACCCCTTCGCATCATGACCGGGCATGTGCTGCCCAACATCCTCGGGCCCGTGATGGTGCTGGCCACCATCCAGGTGGCGACTGCCATCATCACCGAGGCGACGCTGTCTTTTCTGGGTGTTGGCGCGCCGGCCAACTCTCCGTCCCTGGGGACGCTGATTCAGGTCGGTAACAAGTTTCTTTTTTCCGGCAACTGGTGGATCACCGTGTTTCCCGGCTCGATGCTGGTGGCCATTGCCCTCAGCGTGAACCTGCTGGGCGACTGGCTGCGTGATGCAATCAATCCGCGCCTGAGGTAAACACTTTTCATGAGCCTCCTGGAAGTCAAAAACCTCATCGTCGAATTCCCCAGCCGCCGCGGCACGCTGCGCGCGCTGGACGACATTTCTTTTGCGATCGCGCCGGGTGAAATTCTGGGCGTAGTCGGTGAGTCCGGCGCCGGCAAGTCCCTCACCGGCGCGGCCATCATCGGCCTGCTGGAGCCACCGGGCCGGATTGCCGGCGGGCACATCCTGCTTGAGGGTGAGCGCATCGACAACCTCGGCTATGAGCAGATGCGGCGCATCCGTGGCCGGCGCATCGGCGCCATCTTCCAGGACCCGCTCACCTCGCTCAACCCGCTGTACAGCGTGGGCCGCCAGCTGATGGAAACGATCCAGACGCACCTGCCCGTGACGGCGGCCGAGGCGCGCAAGCGTGCCATCAGCTTGCTGGAAGACACGGGCATCCCGGCGGCAGCCGAGCGCATCGAGCATTACCCGCACCAGTTCTCCGGCGGCATGCGCCAGCGGGTGGTAATTGCCCTGGCCCTGGCCGCCGAGCCCAAACTGATCGTGGCCGACGAGCCCACCACTGCGCTGGACGTGTCGATCCAGGCGCAGATCATCCAGCTGCTCAAGCGCGTGTGCAAGGAGCGGGGCGCTGCCGTCATGCTGATCACGCACGACATGGGCGTGATCGCAGAAACCTGCGACCGCGTCGCCGTGCTGTATGCCGGGCGCGTCGCAGAGATCGGCCCGGTGCACAACGTCATCAACAAGCCGGCCCATCCCTACACGGGTGGCCTCATGGCGGCCATCCCCGACATCACCCAGGACCGCGAGCGGCTCAACCAGATTGACGGTGCGATGCCGCGGCTCAACGCCATCCCCAAGGGCTGCGCCTTCAACCCGCGCTGCCCGCGCGTTTTTGACCGCTGCAAAGTCGAGCGGCCCGACCTGATGGACGCGGGCGCCACGCTGGCTGCCTGCTGGCTGCATGCGGAGGCGAGGGTATGACGGCGCTGGTCAAGGCCCATGACCTGGCCAAATCATTTGATGTTTCGCCGCCCTGGCTGAACCGCGTCATTGAGGGCAAACCGCGCGTCACGCTCAAGGCGGTGGACGGCGTGAGCTTCGAGATTGAAAAAGGCAAGACGCTGGCGCTGGTGGGTGAGTCGGGCTGCGGCAAGAGCACGGTGGCGCGCCTGCTGGTGGGCCTGTATGAGCCTTCACGTGGCAACCTCAGCTTTGACGGGCAGGACGCGCACAAGACCTTCAAGACCCCCGGCGGGCGCGCTTTGCGAAAGCGCATCCAGATGATCTTCCAGGACCCGTATGCGAGCCTCAACCCGCGCTGGATCGTGGAAAACATTGTGGGCGAGCCGCTCAAGGAACACGGCATCATCACCGACCCGGCAGCCCTCAAGGCGCGGGTGGGCGAGCTGCTGAAGTCGGTGGGCCTGAGCCCGCTGGACATGGTCAAGTACCCGCACCAGTTCTCGGGCGGGCAGCGCCAGCGCATCTCGATTGCGCGGGCCCTGGCGACCGAGCCGGAATTCCTGGTGTGCGATGAGCCCACCTCGGCGCTGGACGTGAGCGTGCAGGCGCAGGTGCTCAATATCATGAAGGACCTGCAGCGCGAGCGGGGGCTGACCTACCTGTTCATCTCGCACAACCTGGCTGTTGTGCGGCATGTGAGCGATGACGTGGGCGTGATGTACCTGGGCCGCCTGGTGGAGCTGGCCAACAAGCATGACCTGTTTGCCAACCCGCGCCATCCGTACACGCGCATGCTGCTGGACGCGATTCCGAAGATGCATGACACCGGGCGCTCGCGCACACCGGTGAGTGGTGAGGTGCCCAATCCGCTGAATCCACCGCCGGGCTGCACCTTTCACCCGCGCTGCCCGCATGCCAACGAGCGCTGCAAAACCGAGCGGCCCTCGCTGCTTGAGATTCAGGGCATCAAGGTGGCTTGCCACGGGGTGCAAGAGGGCCGGATTTAAGACGGGGCGCAGGATCCAGGACGATTGGCACTTGCTTCAATTGCCATCGCCCCAAAAACCCGTCATCCCGGGCTTGACCCGGGATGACAAGCTATCTCCCCAACCACTCAAGCACGAGCCGGGTGACCTCTGCGGGCTTTTCGCGTTGAAGGAAGTGCCCGGCCCCCGCCACCGTTTCATAACGGTACTCACCCGAAAAATACCGGCCCTGGTCGGTCATGAGTTCGGCGCGCATGTCGTCCGCACCGCACAGCGCGAGGGTCGGAACGGCAATGTCGCGCGCCATCAGCTTGCGCAGGTCGGCAAGGGCCGGGTCGCCCTTGGCCGGGTCCAGCATGGCGCGGTAGTACCCCAAGGTGGCAGTCAACACGCCGGGCAGCGCCAGCATCTGCTTGATGCTGGCAATGTGCGCCGCGTCTTCATGGCCGGGGCTGGTCCAGTAGGTCCACAGGTAGTCGATGAAGGCGCCGTCGTTGTCCAGCAGCGCGCGCTCGGGCAGTTCAGGTAACTGGAAGAACCACCAGTGAAACGACCGGTGCACATGCCGGGGCTGCAGCATGCTTTTGGCCACCTCGGCCGGGTGCGGCACTGCCATGACCACCGCGCGCCGCACCAGCTCCGGAAAGGCCGCCAGTACCGCATAGGAAATGATGGCGCCCCAGTCCTGGCCCACCAGGTGCACCGGCTGGCCGCTGCCCAGTTCGCGAATGAGCGCGGCCACATCGCTTGCCAGCGTGGCCTTGTCGTAATAGCCATCGGCCGGAATCGCCGTGGGGTGGTAGCCGCGCAGAAAGGGCGCCACAACCCGGTAGCCAGCCGCAGCCACTGCGGGCATCTGGTGGCTCCAGGTGTGCGCCGTGTCGGGGAAGCCGTGCAGCATCAGCACCAGGGGGCCGGTGCCTTGTTCCAGGTAAGCGAAGGCCAGGCCGTTGGCGTGAACGTGTTTCATGCGGATTCCAATCGGTCTTCAGGTGTAGCGTTTGCTGCGCAAATTGTTTTTCATCTCGCGCAGCAGTGGCTGCAGCTTGTTGCCGCCAATCCGCAGTGCAACGCAGGTCGCCAGAATGTCGATGATCATGAGGTGCATCAGGCGCGACACCATCGGGCTGTAGCGGTCATAGCCCTCGGGGTGGTCGGCCGAGAGGTGAATGCTGCCGGCGGCAGCCAGGGGCGAACCACTGGCGGTGATGACGATGGTGGTCGCGCCGTTCTTGCGCGCGATGTCGCAGGCGTCCATCAGGTCCCGCGTGCGGCCCGAGTTGGAGATCACCACCAAGCAGTCGCCCGGGCGCAGCATGGAGGCGCTCATCACCTGCATGTGGCCGTCGCTGTAGGCGATGGTGTGCACACCCAGGCGAAAGAACTTGTGCTGCGCGTCCTGCGCCACGATGCCTGAGTTGCCCGCACCAAAAAACTCGATCCGCTTGCCGGTCTTGCAGGCATCGGCCAGGGCCTCCGCTGCTTTCTCGATGGCAAAAGTACTGGCGTCATTGCGGTACTTGAGGAATGCCGCCACCGTGTTGTCGATCACCTTGACCAGGACGTCCCCTGTCTTGTCATCCACATCCACGCTGCGGTGGATGAACGGCACGCCCTCGCTCACGCTGCCGGCCAGCTTGAGCTTGAAGTCGCTCAGGCCGTCGTAGCCCATGCTGCGGCAAAAGCGCACCACGGTCGGCTTGCTGCATTGGGCCCGTGCCGACAACTCGCTCACGGGCAGGCTGGCAAAGGCGCGCGGGTCGGCCAGCACCAGGCGGCCCACCCGCTGCTCGGCCGGGGCCAGCGAGCTGAGTGAGGCCTTGATGCGGTCTAGCATTCCTCGCTCCAGCAGTACCCGTCGCGCGCGATCATCGCGCTGGACGCGCTCGGCCCCCAGGTGCCCGCGGCATAGCTGCGCAGGCCTTCGCCATCGGCCTTCCACACATCGATGATGGGCTCGACCCAGCGCCAGGCTTCTTCCTGCTCGTCGCTGCGCACAAAGAGGTTGAGGCGCCCGTCAATCACATCCAGCAGCAGCCGCTCGTACGCGCCCACACGCTCGGCGCCAAAGCGCTTGTCAAAGTCCAGGTCGAGCTGCACCGGGGCCAGGCTTTGCTGCTGGCGGCGGTTGTCGGCGCCTTGCGCCAGCAAGTGCAACTCAAGCCCGTCTTTGGGCTGCAGGTTGATGACGAGCTGGTTGGCTGCACCGGCGGGCGTCTTGAAGATTGCATGCGGCGCGGGGCGGAAGTTCACCACGATGTCGGCGTCCCGGTCGGCCAGGCGCTTGCCGGTGCGGATGTAGAACGGCACGCCGGCCCAGCGCCAGTTGGCGATCTCGGTGCGCAGCGCGACAAAGGTTTCTGTATTGCTTTCAGCGTTCACACCCGGCTCGTCGCGGTAAGCGGGAACGGCCACGCCGTCGATGGTGCCTGCGCTGTACTGGCCGCGAATCACGTGCTGCGACAGGCTCTGCGGCGTCCAGGGTTTGAGCGAGCGCAGCACCTTGAGCTTCTCGTCGCGGATCGCATCGGCGTGGGCGTTGATGGGCGGCTCCATGCCGATGGCGCACAGCAGTTGCAGCGCGTGGTTCTGCACCATGTCGCGCAGCGCGCCGGTGCTGTCATAGAAGGCGCCGCGCTTTTCAACACCCAGTTCTTCTGCAATGGTGATCTGGATGTTGGCAATGTTCTCGCGCCGCCACAGCGGCTCGAACAGCGCGTTGCCAAAGCGCAGGGCAAACAGGTTTTGCACCGAGGGCTTGCCCAGGTAATGGTCGATGCGAAACACCTGCCGCTCGGCAAAGCCGCGCAGCACTGTCTCGTTGATCGTGCGGTTGGACGCCAGGTCATGCCCCAGCGGTTTCTCCAGCACGATGCGGGTATGCGGGGTGTTGAGGCCTGCCACCGCAAGCTGCTCGCAGACAGTGGTGAACAGCGTTGGCGCAGTCGCTACATACATGACGACCGTATCGGCATTGGCATCTTTGAGCAAGGTGGCGAGCCGGCCATAGTCTTCAGGCTTTGACAAGTCCATGCGAACGTAGTGCAGCAGCGCCGCAAAGCGCGCGAACTCTTCGGCGCTCGGACGCTTGGCCAGCTCTACTTTGTCGAAGCGCGACTGGATCAGCTCGCGGTATTGCGCGTCAGACAGATCGTCGCGCGCCACGCCGATGATGCGGCCGCCTGGCGGCAATGTGCCGTGGCGGAAGGCCTGGAAAAGTGCGGGCATCAGCTTGCGCCATGCAAGATCGCCGGTGCCGCCAAACAGGACGAGATCAAAACTCATGTGCTTGTGATGGGGGTTGATTCAAGACTGTAACTTAGTTTCAAAGATGGTCAGCGTCCTGCGTTTGCGTACTGCGTCTGCGTCCTGATCGGCGCTTGGTGTTTTCACTAGGGATTGCGTGTCCGGCACTCTTGTAAGCTGGGAACGTAATCAAATTACTTCTGGACACCATGAAAAAGCTAATTTTTGGGGCCGCGTTGGCGGCGCTCTCTGCTGTCGCCGCCGCACAGGGCCAGGTCAACATCATCTGTTCCGTGCAGGCCGAGTGGTGCAACATGATCTCCACCGTGTATGCGCGCACCACGGGCGTCAAGGTCAACATGTCGCTCAAGGGCTCGGGTGAGGCGTTGGCCCAGCTGATCGCGGAAAAGGAAAATCCCAAAACCGACATCTGGTTCGGCGGCACCGGCGACCCTCACCTGCAGGCGGCGGAGCAGGGCCTCTCGGCAGAATACAAATCTCCTTCGCTCGCGCAGCTCCACCCTTGGGCCCAGCAGCAGGCCCAGCAGTCGGGCTACAAAACAGTGGGCATCTATTCGGGGCCGCTGGGTTTTGGCTACAACACCGAACTGCTGGCCAAAAAGAAGCTGGCTGTGCCCAAGGTCTGGGCCGATCTTCTCAAGCCCGAATACAAGGGCGACGTGCAGGTCGCCAACCCGGCGTCCAGCGGCACGGCCTACACCATGATCGCCACGCTGGTGCAGCTGATGGGGGAGGACAAGGCCTTCGACTACCTCAAGAGCCTGCACAAAAACGTGAGCCAGTACACCCGCTCGGGCACCGGCCCCATCAAGGCGGTGGCTCGGGGCGAGACGGCTGTATCTATCAGCTTTGTGCATGACGGCCCGGGCGAAAAAATGCAGGGCTTCCCGGTGGAGACTGTGACGCCCGCTGACGGCACCGGCGCCGAGATCGGCTCGATGAGCCTCATCAAGGGCGCGCGCAATCTGGAAGCGGCCAAGAAGTTTTATGAATGGGCATTGACGCCGGCAGCGCAGGAGATGGGCGCGGCGGCCAAGCAGTTTCAGCTGCCTAGCAACAAGGCGGCCAAGCTGGACCCGCGCATCCCGGACTTCCGCAAGATCAAGTTCATCAACTACGACTACGCGAAATACGGCGCCAGCGCTGAACGCCGCCGGCTGATCGCGCGCTGGGAGAAGGACGTCAACTCGCTGCCGAAATGACAGACTCGCCTGCCCCTGGCGGAGTGACCCAGGCACCTTCGCGTGCCGGGGCCGCCAACAGGACGGCGCGGGCGCCTGTCAAAGCCGGGCGGCCCGATGCTGCGATCGGGGCGTGGGTGGTGGCTGGCCTGCTGGCCTACCTCGTGCTGCCCTGGTATGCCATCCAGGACTCCGCCTGGTATAGCGTGTTGCCGCAATTGTTTGGCGGGCCTGAAACGGCCAACGGCCTGGTCCAGGCTTTCTCTCATGGCCGTGGCTGGCTGCTGCTGGGCCTGGCCGGACTGGTGATGGCGGCAAGCAGCCTCGCGCTGCTCCCAGGCCGCAAGCAAGGCCAGTTGTTGATAGCAGGTGGCCTGATGGGCAGTGTGGGCCTTGCAGCCTGCGGCTTCATGATCGGCGCCAAAGGCTGGTCCTTTGAATGGCTGGGCCGCAGCTTCGGCGACCTCAGCATCCAGCAATTCGGCATGGGGGCAGGCGCCAGCCTCGCGCTGATGTCGCTCATCGTGCTCGCGGCCTTTGGCATTGCACGGCTCGGATATTTCAAGGGTGACCTGTTCGTTGCGGCCAGCGTGGTCGTGTGTGCGGTGCTGATGCTGCTATTCATCGCCTACCCGGTCAGCAAGGCGCTGTACGGCGCATTCCTCAATGAAGAAGGGCTCTGGTCGCTTGCCGCGCTGTATGAGCGGGTGGGCCATGCACGGGTCTGGGGGCTGGACTGCGTGGCCGGCGGCGTGCGCTGCGGCGTGGCGTGGAACACGCTCGCGCTGGCACTGCTCACCGCGGCAGGCAGCACAGTGCTGGGCACCATGATGGCCTTGATGGCCGAGCGCGGCGCCCTGCGCTGGCAGACGCCGCTGCGCGTGCTGGCGTTCCTGCCCATCATCACGCCGCCCTTTGTGGTGGGCCTGGGTTTGATCCTGCTGTTCGGGCGCGCCGGGGTGGTCAACCAGTTCCTGGACTACGCCTTCAACATCACGCCCACACGCTGGTTCTACGGCATGCTGGGGGTGTGGGTGGCGCAGATGTTTGCCTTCACGCCTATCGCTTTCATGATCATGCGCGGCGTGGTGCAGGGCGTATCGCCCAGCCTGGAAGAGGCTGCCCAGACGCTGCGCGCCGACAGGCTCAAGACTTTTTACACCGTGACGCTGCCGCTGCTCAAGCCGGGGCTGGCGAATGCCTTCCTCGTCGGTTTCATCGAGAGCATGGCGGACTTCGGCAACCCGGTGGTGGTGGGAGGCCAGTTCTCGGTGTTGTCGACAGAAATCTTCTTTGCGATCGTCGGCGCGCAGTACGACCAGGGACGCGCTGCCTCGCTGGCCTGGATCCTCACACTGTTTGCGCTGGCCGTGTTCACCATCCAGCGGGCGTTGCTGGGCAAGCAGAACTACACGACGGTGAGCGGCAAGGGGGACTCGGGCATCGCCATGGTGCTGCCGGACTCCGTGCGCCGCACGATTTACGCCGTCACCTTGCCGTGGATGGCGTTCACCATCGTCATTTACTGCTTCGCCTTTGCGGGCGGGTTTGTGCAGACCTGGGGCCGCGACTACACGCTGACGCTGCATCACTTCAAAACCGCGTTTGCGGTGGAGTGGGGCCAGTTCGGCATGGTGTGGGCGGGCACGGCGTGGAACTCGTTCTTCACCACCGTCAAGCTGGCGGGCCTTGCTGCGCCGGTGACTGCGGTGCTGGGCCTGCTGATTGCCTGGCTGCTGGCGCGCACTCAATTCAAGGGCCAGGGCTTCTTTGAATTTGCGGCACTGTTGGCCTTTGCGATTCCGGGGACGGTACTGGGGGTGAGCTACATCCTGGCCTTCAACGTGCCGCCGTTAGAGCTGACCGGCACGGGCCTCATCATCGTGCTGTGCTTTATCTTCCGGAACTTGCCTGTGGGGGTGAGGGCTGGTACAGCGGCCTTCAGGCAACTGGACAAGTCGCTGGATGAAGCCTCGCTGATGCTGCGCGCCTCCACGCTGCAGACGCTGTTCAGGGTGGTGTTGCCGCTGCTCAAGCCGGCGCTCGTGGCGGCGCTGGTCTACAGCTTTGTGCGCGCCATGACCACGGTGTCGGCCGTCATCTTCCTGGTCACGGCCGAAAATGAACTGGCCACCACCTACATCATCGGCCGCGTGGGCAATGGCGACTATGGCGTCGCGCTGGCTTATTGCACGGTGTTGATGCTGCTGATGTCGCTGGCCATTGTGTTGATCCAGCTGCTGGTGGGTGAGCGCAAACTGGGCCGGCGCAAGTCTGGCACTGCGGCGCCGATCAAAATTTTGCAAGGTACGCCATGAGCACGTCCACCCCGGCAGGCATTGAATTTTGCAACGTCACCAAGCGCTACGGCGCTGACACATCTACGCCGCTGGCTGTCAAAGGCATAAGTTTCGAGGTCCCCCGGGGCACGCTCACCACCATCCTCGGTCCATCGGGTTGCGGCAAGACCACCACGCTGCGCATGATCGCCGGGCTGGAGTCGCCCACCAGCGGCCAAGTTCTGATTGATGGGCGCGACGTCACCACCCTCGGCCCGTCTGACCGCAATGTGAGCCTGGTGTTCCAGAGCTATGCGCTGTTCCCGCATATGGACGTGCTGGCCAATGTGGCTTACGGCATGAATGTGAGCGGTGTACCCAAGGCTGAAGCCCAGGCGCGCGCCCTGGACACGCTGCAGGCCGTTGGCCTGGTGGGTTTTGATTCGCGCTTGCCCAGCGAACTCTCAGGCGGTCAGCAGCAACGCGTGGCCCTGGCGCGCGCACTGGTCCTTGAGCCCGCCGTGCTGCTGTTCGACGAGCCCCTGTCCAACCTGGACGCGCGGCTGCGCCGCGAGATGCGCGAGGAAATCCGCGCGCTGCAGCAACGCCTGCAGCTGACGGTGGCCTACGTGACGCATGACCAGAGCGAGGCCTTGGCGGTGAGCGACCAGATCATCGTCATGGACCATGGTGTGATTGCGCAGCTTGGCAGCCCGCAGGACCTGTATGAATATCCCAGGACCGAGTTCGTCGCCGGTTTCATGGGGGAGGCGATGTTGTTCCCCGCCACGGCGGATGCACAAGGCACGGTGCATTTGGGACCTTTGCGCATTGCACCGCGCCAGGTCATGGTTCAGGGCGCCGTCAAGGTGGCCGTCCGCCCCGAGGCCTGGCACATTGGCCCCCCGGGTTCGGGCCTGGCCGGGCGGCTGGCAAAGGCGGCCTACCTGGGCAGCCTGTTTGAGTACACCTTTGACACCGAGCTGGGCGCCCTCTTCGTCACCTCGCCAGACCTCGCCCATGTGCTGCCGGTGGGTACCGATGTGGGCTTGAGCCTGGCCGGGCATGGCGTGTCGGTTGTGCAGGTTTCATAAGCTGGCTCCGTGACCTGGCTCACCGACCAAAGCCCGCACCGGGCCGGATAATGGGCCGATGAACCAACTCGAATCCCTCAAGCAGTTCACCACGGTAGTGGCCGACAGCGGCGACTTCAAGCAGCTGGACGCCTACAAGCCGCAGGACGCGACGACCAACCCCTCGCTCATCCTCAAGGCGGTGCAAAAGCCCGACTACCAGCCCCTGCTGACCGGGTGTGTCGCCAGGTTCCGCGGCCGCCCGCTGGACGAGATCATGGACCGGTTGCTGGTGCGCTTTGGTTGCGAGATTTTGTCCATCATCCCCGGCCGCGTCTCCACTGAGGTGGATGCGCGCCTGAGCTTTGATACCGAGGCCACTTATTCGCGTGCTGAACGCCTCATCGAACTGTATGAGGCTGAAGGCATTCACATCGATCGGGTGCTGGTCAAGGTCGCTGCCACCTGGGAGGGGATTGAAGCGGCGCGCCGGCTGGAGGCGCGCGGCATTCACACCAATCTCACCTTGCTGTTCTCGTTCAGCCAGGCAATCGCCTGCGGGCAGGCGAAGGTTCAGCTCATTTCGCCTTTTGTCGGCCGCATTTACGACTGGTACAAAAAGTCTGCCGGCGATGCGTGGGATGAAGCGGCGAACGCGGGCGCCAACGACCCGGGCGTCAAGTCGGTACGCGAGATCTACAACTACTACAAGAAGTTCGGCATTGCCACCGAGGTGATGGGCGCGAGCTTTCGCAACACGGGCCAGATCACGGCGCTGGCCGGATGCGACTTGCTCACCATGGCGCCGGACCTGCTGGCCAAGCTTGCCGCCAGCGACGCCCCGCTGCAACGCGCCCTCGACCCGCAGGTAGCCATGGCGCTGGACATTGAGCATGTGGCCTTTGACGAGGCTGGCTTTCGCTTTGCGCTGAACGAGGAGGCGATGGCCACTGAGAAACTGGCCGAAGGCATTCGCGCCTTTGTGGTGGACGCCGTCAAGCTCGACAAGCTGCTGCTGGCGGCCTGAACGGCATGAGCGGCATGAGCTACACCCGTTGTGACCGTGCTGCAGCCTGGCCGCTGTTGAAGGCGCATTTTCAAGCGGAGGGCCGCGCCTTTGACGCGCGCATTGCCCTTGCGCGTGATGTGAACCGCGTGGACGAATTCAGCCTTGAGGCGCCTCATCTGTTTGCCGACCTGTCCAAAAACAGGATCGACGCGAAAGCCCAATCGTTGTTGCTGGAGCTGGCCCGCCAGTGCGGCCTGGAGCAGCACCGCGACGCCATGTTCGCGGGCGAGCCCGTCAACACAACAGAGAACCGGGCCGTAGGGCACGTTCTCTTGCGTCAGCCGCTGGGCAACCAGCCCTCGCAAGAACTTGCGGCCGTGCACCAGACGCTGGATGCGATGCTGGCCTATGCCCAGGCGATCCGGAACGACGGCCGCATCACCGATGTAGTGAACATCGGCATTGGGGGCTCGGACCTCGGGCCGCAGATGGCTGTGCTGGCGCTGGACGAATTCCGGGTGGCTGGCAAGCGCTTTCACTTTGTCTCGAATGTGGATGCACATGAGCTGGCCGGCGTGCTGGCGCAGGTGCGGCCGGAAAGCACGCTGTTCCTGATTTCGTCCAAAACCTTCACGACGATAGAGACCATGACCAATGCGCGCTCGGCGCGCGAGTGGTTCGCGGCGCAAGGCGGCACCGACACGGCGCGGCATTTTGCGGCCCTCACCACCAATGTGCCGGCGGCGCGGGAGTTCGGCATCACCACCATCTTCGGTTTCTGGGACTGGGTGGGCGGGCGCTATTCGCTGTGGTCGGCCATTGGCTTGCCTTTGGCCATTGCGATTGGCGCGGCGCACTTCAGGCAAATGCTAGCTGGCGC
>JACMQX010000169.1 GCA_014376765.1 Ramlibacter sp. | reverse complement strand
TGAGGCCTGCAAAAAAATCTGCACCGCAGCGGCGGGCAAGAAGGCGCCTGTGATGGTGGCCTGCACAGGCTGGGGCCAAAGCGAAGACCGCAAGCGCTCGGACGAGGCCGGGTTCAATCATCACCTGGTCAAGCCGGTGGACCCGGAGGTGCTGTCGGTGTTGCTGGGCACTATTTTCACGACGCTGCACAGCGTACCTTGAATTTTCTTCATCTCCCTTGGCGCAGTATCAAAGGCAGCATGCATGACCTCTCTGCGGACCCTCTTGTCCGCAACAGCGCTGGCGGCTGCGGCTGCGTGCGTGGCGCCTGCGGCGGCGCAGAACGTCAAGCTGCGGCTGGCTTCCAGCCTGTGCACCAGCATGACCGGCGCCGTTCTCACCAGCCAGGAAGTCCCGCCGCTCAAGTCCTCCCTGCCGGAACCACCCCAAGGCACAGTGCAGGCCGCCGACCGGCTCCGCCGCGAGCGTGATGACTACTTCGCCTTGCTGGACGGCCTGGCCCCTTCAACGGCCTGTACCTGAGCGGCAGCGCTGACCAGTCCTCGAGTGGCAAGGGCCGCTACAGCTTTGGCGCTGAGTATGAGCGGTACAACCAGGGCCGCGATGAATCGCGCAAGCGGCTGGACCGGGCCAGGCTGGAGAGCAAGACGCAATTCCTCCCTGCCCGTTCGCACCATAGGCGGCGACCCGGACCGGGAAGTGGAAGAGATGGTGCTACTGCTGCATGAAAAGCAGCGCGAGATCCTGAACGCCCGGCTCGATGCGCTGGAAGCGCTGACGCAGATCAGCGCGCTGGTAAGGCCCCGCCAGCCGGACGAGCTGTACTCGCTGAAGCCGCGCTGAAGGAATTACCCGGCCCGTCGGGCGGCGCCCAGCCCGCAGCAGGCGGCGTGCGGGTCACTGCTCCCCAGCCGTGGGCAGCAGGAACTTTGCTGTTCATCCCCTCCACCGTGTTGTGATGCGTATAGCCCCGTGAAAATTGACATCCACTTCAGTGACCACGTCATGGATGTGATTGAAGGCCGAGCTCCACTGCAGCGCGATGTGGCGGATGTTGCGCACCTGGTAATCCTTCACCTCACCGCGGTAGCCGCGGGCAATGCGCAGGTAGCCACTGCCGCCGTCGCCCTTGTTCCAGGCGCCGTCCAGTGTGCAGCTGCGCAACACAAAAGCCAGGCTGTTCTCAAACGAGACGGGGTTGCGGCCGGCGTTGATCACCGCCACGTCTTCCACCAAAGCGCCAGCCGTCCAGTTCAGTGCCAGGCCGTCTACCCCCACCTCGGGCGCGAGGTTGTCGTAGCGGTGCGCCACATCGGCAATGCGGCGCTCGCCATTGCGCTGCTCAATCGTGAAGCCGGCCAGCACCACATCGGTCAAGGCATTCACCTGCCAGGCCTTGCTGCTGCCCGCGCTGAAGGCGATGCCCGCTGGCTGCTCGAGCTGCAGCGCTGCGCCATTCACCGCCACCACGCGCAGCAGGGCCTGGCGCAGGTGGGGAAATTCGCACCCGTGAGGGTTATGCCCGCCGGGATAACCGTCTCTTGGGCGCATTCACCGTTTAACGGCCCAATCTGCCACACCTCGAAAGAGACCTGCACGTTCCAGCATATGGGTCATCTGCAAGGCCGCGTGGGTGGTTAAACGGTGCGAGGTGAAGCCCGGCCGCGGAGAAATGTAGGCCGCCATTTCACGGGCAAGCACGCGCTGGGCGTCCGAGGAATCGGCGAGGAGCGAGATGACCAGATTCTCGAGCGCGATGATGCGGACCTGCAGCTGTACCAGCTCGGCGTTGGTCAACGGGGGAGCCTTGTAATGCCCGTCTTCGTCGTGTGAGTTTCGCAGCGCTCCAGATGTGTACGCGCCCCCCTCATTTTCCCATCGCGTAAGCGCCTGCTCGAGCAAGGTTACGAGGTCAGATGGTTTCGTGGTTGAAGTGGACATTGGCGTGCAAGCAGAAATTACGAACAGTTAAACGCGGGTCGAAACGTGGACGATTGAATCCGCCAAGTCTAGCTGCTGGTGAAGAAATTAGTAAGCAAACCCACCTCTACGTGACCTGCTCGAACAAGGAGCGTTCGCCATCACTTGAAGGTCGATAGGCAAGTGACTCGCGTTGCAACAGTGATTCGGGTAAATGCAAAGCCTCAATGTTCGACAACGCACACGCAGTTGGCCTGAATCAGGCGCAGACTGCGCGAAGGAGTCTCTCCATGACAGCAATCTTCCCGAGCGATACGAAAGCCAGCCGAAGAACCTTTTTGCTCGCGAGAAGAAACCCGCAGGGAGAGCGTCTTCGCCATCCGGCAGACCGTTGACGAGCCGCTCTGGAAGATGTGCCTGCGATTCAACCTCACACATAAGAGCATCCGCCATGGCCCGTTCTTCTCGCCCCGTCTTTCTAAATCCTCTCCAAATCCAGATGCCGGTGGGCGCCATCACCTCTATTGGCCACCGGGTGTCTGGTGTCATTTTCGCGGCAGGCGTCCCGTTTGGTGTTTATCTCTTGGCTCAGGCGCTGCGAGATGAGCAAGGCTTCGAGCGCGTGCTGGCGTTGCTGGACTATTGGCCTGTCAAGGGCGGCGCGATTCTTGTTACCTGGGCGCTCACCCATCACCTCTTCGCCGGCATCCGGCATTTGTTGTCGGACTTCAACTTGGGCTCACCATTGCGGTTGGCGCGTCGAAGCGCCTATCTCGCCAATATCGGTGGCG
>JACMQX010000168.1 GCA_014376765.1 Ramlibacter sp. | reverse complement strand
GTGTATGACACCGGCAAAGGCATACCGGAGTCCCAGCAGCAGGTAATTTTTGATGAATTCCACCGGCTCGACCCGTCGCGCCCCCACGACCACACCGGTGGGCTCGGGCTCGGGCTGGCCATTGTGCGGCGGCTGACGCAGGCGCTTCGCCTGCCAGTGATGGTGCGCTCGACGCCAGGGCGCGGCTCGACGTTCGCCGTGGACCTGCCGCTGGTGCATGTATCGCGTTACCGCCCCGAAGCGGATAGGCCAGGGGCGAGATTGGCCGGACGGCTGGTGGTGGTGGTGGACGACGAGCCGTCGATCCTGCTTGCCGCTTCATTCATGCTGGAAACGGCGGGCTGCCAGGTAATTGGCGCGCGCTCGGGCCGGGACGCCCTGGCCAGCCTGGCGGGCAGCGTGCGTGTACCCGACTTTATCGTTTGCGACTATGAGTTGAACGACACCTCCACAGGCTCCGATGTGATTCGCGAGCTGAGGGAAGAATTCAACAGCGACATACCTGCGTTACTGGTCACCGGCAGCACGGCCGGCGGCAGGGCCGACAAGTCCGCCAGAGAACTCGGCGTGACTGTTTTGTACAAACCACTGGAGGCGGCGGCCCTGAAGCGCTCGCTCGAAGAACTTCTGACTATCAAGGAGCCGTGACATGGACAAGACCGTACTCGTGGTGGACGACCATCCGCTCTTTCGCAAGGCACTCGTCAGTCTGATTGAAGAGGCGAAGATTTGCCGTGAGGTCATTGGTGCGGCTAGCGCAGAAGAAGGCCTGTCGCGGGTGCGCGAAAACAGGATCTCACTTATCTTGCTCGACCTCGGCTTGCCTGGTGCGGCGGGTGTCGATGCGATCGGCTTGTTCCGCCGCACCAGTGAAGCGACCATCGTCGTGGTTTCAGCCTCCGAGCACCGGCAAGAGGTGAACGCCGCACTGAGGGCAGGGGCTGGCGCCGTCGTGTCCAAAAGCGTCTCGATGGACACGCTCAAGGACATCGTTACGCAGGCGCTGGCGGGTGCCCTGCCAGAGCAGAAGTGGATCCGTCCTGTAGGCTCACTCGTGCTGGCAGACGAGGGCGGGCGCGGGATGACCGTGCGCCAGCAGGAGATTGCTACGCTGCTGATGGATGGCTATTCCAACAAGGAAATCGGGATGCGCCTGGGAGTTGCGGAAATCACCGTCAAGACCCACCTGACGGCCATCTTCCGCTTGCTGAGCGTCGTGAACCGCACGCAGGCGGTGGTGGCGATCCGCAGGCTTGGGCTTGACTACGGGACTCGTTAGGCAGGACGCCCGGCTACTGGCGTGATCCCCGCGCAGCTACGGCTGCTGCCCCCGTCAGACACCTGCCTGGCTACGAAACAAGGCAGGCGTCTGGCCCGTCCAGGTCTGAAATGCCCGGATGAAACTTTTCTCGTTGCGAAATCCTGCCGCTGCAGCCACTTGCTTGACCGGGCGGCTGGTGCGCTGGAGCAAGTCTCTCGCCCGTTCACAACGCATCTCGTCTTTCAATTGCTGCAGTGAGGCGCCTTCTTCCTTGAGATGCCGGTGCAGCGTGCGCACCGACACATGCAGCAGCTTCGCGACACCCTCTGCGCTGTGCCCATCCGCCGCGTGGGCTGACAGCACCTGCCTTACCTGCCGCACCAGCAGCCGGTCGCGCCGGTATTGCAGGACGGTGACTGGCAGTGCGTGCTGCAGCATTTGCTGCAGCGCTTTTTCATCGCGGCGCAGTGGCAGGGAAAGGTAACGCGCGTCGAAGCGGATCTCGGCGCGTGGAGCGTCAAACAGCAGCGGGCCGGGGAAGATGTGACGGTAGGTATCCGAGTGCGCGGGTGCCGGATAGGGCAGGCGCGTTTCCTGTAGCGGGATGCGCGAGTCGATGTACCAGCAGGCCAGGCCGTGGATGTTGCGCAGCATGAAACACAGGCTCAACTCCTGCGCTGCGCCAAGGCTGGAGTTTGTTTCGTCGACGCTGATGACTGCGGCGTCGCCGGTCACCCCCAGTTTGAGTTGCACGTCGGGCGCGATCAGCCCGTGATGGCGACACCAGCGCTTGAGTGCTACCCCCAGGTTCGGCGCGCTCAGTGATGCGCGTGCAAGCATGCCGTAACTACCCCAAGGCAGGCGCCGGGCAAATGCGCCCAGGCCTTCGTCGTCCAGTTCCCGCATCGCGGCGCCAGACAGGGTTTCCATCTGCCGGGCTGTCATGCGGCCGTTGACCTGCTGCAGTTGGGTTGGCGTGATCTGTGCCAGTTTGAGCGCCTGCGCGGGGCTTTCGCCATAACGATGGTATGCAGCAACCATTGCCCGTGCAAAAGCCATGGGCGTCGCAGCGGTTGGGGTGGTTTTGGGCCCTGCGTGGGCACGTGTAGGCATGGCCCAAGTGTCACTGAGCATGGCGCGATTTGCAACCTGACTGACGCGCACTGCTGTCCACAAGTCCAAGGGTTTTCCTTAAAGTAGAGGCTTTGGCGTAAGGTGTGTCCCACCTTGCCTAATAAGGAATTTGAATGTCAGTTCTGGAGACAAAACTAAACGCCCGCTCTGCGGATTTCCAGGCCAATACAGCCGCGATGCGCCTGCTGGTGGACGACCTGGCCGCACAGATTGAAAAATCTGTGCAGGGCGGCGGGCCGGCGGCGCGAGCCAAGCACCTGGCCCGCGGCAAGCTGCTGCCACGCGACCGGGTGCAGATGCTGCTTGACCCGGGCACGCCCTTTCTCGAGTTGGCCCCGTTGGCCGCCTGGGGCATGTACAAGAATGACGCGCCCTGCGCAGGGGTGATCACCGGCATTGGCCGCATCAACGGCATCGACTGCATGGTGGTGTGCAACGACGCCACCGTCAAAGGCGGGACCTACTACCCCATGACGGTCAAGAAGCACCTGCGTGCCCAGGAAATTGCCCAGCAAAACCGCTTGCCTTGCGTCTACCTGGTCGATTCCGGCGGAGCCAACCTGCCCAACCAGGACGACGTATTTCCAGATCGCGAGCACTTCGGCCGCATCTTCTACAACCAGGCCAACATGAGCGCGCTGGGCATTCCGCAGATTGCAGTGGTCATGGGCTCATGCACAGCGGGCGGCGCCTACGTGCCGGCGATGAGCGACGAGACCATCATCGTGAAAAACCAGGGCACCATCTTTCTGGGCGGCCCGCCGCTGGTGAAAGCTGCCACGGGCGAGATTGTCAGCGCCGAGGACCTGGGCGGGGGCGATGTGCACACTCGCCTGTCTGGCGTGGCGGATCACCTGGCGCAGAACGACCCGCATGCATTGGCGCTGGCTCGCACCACCGTGCGCAACCTCAATCAGCGTGCCGTCAAGCCGCCGCCGCAGCAGGACGCGATCATCGAGCCGCCGAAGTTTCCTGCAGAAGAGCTCTACGGCGTCATTCCCGAAGACAAGCGCAAACCGTACGACGTTCGCGAGATCATCGCCCGCATTGTGGACGGCAGCGAATTTGATGAATTCAAGGCGCGCTTTGGCAGCACCCTTATCACCGGCTTTGCACGCATTGAGGGGATGCCGGTGGGGATCATCGCCAACAACGGCATCTTGTTTTCCGAGTCAGCGCAAAAGGGCGCGCACTTCATCGAGCTGTGCTGCCAGCGCAAGATTCCTCTTGTGTTTCTGCAGAACATCGTGGGCTTCATGGTGGGCCGCAAGTACGAAAATGAAGGCATTGCCCGCCACGGTGCCAAGATGGTGACGGCTGTGGCCACCGCGCAGGTGCCCAAGTTCACCATCATCATCGGCGGCAGTTATGGTGCGGGCAACTACGGCATGTGCGGCCGGGCCTATTCGCCGCGCTTTCTGTGGATGTGGCCCAACGCCCGCATCTGCGTCATGGGCGGCGAGCAGGCCGCCGGCGTGCTGGCCACCGTGCGGCGCGACGGCATTGAGGCCAAAGGCGGCAGCTGGTCGGCTGAGGAAGAGCAGGCCTTCAAGCAACCCGTGCTGGACCAGTTTGAGCACCAGTCCCACCCCTATTACTCCAGCGCCCGTCTGTGGGACGACGGCATCATCGACCCGGCCGATACGCGCCGGGTGCTTGCTCTGGGTTTGCGCACCACCTTGAATGCGCCCATTTCCGAGCCGAAGTTCGGTGTGTTTCGGATGTAGTGTACGATGTACGTGATTGCTAAAAAAGGTACACATCATGCGCACGAATATCGAAATCGATGACGAGTTGATGGAAGGGGCCATGCGTGCGGGCCACTTCAAAACCAAGAAAGATGCGGTCGAGGCGGGCCTCAAGTTGTTGTCACGCCAGGCGGCTTATCGCGAGATCCTCAAGTGGGAGGGCAAGCTCCAGTGGGACGGGGACGACGAGCCGGCTGCCTTGTCCGGCGGCGTCAGTCGCACGGGCGGTAGCGCGACGGTGCTTGTCGCGAATGAGCCGGCACCCGAACCATTGGCGACTGCCCCCGCCAAGAAGGCCCGCCATGGTCGTCGTTGACTCCGGCGTGTGGATTGACTTCTTCAACGGAGCCGACACCCCGCAACGCAATGTGCTGCGCGACCTCCTCACGCATGGTGAAGTGGCACTGATTGTTCCTGACCTCGTGCTGTATGAAGTGCTGCGGGGCTTTCGCCGCGAGCGCGACTACCTGCAGGCTGAGGCGCTCATGCTGTCAATGACCGTGGAGTCGACTGGCGGACAGGCGTTGGCGCAACGCGCCGCCACGCATTACCGCAGTCTGCGCGAGCAGGGCGTCACTGTGAGAAAGAGCATTGATGTGTTGCTCGCCGCATTTTGCATTTCACGCGGTTACACCCTGCTGCATCGCGACCGCGACTTCAACGCCTTTGAAGAACTGCGCGGACTACGCGCATGGCAGCACTGAATTTGAAAGCCGGCATGAACAATCAGAGCATCTACGACAACCCCGACCACGAGCTGTTGCGCGACCAGGTCGCAAAGTTCATCTCCCGCGAGGTCGAGCCCCATGCCGACGCATGGGAAGAGCGCGGCATGGTGCCGCGCGACGTGCTGCGCCGCATGGGCCAGGCCGGCCTGCTGGGCCTGGCGTTTGAAAGCCAATATGGCGGCGCGGATGCAGACGCCATGACCAACCTGGTCTTCGCCGAGGCACTTTCGCAGTCCACCTTCGCCGGCTTCATCATCACCGTATTGGTCCACACCGACATGGCGGGACCGCATCTGCACCATGCGGGCACCCCAGCCCAAAAAGACAGATACCTGCGCAAGATTACGGCCGGCGAAATGATCTGCGCGGTTGGTATTACCGAGCCTGGCGCTGGCTCCGACGTAGCGGGCATCCGCACCACGGCAAGGCGCGATGGCGATGACTGGGTGATCAACGGCACCAAGATGTTCATCACCAATGGCGTCCATGCCGATGTGTATTTCGTTGCGGCCAAGACAGGCACGGCGCGGCACGACATGACGATGTTCATCGTCGACAAGGGCACGCCCGGCTTCAGCGTTGGCCGCGCGTTGAAAAAGACGGGGTGGCTCTCGTCAGATACGGCCGAGTTGATCTTTGACAACGTCCGTATTCCCGCAGGCAACATGTTGGGAGAGGAGGGCAAGGGCTTTTATTCGGTGATGAAAAACTTCCAGACCGAGCGCATTGCACTGGGCGCCATGGCTGTGGGCCACTGCCAGCGCGCTCTGGAACTGACGCTGGACTATGTGCGCCAGCGCCAGGCGTTTGGCGGCACGCTGTGGGACAAACAGACCATCCGCCAGCGCTTGTCCATGCTGGACGCCAAGACCCGTGCGGCTCGCGCCTTCATGTACCACTGTGCCTGGCGGGTGACGCAGGGCCATGACATCGTGCAGGACGTGTCCATGCTCAAGGCCTTGACGGGCGAACTGGTCAACGAGGTGGTGCAGACCTGCCAGCAGTTTCACGGCGGCATGGGCTTCATCCGCGAGACAGCGATTGAACGCCTGTGGCGCGATGCGCGCGTGCTGGCCATTGGCGGGGGCGCGACTGAGGTCATGCTGGAAGAAGTGGCCAAGCGTTATTGACGCGCCATTGAAATTTGCCCTCTATTCATTGATGTGTGCAATTTAACTAAAATATACACACAAGGCCATCATGCGAACCAACATCGTGATTGACGACCAGCTCATGGCAGCGGCCATGAAGGCCGGCGGCTACAAGACCAAGAAGGACGCGGTCGAGGAGGGCTTGCGCTTGCTCGCGCGGCGCGCCGCTTACCAGAACATACGCGCTCTTCGTGGCAAGCTTCAGTGGAGCCTTGAAGGCGACTGGCGGCAGGAAACGTCGCCTTGTTCTGTGCAGGAACCGCGGCCGGCCTGCTCTGCCAAAAAGGCAGCATCAAAGGGCGGCAAATGATCACTGCGGATTCAACCGTCTGGATCGGCTACTTCAATGGTGAGGACACGCCGCAGATCCGGGCGCTTGATGCCGCGCTGGAGGACAGCAGCAATGAAGTGGTGCTGCTGGACGTGGTACTCATGGAGGTGTTGCGGGGCTTTCGCCACACGCGCGAACTGGAACTGGCGCGCAAGGCCCTCGCGCCGCTCCCGGTCGCCACTGCGGGTGGCGGGACTGTGGCGCTGGAAGCTGCGGCGTTGTACCGGCGCCTGCGCATGAACGGCATTACCGTCCGCGGCCCGATCGATCTGCTGGTGGGCGCCTGGTGCATCCACCACGACTGCCTGCTGATTCACTCCGACCGCGACTATGACGCGATGGAGCAACTCGAAGGCCTGCAGGCCTGGAGCAAAGAATGTCCCATCTGATTATTGAAGTGGCGCAAGCCGTTGCGACAGTCACCCTCAACCGCCCCGAGGTGCGCAACGCGTTCAACGACGAAGTCATCCTCGAGCTGACGCATGCGTTCCGCGCACTGGGTGAGCGCGATGAGGTGCGCTGCATCGTGCTGGCCGCCGCCGGCACGGCCTATTGCGCAGGCGCCGACCTCAACTGGATGAAGCGGATGGCCGGCTACACGCGCGAGCAGAACCTGGCCGATGCAGGGCAGCTGGGCGAGATGCTGCGCACCATCGACCAGTGCCCCAAACCCACGATTGCCCGCGTGCAAGGCGACGTCTACGCGGGCGGCACCGGCCTCGTGGCTGCATGCGACATGGCCGTGGCAGTCGACACCGCGAACTTCTGCCTGAGCGAGACACGCATCGGCCTCATCCCCGCCACCATCAGCCCGTACGTGGTGCGTGCGATGGGCGCGCGCGCCGCGCACCGCTGGTTCCTGACGGCTGAGCGCTTCAGCGCCGCCGAGGCATTGCGAATCGGCTTTGTCCATGAGGTGGTCGCAGCCAGCGAACTCGATGCCAAGGTGAATGAGCTGTCCAGAACGCTGGTGAATTGCGGCCCAGCCGCCGTCAAGGCCACCAAGCAGCTGTTGCATGAGGTTGCGGGCAAGGACGTCACCCCCCAACTGATCGACATGACCGTGCAATGCATTGCGGACGTCCGTGTCAGTCTTGAAGGGCGGGAGGGCGTGCAGGCCTTTTTGCAAAAGCGCAAGCCGGCCTGGCTGCTGCCATGAACGCACTGGACACGCCGCATCTGGTTGCACTTGCCGCTGCGCTGGGCTGGGCGAGCGGCTTCCGGCTGTATGCGGCCGTGTTCCTCACCGGCCTGGCCGGTTATCTGGGCTGGTTGCCACTGCCTGCGGGCTTGCAGGTGCTGCAACACCCAGCAGTGTTGGGCGCGAGCGCGCTCATGCTTTTCATGGAATTTTTTGCCGACAAGATCCCCTTTGTCGATTCAATCTGGGATGTGGTGCACACCGTCGTGCGCATTCCGGCGGGCGCAGCGCTGGCCGCCGGTGCGCTGGGCGCTGACGGCGCCACCGCGACGACCGTTGCGGCCGTGCTGGGCGGCACGCTGGCAGCGGCCTCGCACGCCACCAAGATGACGACGCGGGCAGCGGTCAATACCTCACCGGAGCCCTTCTCGAATATTGCTGTCTCGTTGTTTGAGGATGGGCTGGTGGTGGCGGGCTTGTGGCTGGCCACAAACCACCCGATTGCCTTCGGTATCGCGCTTTGCATTGCGCTGGTCTTGATGGTGTTGCTGCTATCTCTGCTCTATAAATTTTTACTGGCGGTGGTCCGCAAGGTCTCCGCTTTTTTCAGCGGTGCAACTGCACCCCAAGGACTCTAGATGTTCAAGAAAATCCTCATTGCCAACCGCGGCGAGATCGCCTGCCGCGTGGCTGCCACCGCCAGGCGCATGGCCATCAAGACCGTGGCGGTTTATTCCGACGCGGACGCGGGCGCCAAACATGTGAACGTGTGCGACGAGGCCATCCACCTGGGCGGCAGCGCGCCCAAGGACAGCTATTTGCGCTGGGAAAAAATCATCGCTGCTGCCAAGGCCACAGGGGCGCAGGCCATTCACCCCGGCTACGGCTTTTTAAGCGAGAACGAAGAGTTTGCACAGGCCTGCGCTGAGGCAGGCCTGGTCTTCATTGGCCCGCCGCCCTCAGCCATCAAGGCGATGGGGCTCAAAGCCGAGTCCAAGCAGCTCATGGAAAAAGCAGGTGTGCCGCTGGTGCCGGGCTACCACGGCGCCGGCCAGGATGCAGACATGCTGCAGCAGGAAGCAGACCGCATTGGCTACCCGGTGCTGATCAAGGCCAGCGCGGGCGGTGGCGGCAAAGGCATGCGCGCCGTCGAGCAGGGCGCGGACTTTGCAACGGCCCTGGCCTCGTGCAAGCGCGAGGCCATCAACAGCTTTGGCGATGACGCTGTGTTGATTGAAAAGTACGTGCAGCGCCCGCGCCATATCGAGATCCAGGTGTTTGGCGACAGCCAGGGCAACTACGTTTACCTGTTTGAGCGTGACTGCTCGGTTCAACGCCGCCACCAGAAGGTGCTGGAAGAGGCGCCTGCCCCCGGCATGACCGAAGCCTTTCGCCGGCAGATGGGCGAGGCGGCAGTGGCGGCTGCGCGCGCCGTCAAGTACGTTGGTGCGGGCACCGTGGAGTTCATCGTCGAACAGAAGTCCGGCGGGGCGATGACCTTTTTCTTCATGGAGATGAACACCCGTCTGCAGGTGGAGCACCCGGTCACGGAGGCCATCACCGGCCAGGACCTGGTTGAGTGGCAGTTGCGTGTGGCCTTTGGCGAGCCGCTGCCGTTGGCGCAAGACCAGTTGCGCATCCACGGCCATGCGATTGAGGCGCGCATCTGCGCCGAGAACCCGGACAACAACTTTCTACCCGCCACCGGCACGCTGCACGTCTACACCAAGCCCGCCTGCACAGCGTTTGAGCGGGCGGACGAAGGCGTGCGCATGGATGACGGCGTTCGGCAGGGCGACGCCATCTCGCCCTATTACGACTCGATGATTGCCAAGCTCATCGTGCACGGCAAGACGCGCGAGGAAGCCCTCGCCCGGATGGACGCGGCACTGGCGCAAACGCGCATCGTGGGCCTGAACACCAACGTGCAGTTCCTGCGCCATGTGGTGAAGAGCCGCTCGTTTGCCGACGCCGACCTGGACACAGCGCTGATCCCTCGCGAGGAAGCAGTGTTGTTCAAACAGGAGCCCGTGGGTCTCGCATTTGCGGCGGCGGCAGCCGTGGCATTGACGCTGCTGCGTGAAAAGTCGCTGGAGACCAGCGACCCGTTCAGCAAGCGTGACGGCTGGCGCTCCCACGCGCTCAACGTGCGCCGCTTCGAATTTGAATTTCACGGCGAGCAGGCCTTGGCCGAGCTGACCTACCTGCATGACGGCGCCTTGCGCCTCGCTACTGCCGACGCATCAGGCACCCTGGTTTTTGCTGCCGGTGCCGGGCAGGAAGTGACAGTGCAGTTCAACGGCGAGCGGCGAGTTGCCACGCTGCATCAACTCGGCGACGTCGTGCATGTGTTCACCGCGGTGGGTGCCACACAGATCACCGTGATCGACCTGCTGGGCCACGCCGGCGACGCGGCCGCCGAGGCGGGGCGCCTGACTGCGCCCATGCCGGGAAAGGTCGTCTCGTTTGCCGTAAAGGCTGGCGACAAGGTGAGCAAGGGCCAGGCTCTCGCCGTGATGGACGCCATGAAAATGGAACACACCATTGCCGCCCCTATGGACGGGACGGTGGCCGAGCTGCTGTACTCGCCTGGCGACCAGGTGGCTGAAGGCGCCGAGCTGCTCAAGCTCACAGCGTGAAGTCTGACGCCTGATGAAGATCACCTTCTGCTGCACCCAAACGCCGCCCGAGCCGTGGCTGGCCGGCTTTCGCACCGCGCTGCCGCAAGCGACTATCGAAGCCTGGGCGCCAGGCGCCCCGCCTGCTGACTACGCGGTAGTTTGGGCACCGCCCCAGCAGTTTCTGGACGAGCAGCAAGAGCTCAAAGGCATCTTCAACATCGGCGCCGGAGTGGATGCATTGATGAAGCTCACGCTGCCCGAAGGCGCCGCCGTCGTCCGAATAGACGACGGCGGCATGGCTGCGCAAATGGCAGAGTTTGTCTGCCATGCGGTGATCCGCCACTTCCGCGAACTCGACGGGTACGAAGTTGACGTCGCGCAGGGCAAATGGTCATTCCGCAAGCCGCGCCTGCGGTCTGCGTACCCCGTGGGTGTGATGGGGCTGGGCGTGCTGGGCGACCGCGTGGCCAGGGCGCTGACTGGCTTTGACTTCCCGGTGCTGGGCTGGAGCCGCTCGCCCCGGCAAGTGGACAGGGTGCGCTGCTTTGCCGGTCAGGACCAATTCAATGACTTTCTGTCGGGCAGCCGCTTTCTCGTCTGCCTGTTGCCGCTCACACCCGAAACAGAAGGCATCATGCGGCGCGAGACGCTGTCCATGCTCAAGCCCGGCGGCTATGTCATCAACGTGGCGCGCGGCGGGCACCTGGTGGAAGAAGACCTGGTCGCGCTGATCGACGAAGGCCACCTTGCCGGCGCGGCGCTTGACGTGTTCCGCACCGAGCCGCTAGCGGCAGAGCACGCGTTCTGGACGCATCCGAAAATCACCGTCACGCCGCACACCTCGGCCCGCACGCTGCGCGATGAAAGCATTGCGCAGATCGCAGGCAAGATCGCCGGCATGGCGCGCGGAGAGCCCGTTGCCGGTGTGGTTGACCGCAAACGCGGATACTGACCATGTACCCATGCTCAGTCCCCACAAACAGTCCAGAGGTATGCGTATGAAACTGCCCGCCAAAGTCAAGCTCGTCGATGTAGGCCCGCGCGACGGCCTCCAGAATGAAAAGCAGCATGTGCCCGCTGCAGTAAAAATCGAGCTGGTGCACCGCCTGCAGGAAGCCGGCCTGCGCGAGATCGAGGTCACCAGCTTTGTCAGCCCCAAGTGGGTGCCGCAAATGGCTGACGCGACCGAGGTCATGGCGGGCATCCACCGCAAGCCGGGCGTGCGCTATTCAGTGCTCACACCCAACATGAAAGGCTTTGAAGCAGCCGTGGGTTCGCGGCCCCATGAGGTCGTGGTGTTTGCTGCGGCGAGCGAGGCCTTCAGCCAGCGCAACATCAACTGCTCGATCGAGGAAAGCATCGAGCGCTTCAGGCCGCTGGTCGCCGCTGCCAAGGAAGAAAACATCTATGTGCGCGGCGCCATCTCCTGCGCCGTTGGCTGCCCCTATGAAGGCGAAATTTCCCCTGAGCGCGTTGCCATGGTGGCGCGCATGCTCAAGGAAATTGGCGTGCAGCATGTGGGTGTGGCCGACACCATTGGCACCGGCACGCCAACCAAGGTCCAGCATGCCCTGGAAGCTACGCTTCGCCACTACGACGTGGCCGATGTTTCCGGCCATTTCCACGACACCTATGGCCAGGCGCTCAGCAACACCCTGGCAGCAATGGAGTTGGGCATCTGGCAGTACGACACCTCGTCTGCAGGCCTGGGCGGCTGTCCTTATGCCAAGGGCGCAACGGGTAACGTGGCGACCGAAGACGTGGTCTACATGCTTCGCGGCATGGACATCGACACCGGCATCCACCTGGACCAGCTGGTGGACGCGGGCGCCTTTATCAGCGAGTACCTGGGCCGCAAGCCCAACTCCCGCGCCGCCACTGCGCTGCTCAACAAGCGGTTGAACTGAGCCATGTGCGGTGCTGAGCTCAGCTCGTTGCCTGAGGGCGTGCAGCGCGTTGCCGCTGTGCTGCTGGACAAGGGCCACCCCCATATGCCGCAGATGCTGGACGACGCTGCCCGCACCGCCCAGCAGGCGGCTGATGCACTGGGCATTGCCGTGGGGCAGATCGCCAAGAGCATCATCTTTCGCCGCAAGTCCGACAACGCCGCCGTGCTGGTGGTGACCTCGGGTGACCGGCGCGTAGATGAGAAAAAAGTCGAGGCGATTGTGTGCGATGGTGGCGGCAAGCTAGGGCGGGCCGATGCGGACTTCGTCAAGGCGGCTACCGGCTTTTCCATTGGCGGTGTGTCGCCCATCGCGCACTCCACCAAACCAGTGACGTTGATCGACCGTGAGCTGTTCCGCTTTGAAGAGATATGGGCTGCGGCCGGCCATCCGCATGGGGTGTTCAAGCTCAGCCCGCATGACTTGGAGTCCCTGACCGGTGCGCCTGTCGCCGACGTGGTGCAGGAAAGTCCCGCTCCATGAGCGAGCGGGCGCTGCTTATGAGCCTGGCTGCCTATGTGCGCGAGGGGGAGGTCAATGTGCCGTCGCCTTGCGTGGCGGTCTGCAGGGTGAATCCTGCGACGCAGCAGTGCGAAGGTTGCTTGCGCACCCTGGACGAGATATCGGCGTGGCGGGTGCTGGATGATGAGGGCAAGCGGGCGGTGTGGCGGGTGATTGAGCAACGGCTGGCCGGTGTGGCCCCCGTGGACGCAGCGGTGGATCCCCCCGGATCAGAGTCGGGGTCAGGTTCCACAAGTCAGGGATGACATTATTTTGAGGAGCCTTTCATGAAGCGGATCACCTTCTACCTCGACTTCATCTCCCCCTACGCCTACCTCGCCTTCGAGAAGTTGCCGCAGGCGCTTGTGGGCCTCAGCTACAGCGTGGCCTACAAGCCGGTGCTGTTTGGCGGCATCCTCAAGCATCACGGGCAGCTTGGGCCGGCCGAAATCGCTCCCAAGCGAGACTGGACCTACCGGCAGGTGCTCTGGCTGGCTCACACACAGGGCATTGAATTGCAGATGCCAGCCGCGCACCCGTTCAACCCCCTGGCGCTGCTGCGCCTGGCCGTGGCCTGCGATGCGCGCGGCACCCCGAACCGTTATGTATGCGAGGCGTTGTTCCGCCACGTCTGGCGCGGGGGCGCCGACGCAGCGGATGCTGCGCGGCTGCAAACGCTGTCGGCGGCACTGGCGCCACATGACGACGTGGGCAGTGAAGCGGTGAAGGCGCGGCTCAAAACCAACACGGAAGACGCCATTGCTCACGGCGTTTTTGGCGTGCCCCTGTTTGAGGTCGACGGCAAATTGTTCTGGGGTCTTGACGCACTGCCCATGCTGCGTGCCTGGCTGGAGGGCGACGCCTGGTTCGACGGCCCGGGCTGGGACAGCGTGGGCCGGGTGGTTGTCGGCATCTCACGCCAGCAGCCAAAAAACTGACGTCGCTTCATTCCAGGGCACGCAGGACATTCATGACGATCGCCTGTCGATCCATGTGGAACTTGATACCTGCGGCGATGACGATGCGCAGCTGTGAACGGCAGGTACTCTCGCTTGCCGCGGTGGCCCCGGGAGGATCCGCTGGCATTGGGGGCCCGCTGGACTACCACCAGCGCCCGGAATCGATGATGCGTGATCCGGTCCATGCCGCGCAGGCCGCGGGCCAGGCATTGCCCCGGCCCGCCAGCGCTGGTACCTGAAACTGTCAGAACAGATGACCGACCCCACGCGGGCGAAGGCCAAGGGTGAACCCTAGAATGTTCTGCCCTACCTGACATATCTCATCTGTAGGGCCTACCTTCCGTACCCCCACCATGACATTGATCCGCATCCGCGGTGCCCGCCAGCACAACCTCAAGAACCTCGACCTCGACATCCGTACCAACGAGCTGACGGTCGTGACCGGCCCCAGCGGATCGGGCAAGTCGAGTCTGGTGTTTGACACGCTGTATGCCGAGGGGCAGCGCCGCTATGTGGAAACTTTCTCGGCCTATGCCCGCCAGTTCCTTGACCGGATGGACAAGCCTGCGGTGGATCGGGTGGAAGGTGTGCCCCCCGCCATCGCCATCGACCAGACCAACCCGGTGCGCTCCTCCCGCTCGACCGTGGGGACGATGACCGAGCTGAACGACCACCTGAAGCTGCTCTACGCCCGCGCCGCCCAGCTGTTTGACCGCGACACGGCGCTACCGGTGCGGCACGACACGCCCGAGACGATCTACGCTGAATTGGCCGCCCGCACCGCCAACGGCGATCCGCGGCTTGTCATCACCTTCCCTGTCGAGCTGCCCGGCGGCACCAGCGCGGAGGAAGTCGAGCAATGGCTCTCAGCCAGCGGCTTCACCCGCGTACAAGCAGAGCGCGAAGTCGCGACCCCTACCGGCCCGCGCAAGAT
Source organism: Ramlibacter sp. (assembly GCA_014376765.1). GTDB lineage: Bacteria > Pseudomonadota > Gammaproteobacteria > Burkholderiales > Burkholderiaceae_C > JACMQX01. The sequence goes on along the minus strand of JACMQX010000168.1, from coordinate 6,204 downwards.
CCTCGACGTCGTCGCCGACCGCTTCCGCCTGCACACGACCGAAAAAGTCCGCGTGGTTGAGGCGATAGAAACGGCGTTGAAACGCGGCAGTGGAAGACTCGCGGTCTATGAATTGGGGTCAGATTCCAATTCAGGCTCCGGCGCGACAGGGATTGCGGGTCAAGCCAGCCCCACCATCTGGAAGTTCTCCACCGGCCTACACTGCCCCGAATCCGACCTGCGCTACCCTGACCCGACCCCCTCGCTCTTCAGCTTCAACTCGGCCTACGGCGCCTGCGAAACCTGCCGTGGCTTCGGCCGCGTCATTGGCGTGGACTACGGCCTCGTCATCCCCGACGACAAAAAGACGCTGCGCGCCGGCGCCATCAAAACCATCCAGACCCCCGCCTGGTCCGAGGCGCAAGACGACCTGATGCGCCATGCCGAAGCCGCAGGCATCCCGCGCGACACGCCTTGGTACAAGCTGACCGAAGACCAGAAAAACTGGGTCATCCACGGCACGCCCGGCTTCAAGGAAGGCAACTGGAACAAGCAGTGGTACGGCATCCGCCGCTTTTTCGTTTACCTGGAAAGCAAGGCCTACAAGATGCACATCCGGGTGCTGCTGTCCAAGTACAGGAGCTATACGCCGTGCGACGTCTGCGGCGGCGCGCGGCTGAAGACGGACGCGCTGATCTGGCGGGTGGGCGGCAAGCAGGACGCAGACGAAGTGCTGCCGCCTGCAAAACGGTTCATGCCCGTCAGCGTCAAGTGGACGCGCGCACAACTCGAAGCCTTGCCCGGCCTCAGCCTGCATGACCTGATGAGGATGCCGATCGACAAGCTGCGCCGCTTCTTTGACGCGCTCACTCCGCAACTTACCTCGGCTGCCTCGCTGAGCGGTTTCGCCGGCGGGGACGGGGAGACGCAAGCCCTCAAGCTGCTGTTTGACGAAATCCGCACGCGCCTGAAGTATCTCTGCGACGTTGGCATTGGCTACCTCACGCTGGACCGGCAAAGCCGCACGCTCTCGGGTGGCGAAGTGCAGCGCATCAACCTCACCACCGCGCTGGGTACCTCCCTGGTCAACACCCTGTTTGTGCTGGACGAGCCCAGCATCGGCCTGCACCCGCGCGACATGAACCGGATCGTCGAGGCGATGAAGCGCCTGCGCGATGCCGGCAACACACTGGTGGTGGTCGAGCATGACCCGGCCGTGATGCTCGCGGCCGACCGCATGATCGACATGGGCCCCGGCCCCGGCGAGAAGGGCGGCGAGATCGTGTTTGACGGTACGCCGGCAGAACTCAAACACGCCGACACTTTGACGGGCGCCTACCTCAGCGCGCGCAAGCAGGTGGGCATGGGCTTCACGCGGCCGGTGACGGACGCCACCCCGCGCCTGATTCTTGAGGGCGTTCGCGAGCACAACCTGAAGAACCTCACGGTTGAGTTTCCGCTGCAAAAGCTGGTGTGCGTAACGGGCGTCAGCGGCTCGGGCAAGTCCAGCCTGATCCAGGACGTACTGGCGCCTGCGCTGATGCGCCACTTCGGCAAGGCGACAGAATCCCCGGGCCTGCACGACCGCATGCTGGGCGCGGACTTCCTGAGCGATGTGGTGTTTGTCGACCAGTCGCCGATCGGCAAGACGGCGCGATCCAACCCGGTCAGTTATGTGGGCGCGTGGGACGCCGTTCGGGAGATATTTGCGCAGTCCCCACTGGCCAGGCAGCGCAGCTACACCGCGAGCAAGTTCAGCTTCAACAGTGGCGACGGGCGCTGCCCGACCTGCGGCGGCTCAGGCTTTGAGCATGTGGAGATGCAGTTCCTGTCGGACGTGTACCTGCGCTGCCCCGACTGCGACGGCAAGCGCTACCGTCCCGAGATTCTGGAGGTGGTGATTGAGCGCCACATCATGGGCGAGGTCTTCCCCCAGGTGATGAACGTGGCCGACGTGCTGGACCTCACCGTGAGCGAAGCCTCCCGGCTCTTTGCCAACGACCGCGACGTGATCCGCGCGCTGCAGCCCATCGTCGATGTAGGCCTGGAATACGTGAAGCTCGGCCAGCCCGTGCCCACGCTGTCGGGTGGTGAATCCCAGCGGCTCAAGCTGGCGGGCTTCCTGGCCGGCGCAGCCAGAAGCAACACCGCGAGCCGCCAGGCTACCGCAACGCGCGGCACCTTTTTCTTGTTTGATGAGCCCACCACGGGCCTGCACTTTGACGACATCGCCAAGCTGATGCGTGCCCTGCGCAAGCTGATCGACTCCGGCAACTCCATGGTGGTGATCGAGCACAACCTGGATGTGATCCGCGCCTCTGACTGGTTGATAGACCTTGGCCCTGAAGGCGGCGACGCTGGCGGCCTGCTGGTGGCTGAAGGCACCCCCGAAGAAGTGCGCCTGCACGCCACGTCGCACACGGGCAAGGCCCTGCGCGAATACGACCAGTCGATGGGCCTGGGCAGCTTCGCCGTGGAGGAGCCAAGGAATTTGGGTCAAGACAGGAATGGGGGTCAGATTCCAATTCAGGACAGCAGGCTTTCCAGAGCGAAGCCGGTCACCTCAATCCAGATCATCAACGCCAAAGAACACAACCTCAAATCCCTGAGCGTCAACATCCCCCACGGCAAGTTCAGCGTGGTCACCGGCGTATCCGGCTCCGGCAAATCCACACTCGCCTTCGACATCCTGTTCAACGAAGGCCAGCGCCGCTACCTCGAGTCGCTCAACGCCTACGCCCGCAGCATCGTGCAACCCGCAGGCCGGCCCGAGGTGGACGCGGTCTACGGCATCCCGCCCACAGTCGCCATCGAGCAGCGCCTCTCCCGCGGCGGCCGCAAGAGCACCGTGGGCACGACAACCGAGGTGTGGCATTTCCTGCGCCTGCTTTACGTCAAGCTCGGCCTGCAGCACTGCGTAAAAGACGGCGCCGTGGTACGGCCACAAACGCCGGACAGCATTGCCGCGCAACTGCTCAAGCGCTACCGCGGCCAGCACATAGGCCTGCTGGCGCCGCTGGTGATCAACCGCAAGGGCGTCTACACCGAACTGGCCGACTGGGCCCGCCCGCGCGGGTACACCCACCTGCGGGTCGACGGGCAATTTCTGCCGACGACAGGTTTCCCCCGCATCGACCGGTTCAAGGAACACACGATTGAATTGCCGGTGGCTGACATCGTGGTCAACCCGGCCAATGAAGAGGTGCTGCGCCGCCATCTGGCCACGGCGCTGGAGCATGGCAAGGGCGTGGTCCATGTCCTGGTGCCTCTGGACGGCCTGAAGGCCGCCATGATCGCCGGCGCACCCACCAACAAGCTGGGCGAGGTGGTGGTGTTCTCCAGCAAGCGGGCTTGCCCGGTGTGCAGCACCAGCTACCCAGAACTCGACCCGCGCCTCTTCTCCTACAACAGCAAGCACGGCTGGTGCCCGGACTGCGTGGGCACGGCCGTGAAGCTCACGCGCGAACAGCGCAAGGCTTTTGACGACACCATCCGCGATGACGACACCAAGGGCCGCGAGCAGACCTTTGCCGAGCCCGAGGTAGAAGACGTGACTGAAGAAGCCTGCCCCACCTGCAAGGGAACGCGGCTGAACCTTCAGGCGCGCAATGTGCAGTTTGCCAAGGTGGGCATCACTGACATTGCCAGCCTCTCAGTGCGCGAGGTGCGGCTGTGGGTGGAAACGCTGCAGGCCCTGGGCGGCATGACGCAGCGTGAGAGCGACATCGCGCGCGACCTGATCCCCGAGATCCGCAACCGCCTGGAGTTCCTTGAAGAAGTGGGACTGGGTTACCTCACACTGGACCGCGGCGCGCCCACCCTTTCGGGCGGCGAGGCGCAGCGTATCCGCCTGGCTGCGCAACTCGGTTCGAATCTGCAGGGGGTTTGCTATGTGCTGGACGAGCCCACCATCGGCCTGCATGCACGCGACAACCAGATCCTGCTCAACGCCCTGCACAAGCTGGGCGACAAGGGCAACACGCTGGTGGTCGTGGAGCATGATGAGGACACCATCCGCCGCGCCGACCACATCATCGACATCGGCCCCAGCGCCGGCAAGCGTGGCGGCCGGCTGGTGGCCGAGGGCTCGGTGAGCGACATCCAGGCGCAGGAAGAGTCCGTCACTGGCCGCTACCTGCTGCACGCCATGAAGCACCCGGTCCAGCCGCGCCGCCTGATTCCTGAATTTGAATTGGGGTCAGATTCCAATTACGGCGTGCACCCGAATGCATCTACCGAGCGGCTGAGCAAGGCTGCGTATAAAAAGGCCAAGGCCGAGCTGCTGGCCGGCAACTTCCCGCCGGAAGACATGGCCCAGCACTGGCTGACAGTGGAGCGCGCCAACCTGCACAACCTGCAGGATGTGACGGCGCATGTGCCGCTCAAACGATTGGTTGCAATCACGGGCGTGAGCGGATCAGGCAAGTCCACGTTGGCGCGCGATGTACTGCTGACCAACGTCTATGCCGCCGTGACGCAGCGTGCCACCAAAGCCGGGCGCGATGCAGCCGCAGGCGGCAAGCGCCCCGCCTGGGTGGGCTGCAGCAGTGTGAGCGGCTACGAGGTGATCGACCGTGTGCTGGAAGTGGACCAGACCCCCATCGGCAAAACGCCGCGCTCCTGCCCCGCCACCTACATCGGTTTCTGGGACACGATCCGCAAGCTCTTTGCGGAAACGCTGGAGGCCAGGGCGCGCGGCTATGCGGCGGGGCGATTCAGCTTCAACACCGGCGAGGGCCGCTGCCCGACCTGCGAGGGCCAGGGCATGCGCACCATCGGCATGAGCTTCCTGCCGGATGTGAAAGTACCGTGCGAGACCTGCCGTGGCGCGCGCTTTGCACCCGAGACACTGGCTGTGACGTGGCGCGGCAAAAGCATTGGCGACGTGTTGCAAATGGAAGTGGACGAGGCGGTGGAATTTTTTGCTTCGATGCCCAACATCAGCCACCCGCTGCAGTTGCTCAAGGATGTGGGCCTGGGCTATCTCACGCTGGGCCAGCCATCACCCACGCTGTCGGGTGGCGAGGCGCAGCGCATCAAGCTCGTGACCGAGCTGAGCAAGGTGCGGGACGACATCACACGCCGCGGCCAGAAGGCGCCTCACACCCTGTACGTGCTGGACGAACCTACGGTGGGCCTGCATATGGCCGACGTGGAAAAGCTGATCCGGGTCCTGCACCGGCTGGTGGACGGCGGGCACAGCGTGATCGTGATCGAGCACGACCTGGACGTCATCGCCGAGGCCGACTGGGTGATTGACCTGGGACCTGATGGCGGCAATGAAGGCGGCCGCGTGGTGGCGGCAGCCACACCCGAGCAGGTGATGAAGGCGAAGACACCGACGGGGCAGGCGCTGGTATCCGTGCTGGCGCGCAGCTAAGCCCGAACTGTTGCCTTGTCAGACGTTTGCCACAGTCAGGTGGCAGGTCGGTCCTACGCGGGCATGGGAGTGGTGACCACGTGTAACGGACTTGCGTGTCCTTAGCATGGCATTCATCACTTCAACAACACCCCACGGAGAACACCCCATGAAACTCTCTTTCAAAACCCTCGCACTTTGCGGCGCCGTTGCCACCCTGCTCGCAGCTTGCGGCGGCGGCGATTCGCCCAATACGTCTGACCAAAGCGGCCTTGTGACCGTCAGTGCGGCAAGCGATACCAACTTCAACGGGGCCTACGCCAGCACCACCACCGGCATCTCGGACGTCCAGAAAATTCGCCGTGTCGGCGCAACCGACGGTTGCGAGTACACCTTTGACGCGCTGGTCAAAAACGGCAGTGCCAATGTCTCCATGAGCGGCACGGTGGACTATTTTGTTGATTCCAACAGCCTCAGCAGCTTGTCGATCAGCATCAATGGGGTGCTGTATTCGATTGCCAATGGTGCCAACACCACAGTCGATCGCGGCGCCAACCAGGTCCGTTTTACGGCCGTCAAGCTTGACTCGGAAGCTGCCGACACGAACACGCTGGTGGTGACGGGTAACCTGCCAATGCGCGGCAACCGTCCTGGCGGCTGCTAAGGCCTGACCGGCCTGCTCCGCAAACGCGGGGCAGTTGCCGGACGTGACGTATTCGACTTTACAAAACGCCAGCTCCCTATGAGCCGGCGTTTTGCAATGCGAGTCCCGCATGCTCACGCAGCGGGTGGAAATGGATTTTTGGAAAACGCTCCTGCGCAAGCCGCACGTCGTACGGCGAGGTGCACAGGTAAGCCAGTGTGTT
>JACMQX010000167.1 GCA_014376765.1 Ramlibacter sp. | reverse complement strand
TCGTCACACTGCTTGTCACCCCACTGGCCATGCTGGGCGCTGTGTGGGCGCCGTTGTGGGACGCGGCGGGCTGGGTACTGCAATGTCTTGGCATTTACCTGCAGTGGCTCGCCACCTGGCCCTTTGCCGCAATCTCCATGGCGGCCCCCGCACTGTGGGCCGGCGTGGCAGCTGTAGCCGCCGGTGTCCTGCTGGCGCTGCGCCTGCCGTGGGGCATCCGCCTGCTGGGTGTGCCGCTGCTTTTGCCTGCACTCCTGTGGCAGCCGCCCAGGCCAAACACAGGCCAGTTCGAATTGCTGGCCGCCGATATCGGCCAGGGCAACGCCGTGATCGTCCGCACGGCCAGCCACACGCTGGTCTACGACACCGGCCCGAGGTTCGGCCGTGACAGCGATGCGGGGAACCGCGTGCTGGTGCCCCTGCTGCGCGCCACGGACGAGAAAGTCGACATCGTCATGCTCAGCCACCGCGACGCCGACCATATCGGCGGCGCGCCAGCGGTACTGTCGATGCAGCCACAAGCGGGGCTCATCAGCTCAATAGAAGACGGCCACGAGTTGCAGGCCCTGCGCAAATCCACCCGCTGCGTGGCGGGCCAGCAGTGGGAGTGGGACGGCGTACGATTTGAAGTCCTGCAACCACAGGCGGCGGACTATGAGGCGAAGCTCAAGTCCAACGGCATGTCGTGCGTGCTCCGGATCGCGGCAGCCCGGCAAGCGGACGGTGGCGAAGCCGTGGCGCTGCTCGCAGGCGACACCGAGGAGCCGCAGGAGCAGCGCCTGGTCCAGCAGGGCGCCAGGCTGAAAGCAGACTTCCTCCTGGTGCCACACCACGGCAGCAAGACCTCATCGAGCGACGCGTTCCTGAACGCAGTGAAGCCGCGCATTTCACTGGCCCAGGCCGGCTACCGCAACCGCTTCAACCATCCCGCACCGCAGGTGGTGCAACGCTACAGGGAGCACGGCCTGGAACTGCAAGACTCCCCACACTGCGGCGCCGCCAAGTGGTCATCCACGCAGCCAGAACAGCTCCGCTGCAATCGCGCCGAAGCGCAACGCTACTGGCACCACTTCCTGCCCGAGTGAGAGCTGCACCCGGCAAAAGGCCTGGTGGCAGCCGCCAATTCGAAAATGCGTGGAACCGGCTTTGCCGGGCCGCTGCATTGCCCCCGGTGGGGGGCGGCCGGCAGGCCGATTCGGGGGGGGCGTGGTCCATAACTTGCTATGCTGGAGGCAGGAGATGTTTCATGCAGAAATTTGACGAGATGTACACGGGTTTGCCCTATGAGTTCTTCTCGCAGGGCAAGGTGGTGCGGGACCATTACAAGATCTACGATGCATGGTTGGCGCGCCAGCCCGGCGACATGATGCGCAAGCGCCGTGAAGAGGCGGAAATGATCTTCCGCCGGGTCGGCATCACCTTCGCCGTGTACGGCGCCAAGGACGAAGACGGCTCGGGCACCGAGCGGCTGATCCCGTTTGACTTGATCCCCCGCATCATCCCGTCCGATGAATGGGCCACCTTGGAAAAAGGCCTGGTGCAGCGCGTCACGGCACTCAACAAATTTATCCACGACGTCTATCACAAGCAGGAAATCATCAAAGCCGGCCTGGTCCCTGAAGAGCAGGTCATGAACAACGCCCAGTTCCGCCCCGAGATGGTCGGCGTGGAAGTGCCCAACCAGATCTACTCGCACATCGCCGGCGTGGACATCGTGCGTGCGGCCGACGCAAAGGGCAAAGGCGAGTACTACGTGCTGGAAGACAACCTGCGCGTGCCCAGCGGCGTCTCCTACATGCTGGAAGACCGCAAGATGATGATGCGACTCTTCCCCGATTTATTCAGCCAGCACCGCGTCGCGCCCGTCGCCCACTACCCCGACCTGCTGCTCGAAACCCTGCGCGCCTCCGCCCAGGCCGCCACGGCGGACCCCACGGTGGTGGTACTCACGCCCGGCATGTACAACAGCGCCTACTTCGAGCATGCCTTTCTGGCGCAGCAAATGGGCATTGAGCTGGTCGAAGGCCAGGACCTGATGGTCAAGGACAACTTCGTCTACATGCGCACCACCCGCGGCCCCAAGCAGGTGGACGTGATCTACCGCCGCGTGGACGACGACTTCCTCGACCCGCTCGTCTTCCGCCCCGGCTCCACGCTCGGCTGCGAGGGCTTGCTCGGTGCCTACCGCGCCGGCAACGTCGCCATCTGCAATGCCGTGGGCACCGGCGTGGCGGACGACAAGTCGATCTACCCGTATGTGCCCAAGATGATCGAGTTCTACCTGGGCGAAAAGCCCATCCTGAACAACGTGCCCACCTACATGTGCCGCAACAAGGAGGACCTCGCCTACACCCTGGCCAACCTGAAGGACCTGGTTGTGAAGGAAGTGCACGGCGCAGGTGGCTACGGCATGCTGGTCGGCCCGGCTTCCACCAAGGCCGAGATCGATGAGTTCCGCAAGGCGGTTGTTGCCAACCCCGGCGGCTACATCGCCCAGCCTACCCTCAGCCTGTCGAGCTGCCCCACCTTCGTGGAGTCCGGCATTGCGCCGCGCCATATTGACCTGCGGCCGTTTGTGCTGTCGGGCAAGACAGTGCAGATGGTGCCCGGCGGCCTCACCCGGGTGGCGCTGAAGGAAGGCTCGCTGGTGGTGAATTCGTCTCAGGGCGGTGGCACCAAGGACACCTGGATTCTGGAGGACGCCTCTTCACCACCGCCTGCGCAAAGTCAGACGCAAAGCCAGTCTGCTCAAACCCAATCGCAGTCCCAAGGCTGAGAAAGACACGACCCATGCTGTCACGCACTGCCGATCATCTGTTCTGGATGTCCCGCTACACCGAGCGGGCTGAAAATACCGCCCGCATGCTGGACGTCAACTACCAGACGTCGCTCCTGCCGCAGTCCACCGCCGTGGCCGAAGTCGGCTGGCAGGGGCTGCTCAGCATCAGCGAGCTGCTGCCGCTGTACAAAACCACGCACGAACAGATCACGCCGCGCGAGGTGATGGAGTTCATGGTCAAGGACGAAGAAAACCCGTCGTCGATCATTTCGTGCCTGAAGGCCGCCCGCGAGAACGCACGTGCTGTGCGGGGCACCCTAACCACTGAAACCTGGGAGACGCAAAACCAGACCTGGCTTGAAGTCAACCGCATGCTCAAGTCGGGCGAGTTCGAGCGAGACCCAGGGCAGTTTTTTGAATGGGTGAAGTTCCGCTCGCACCTGTCGCGCGGCGTGACGGTGGGCACGATGCTGATGGATGAAGCGCTGTATTTCATGCGCCTGGGCACTTTCCTTGAACGCGCTGACAACACGGCGCGGCTGGTGGACGTGAAGTTCCACACCCTGCAAAGCGACTTCTACGGCGCCGCCAGCGAGAAGGACCAGGAGTACGACTTCTACCACTGGAGCGCGATCCTTCGCAGCGTCTCGGGCTTCGAGATCTACCGCAAGGTGTACCGCGACGTGATCAAGCCCGAACGGGTGGCTGAACTGCTGATCCTGCGTGCGGACATGCCGCGCTCGTTGCATGCGAGTTTGAATGAGGTGGTGAGTAATCTGGCGATGGTGGCGAATGATTCTTCGAGCGAGACTTACCGCCGCGCCGGCAAGCTGCGGGCTGACTTGCAGTACGGGCGGATCGACGAGATTTTGTCGACCGGGCTGCACGCCTTCCTTACCCAGTTCCTGGATCGGGTGAATGAGCTGGGCGCCCACATCAGCCGCGACTTTTTAGTCCCCGCGACAGCCTGACCGGACTTGCTCCTTCCTCCTTTGGGGGAGGGCGGGGACGGGCGCACCGCCAGCAAAAACCTGGTGTGATATTTCCAGAAAGAGGGTCGGCGCGCGGTGCCCCCACCCCTGCCTATACTGGCACGTCAAATTTCAATAAAAAACCCGCCATGTCATTCGTCGTCGCCTCGCTAGAAGACCGTATCGATCAAGCGCTCTCCATGGGCGCCATGGAGCAGGCCCTGCAACTGGTTGCCAGTGCCGAGCAGCAGCAGCCCAACAACCCGGCCGTCCAGCACCGTTACGGCCTGGTGCTGCTGCGCCTGAACCGGGCTCATGAAGCCTTTGCCAAGTTCAGCGCGGCCATCCGCATGAACCCGCTGTCGGTGGAAACGCGCATGGCGCTGGCCCAGGCCTACATGGCGATGAATGACGGCTGGAGCGCAGCCGCCTGGGTGAGTGACGCCTGCCGCGTCGCGCCCAACAACCCGGCGGTGTGGGCGCAGCTCGTGCAACTGCTCGCTGCACAAAAGCGCGACTCGGAGCTGGAGCCCGCGCTGCGCTCGGGAACTGCCGCCAACCCGACGTCCAAAGTGCTGGTCGAAGCGCTCGCCGAGTTTTATCTGAACCGCAAGCGCTATGCCGAAGGCCTGCCGGTGTACGAGGGCCTGGTGCCCATGGACCCGTCGGACACCAAGAACCTGCTGCACCTGGGTTTTTGCCTGGAGCACACGCACCGGCTGGAAGACTCGGTGGCGCAGTACCGCAAGTCCATCGACATCAACCCGAATTTCCTCGAAGCCCATGTGGACCTGGCCGGCGTGCTCTGGCGCCTGGCCGACTACGAAGGCTCGCTGCACCACGCCCGCCGCGCGGTGGAGATCGACCCCAACCACCCCTACGCCGTGCGTATCCTTGGCACCGCGTTGCTGCACCTGAACCGCCTGGACGAGGCCGAGGTCGAACTGCGCCGCGCGCTGGCGCTCAAGCCCGACTTCCCCATCGCCATCATTGACCTGGCGCTGCTGCTGCTTCTGGCTGGCAAGTTCGAAGAGGGCTGGCAGGTCTATGAGCGCCGATGGACCGACACCGACCGCATGAACCGCCCCGCATTCTTCCGCGCCGAGCTGGAGTGGCAGGGCCCGGCGAAGCAACCCGTCAAGGGCAAGCGTATCGTGATCTATGCCGAGCAGGGGCTGGGTGATGTGATCAACTTCATCCGCTATGCCAAGGTGCTGCAGGACGATGGAGCCACTGTGTACTGCGTGATCCAGCCCGAGCTGGTGCCGCTGGTGGAAAGCATGCCCGGCGTGGTGGGCCTCAAGCCCAACCTCAACATCGAGGCCGACTACCACGTTGCCCTGCTGGAGCTGCCGCTGCACTACCGCACCAATGCGGAGAACGCGCCGCGCGAGACGCCTTACCTGCACGCGCCAGCGGGCAAGGCGGCAGAATGGAAAGAGAAAATGAGCCGGTGGGACGGCAAGCTCAAGGTCGGCATCGCCTGGGCAGGCCACTACATCCACGCCAACCACCACAACCGCTGCATGCCGCTGTCGGGCTTCAAGGACATCATCGAGATGCCTGGCGTGCAATGCTTCAGCCTGCAAAAAAGCGGTGGCGAGCGCTACACCGACATGGCGGTGGACGAAGAACAACTGGTGGACTTCACCGGCGACTGGAAAGACTTCACCGACAGCTCCGCGATGATCGACAACCTCGACCTCGTCATCAGCATCGACTCCGCCGTCATCCACCTGGCCGCCGCCATGGGCAAGCCCACCTGGGTGGTGCTGCCGCCCAACCCCGACTGGCGCTGGTTGCTGGAGCGCGAGGATTCGCCCTGGTATCCGACGATGAAGCTGTTCCGCCGCGGTCACAGCGAGCCCAAGGCCGTGCAGATGGCGCGCGTCGTCACGCAGCTGAGGGCGCAGAAGAAGATGCTGCTGGCAGGGCAGGCTGCACTGGTCTGAACTGAAGGCGGGCCGCATGGACCTTGAGCACGCACGCGAAACCTTTGCCCGACTCGGTGCGGCGCTGAAGCAAAACCCGGCGTCGGTGGACACCCGCCTGGCGCTGGTCAAGGTCTGTCTGGCAATGGAGGACGGCATCAGCGCCGTCGCCTGGCAAAGCGATGCCTGCCGCATTGCGCCCCAGCATCCAGAGCTCTGGACCCAGCTTGCGCAGCTGCTTGCCGACCAAGGCCGTGAGGCTGAAGTGGAGCCCGCCTTGCGCCTGGGCCTGGCGGCCAACCCTGGCGCCGCCTTGCTACTCACGGCACTGGCGGAGTATTGCCTTGACCGCAAACGCCATGGCGAGGCCCTCGCCATCTACCAGGCGCTCGTGCCGCCGGACCCCCGCAACACCCGGAACCTGCTGCACCACGGCATATGCCTGGAGCACACCTACAGCCTGGCGGAGGCTGCCGCCAGTTACAAGGCCGCGCTTGCTGTCAAGCCTGATTACCTTGAGGCCCACATGAACCTGGGCAGCCTGCTGTGGCGGCTGGAGGACCATGAAGGCTCGCTCAAGCACGCGCGGCGCGCCCATGAACTGCAGCCGGACCATGCCTTTACCGAATGCATCCTCGGCTCGGCATTGCACCACCTCAACCGGCTGGAGGAAGCTGAGGTGCATTTGCTGCGGGCCCTTGAGCTCCAGCCCGACTTCCCGACGGCCCACATCAACCTGGCCGTGCTGCTGCTTCTGGCCGGCAGGTTCGAAGGCGGCTGGCGCGTCTACAAGCGGCGCTGGGACGACACAGGCAACTTCAACCGCCCCGATTTTTACCGCCCCGAGATGGAGTGGCAGGGCCCGCACACGCAGCCGCTCAAGGGCCGCCGCATCGTGATCTATGCCGAGCAAGGCCTGGGCGACGTGATCCACTTCATCCGCTATGCCCGCGTGATGCAGGAGGAGGGCGCAACGGTGTACTGCAGCATCCAGCCCGAGCTGGCCTCGCTGGTGGACAGCATGCAGGGCGTCACCGTCATACCGCCGGGGCGCAACATCGTGGCGGACTACCACGTGGCGCTGTTGGACTTGCCCATGCACTACGGCACCACCGGGCAGGCGATGCCGCGCGAGGTGCCGTACCTGCAAGCCCCGGCGAAGCAGGCCGCCGCGTGGAAGGCCAGACTGAAGTCCCCGGACGGCAAACTCAAGGTCGGCATCGCCTGGGCCGGCCACCACATCCATTTCAACGACAACAACCGCAGCATGCCGCTGTCGGCCTTTGGCGGCATCACCGGCATGCCAGGCGTGCAGTGCTTCAGTTTGCAAAAGGGCGATGGCGGGCGCTTCACCGATGTGGTGCTTGACGACACCCAGATGGTGGACTTCACCGCGGAGTGGGGAGACTTTGGGGACAGCGCAGCGATGATCGCAAACCTGGATCTCGTCATCTGCATTGACTCCGCCGTTGCGCACCTGGCCGGAGCACTTGGCAAGCCCATCTGGCTCATCCTGCCGCCCAACCCCGACTGGCGCTGGCTGCTGGAGCGCGACGACTCGCCCTGGTACCCGACCATGAAGCTGGTGCGCCGCAGCCATGGGGAGGCGAAGGCGGCGCAAATGGCGCGCGTCGTTGAAGCGCTCAAGGCGATTCAGGCGTCTAAAAATCCTTGATGCATCCGGGTAACCGGCAGGTGGCATGCCGGATACCCCGTGTGAAGATCGCACTGGCATCTTCAACACACAACTCAAACATCCACATGAACAAGCTCAACTACCTCGTCCGCGCCGCAGCGGGTGCAGCCATTGCGCTGCTGTCGCTCATGGCAAATGCAGCCGACTTTCCAGCGCCAAAAGAGGGCAGCTGGGTCGCCCGCGATTTCCGCTTTCACACCGGCGAAGTGATGCCCGAGGTCCGGCTGGCCTACACCACCGTAGGTGCGCCGGGTGGCGAGCCGGTGCTCATCCTGCACGGCACGGCGGGCAATGCCACAAGCGTGCTGGGCGCGGGCTTTGGGGGTGAACTTTTCGGGGCTGGCCAGCCGCTGGATGCCAGCCGTTATTTCATCATCATCCCTGACGCCCTGGGCCACGGCAAATCATCCAAGCCCTCGGACAGCATGCGCGCAGCCTTTCCCAAATACAACTACGAGGACATGGTTCAGGCGCAGTACCGGCTCCTGAAAGAGCACCTGGGCGTCAGGCATCTGCGCGTGATCGTCGGCAACTCCATGGGCGGCATGCAGACCTGGATGTGGGGCCAGAAGTACCCGGACTACATGGACGCGATCGTGCCCATGGCGTCGCAGCCCAGCGAGATGTCCAGCCGCAACTGGATGCTGCGCCGGCTCATCACTGACTCCATCCGCAACGACCCGGCCTGGAACAAAGGCAACTACACCGTGCAGCCGCCCAGCGTGCAGTTCTCTGCGGTGTTCTATTCAATCGCCACCAACGGCGGCAGCCAGGCGCTGTACAAAGCGGCGCCCACCCGTGAGCAGGCCGACAAGTACCTGGATCAGCGGCTCAAGGGCCCCTTCACCGCTGACGCAAACGACTTTCTCTACCAGTGGGATGCGTCACGCGACTACAACGCCTCCGCCGGGCTTGAACAGATCCAGGCGGCGGTGCTGGTGGTGAACGCGGCCGACGACGAGCGCAACCCGCCAGAGACCGGCATCATGGACCGCGAGCTGAAGCGCGTGAAGAACGCCCGCTACCTGCTCATTCCCGGCAGTGAGCAGACTGCAGGGCACGGCACCACGGGCCAGGCCCGGTTCTGGAAACAGGCGCTGGCCGAGCTTTTGCAAGCCGCACCGCGCAGGTAAGCCGCACGCGCCAGCCACCGGCACGAAGTGGCCTGCTGGCGGAACAAAAGAGGTGGGGGCGCCACCTAGTCTGGCCCGCAGCCTTAGCCTGCGCCAGGAAAGAACCCCCATGACCTCTGACCAATACCAGCACCTTTTGCACGACCTCGCCCACGTCGCAGGCATGACCGATCCCTCAGGCCTCGTGGAGCACGGCCGCGTGAAGGTCGGCGAGCTTGACACGGTGCTTGAGCATGAGCCCGCGTATGACGCGGACCTGCTGCAAGTGCGCATGCGCCTGGGCACATTGCCGTCCGAAGGCCAGGACCTGAGCCGCGCCATTCTGGAAGCGAACTACGTGAGCGGCTACGGCGGCGAATGCGTGTTCAGCCTGTACCCCGCGTCAGACGATGTGATCATCACCATGCGCGTACGCCTGCAGGAATCCATGACGGCGCAGGAGCTGTGGCAGGGCATCTCGGATGTGGCGCGGCATGGCGGCCAGATGTGGCAGGGCATCGTGGCCGTGGCGCAGACCGCAGCCGGCTCTACCCCGTCGGATGCATATGCCGCGCCGGGGTTGCGGGCTTGAGGCCTGCACGCAACAGCAGGAAGGGCGCCTGCCTTCGGCCGCCATCCTTTCACGCCTGTTGAAGACCGGGCTTTAGAGCCTTTCCTGAAGGCGAAGAGCCCTCTTGCTTCAGCCGCGCCGGGCTATTTCCATCGCGGCGATATCAATCTTCTTCATCGTCATCATCGCGTTGAAAGCGCGTTTGGCAGCGTTCAGCGCCGCAGGCGTTGCCATCGCCTACCGCCCCATCGCCAACTTCACCTCCCGCCCCAACTCAATCACCGACAAGGCGTAGTAGCTGGACCAGTTGTAGCGAGTGATCGTATAGAAATTTTCAGTGCCCGCGATGTACAGCGGCTCGGCCCCGCCGTTGAACAGCTCGACCAGCGCGAGCGGCCCCTTGTGGGCCTGCCCCTCGGCCGGCAGCACGGCGCCACGGGCGGCAAAAGTTGCGGCGCTGAAAGTCGGCAGGATGTCCGGTACCAGCAGCAGGTCCTTGTCGGCCTGAGTGCCTTCAAGGCTCACCGCGTAGTGCGTCGGCATGCCGGGCTTCCAGTCGAAACCCTTGAAATAGCTGGCCACCGAGCCGATCACGTCTACCGGGCTCGCGGCCAGGTCAATGCGGCCATCGCCGTCAAAGTCCACCGCGTACTTCACCAGGCTGGAGGGCATGAACTGCGGCATGCCCATGGCCCCGGCATAACTGCCCAGCGGCAGCAGCGGGTCTTCGCCGGTGCGGCTTTTCCAGCTGAGAAATTGTTCAAGCTCGCCACGGAAAAATTCCCGGCGGGCAGCGGCGCGCGGGTGCGCATCAGGAAAATCAAACGACAGCGTGGCCAGCGCATCAATCACGCGGTAAGTGCCCATCTGCTGGCCGTAAATGCTCTCCACACCGATGATGCCAACGATGATCTCCGCCGGCACACCGTAGTCGCGCTCGGCCCGTTCCAGCGCCGCCCGGTTGTCCTGCCAGAAGCGCACACCGGCATTGATGCGGAAGTTGTCGATGAAGCGGCTGCGGTACACCCGCCAGTTCTTGATCGTGCCCGCCGGCGCCGGCAGCATCAGGCGTGACACCACCGGCATGTAGCGCGCCTGGCCAATGGTCTGGCGCACCCAATCGCGATTGAGGTCGCGCCGCGTGGCGATGTCGTCCGCCTCGCGCATGACCTCCTCGCGCGTAGCGTAGGCCGGCCCCTGGCTGGGCTGCTTTTTAACCGTGGCGGTTTTGCTTTTGGCGGGTTGCTGGGCCTGCGCTGCAGTGGCCAGCCCGCAGGCAACCAACAACACAGGCAAAAAGACATGTCGGGAGAAAGAGTTGTTCACGTACGGGGTACTGTCCGTTGCGGCCCGGCTTTGGGCCAGGCCAGTTGTTTGAAGTCGCGTTGCAGCGAGGCGAGGCTGCCGGCTTGCCGGCCCGGCGGCGCGTAGCGCAGCGCTTCCAGCCGCAGCAGCCAGTCGCGCAAGGCCGCAGCAGCTGCACCAAAACGTTCGGTAGCCGCATTGGCCATCTGCCGTGGCGGTGTGGTGGCGGGTACATCAAGCCCGGCCTTGTGCAACTCGCGCCGCGCATGCCAGAGCAGCCTCAGCCAGGGGTCGTGGCGGCTGCGTTCCCACAGCGTCCACGCCGCGCCGCACAGGCTGACGAAGACGATGAGGCCGATCAGCACATAGCTCAGGTCCTCCCAGCTGGGCGACTCAAAGCCGATGTCCTTGAGCAAATTGAGCTGCCTGCTTTGCGTGTAGTTGAGCACCCACTGGTTCCAGCCGTTGTTGAGCGCTTCCCAGCCCGCGCGCAGGCTCGCTGCCAGGTCGGGGCTCACGCTGCCAATGGCTGACGCGATGACGCCCTGCGGTAACTGCAGCCGCTGCAGCGAGCCGATGCGCCCTGGCGAGACGGCCGCGGTCGGGTCCACCCGCACCCAGCCCCGGCCCTGCTGCCAGATCTCGGCCCAGGCATGCG
This sequence comes from Ramlibacter sp., assembly GCA_014376765.1. Classification (GTDB taxonomy): domain Bacteria; phylum Pseudomonadota; class Gammaproteobacteria; order Burkholderiales; family Burkholderiaceae_C; genus JACMQX01. Next base: position 28,796 of record JACMQX010000167.1, on the reverse strand, counting down.
CGTCACTCTGGCGCACCACCCAGAAGCCGTCCACCCCGTTGCGTTCTCCCCCCTGGTAGCCGGTGACCACGCGGGCCGGTATGCCCATGTTGCGCATCAGGATCACAAAGGCCGAGGCGATGTGTTCGCAGAAACCTTCCTTGCGGTCAAACCAGAATTCGTCGGCCGTGTTCTCGCCGTACGTGCCGGGCTCCAGTGTGTACAGGTAGCCGCCGTCACGCAGGCGCTGCAGTGCTGCGGTGGCCATGCCAATGGCGTCTTTGCCGTAGTTGTCATCGCGCATCTTCGCTGCCAGCTCAGCCGTGCGGGGGTTGAAGCCTGCAGGCAACTCAATGTATTCCTGAAGCGCGGAGCGAGGCGAGCCAAAGGTGAAGTCGGTGTAGCTTTCGGCCTTGTATCGCAGGATGTCGGTCACGGGCCGGTCGGTGAGCCATTGCAGCTCGGAGGTCATGGCCACGGTGTAATTGGCCGCGTCGGGCGCCCGCGCAGCTGCGTCCATGACAAAGAGCCAGGGCCGGTTGGTCGGCTCCAGCGTGATCTCGTACTTCACCGGTTCGCCTGCCACGCGCAGGTTGCTGGGCAACTGGTTGCGCAGGTTGGGGCCCTGCAGCCGCAGTGGCCGCCACTCGCGTCCGTCAAACCGGGAGAACACCGGGCCGCGGAAGTACAGCTGGTTTTGCCTGGGCACGGTGGACTCAAACTTGATGCGCATCGCAATCGTGTCGTCCAGCGCCAGCGAGGCTATATTGCCCACCCTCATGCTGGCTGACAGGCCGCTGCGCCCGCTCATGGCGTCGCCCGGTATCCCCCACAACGGCCCGACTCGCGGGAACAGGACGAACATCACCGCCATCACAGGTGCGCCCAACAGCGCCATGCCCCCGGCGATTTTTGCCGCATGCCACAGCGGCGGCTTGCCCACCGGCATGTGCGCATTGACCAGCGCCGTGAGCAGGCCCAGCAGCGCCACCAGCATGGCCGCCGCCGTCAGCAGCGACTGTGAGAAAAAGAAGTTGGTGAGCATCGTGAAGAAGCTCAAGAAGAAGATCACGAAGGCATCACGCCGGGCCCGCAGCTCCATGGTCTTGAGCGCCACCAGCACCACAATCAGCGTCACGCCTGCGTCGCGGCCCAGCACCGTTTTGTGGGTGATGAGCGTTGCCACGATGGTCACGGCCAGTGTCCCCAGCAGCCACCACCTGCCCGGCAGCGGGCTGGACGTCCAGGCCAGCCGCGCGCGCCACAGCAGCACCCCGGCCGTCAGGCCTGTGCACCACCATGGCAGGTTGTTTACCTGCGGCATCACCACCCAGGCCACGACCACAAGCAGGAACAGCGTGTCGCGGGTGTCGCGGGGCAGCGCGTTCAGGCGGGTGAGGAGGGCGCTCAGCACAGGGCCAGTGCCTCCAGGCAGCGCTTCTTGTGAGCCTCGCCGCGGCCGGGGCGGATTTCGAGGCCGGGCATCCGCAGGCCATAGTCCACCGCCTGCCTGTCGGCCTGCACCACCCACGCGCACAGGCGCGAGAGGCGGTGCTCGGTGTCCACATGGCCGCACTGGGCAAAGTCCAGCCACAGTTCGTAGCGCTGGGCCTGCTGCGTGTCACGGCTGACCAGTTCGTCCGAGCCGCTGGCAATCGCCTTGGCCACTTTCTTCCACACCACGAGTTTCATCGGGTCGCCGCGGCGGTAAGCCCGCACGCCGTCGAACTCGCCTGTGGTCTGGCTTTGTATGGCCGCGGCGCCGCCTGAGCGGGGCTCGCCTGGCGGCAGCGGCGGTGCAAAGGACTCCGGTGCGGGGTAAACCAGCACTTGTGCGGCCGGCCGCCACACCGTCCAGACGCGGAAGGTGCCAAGCGGGAAGCGTGTCTCGGCTGTCAGCGCGGGCAGGGCATGCAGACCGCGCCGCACGGGCCGGAAGGCCACCTGCAGCGTGGCACTACCCTGGGCCGGCACGTCGGTCCAGGACCAGTGAGCGGCCTCCAGCACGCTCATGCCGATGCCGTAGCGCGTGCTCTTGCGGTCGCTCATGATGGTGACTTGCAGCGGCGCATTGACCCCCACAAACTGCGGCTCCGGCGGCGTCAGGTGCATGGTGATGCCGCGCAGCGTGCCGTGGCACACATGCATGCCGACCACCGCGCTGCCCGCCAGCAGGAAGGTGAGCAGGTAGCCCAGGTTCAGCTGGTAGTTGATGGACGCAACGAGCAGCACCAGCAGCGTGGTGGCCAGCATGAAGCCGGGGCGCGTGGGCAGGATGTAGACGTTGCGCTGGGTGAGGGTGGTGGTGTCGGTTAAGGGGAGGCGGCTTTGCCACCATGACTGGAAGCGCTTGCGGATGAAGCTGAAAGGGCTGAGCCAGATAAAGGAAGCGGGTGGGGCAGTGTTGGTGCTCATGGCTGCCTGGCTCCCTCTCCCACTGGATGAAGAAGCAAGGCGCCTTCTCCTTCAAGCTGGGGACGTGAGGCGGAGGCAGCGCGCGTCTTCATGGAAGTGGCACCGCTTCAATCATCGCGCGCACCTGCTCGACCGGCCCGCGTCCTGCATCGCTCACCGGAATCAGGCGGTGCGCAATCGTCTGCGGCAAGATGGCCTGGATGTCATCAGGCGCTACATAGTCGCGGCCACTCAGCAGCGCCTGCGCCTTGGCGGCACGCAACACCGCAATGCCCGCGCGCGGCGAGAGGCCCTGCAAAAACCAGCGGCCGGCGCGGGTGGCGGCGATCAGGTCCTGCACATAGTTCAGCAGCGGGTCGGCCGCATGGATCGCCAGCACGCTCTTTTGCAGGCTGAGCAACTCGCCGGGGCCCAACAGGCCGGGCAGGGCGTCGACGATCTCGCGCCGGTCATTGCCCGCCAGCAGCTCGCGCTCGGCGGCGCGGTCCGGGTAGCCGAGGGAAATGCGCATCAAAAAGCGGTCCAGCTGCGACTCGGGCAGGGCGTAGGTGCCCAGCTGGTCGTGCGGGTTCTGGGTGGCGATTACAAAAAAGGGCGAGGGCAGGGCGCGCGTCTCGCCTTCAACCGTGACCTGCTTTTCTTCCATGGCCTCAAGCAGCGCGCTTTGCGTCTTGGGGCTGGCGCGGTTGATCTCGTCTGCCAGCAGCACCTGGGCAAAAATCGGGCCGGGGTGAAAGACGAAGGCCTCTTTGCCGCGCTCGTAAATGGACACGCCCGAGAGGTCGCTGGGCATCAGGTCGGCGGTGAATTGAACGCGTGAGAACTGCAGGCCAAAGGTGCGGGCCAGCGCATGCGCCAGCGTGGTCTTGCCCACCCCTGGCACGTCTTCAATCAGCAGGTGGCCGCCAGCCAGCAAACAAGCCACGCAGTCCTGTACCTGGGAGGGTTTGCCGACGATCACCGTGTTAAGCTGATTGAGAAGAGACTTCAGTTTTTGTGGTGCATCCATGACAAGACCTTACCTGAATTTTTGAGCCATGGCAGCGACCGGATTTTTCTCCCACCCCGACTGCCGCAAGCATGAAATGGGCGCTGGCCACCCCGAATGCCCCGAGCGCCTGGACGCGATTGAAGACCGTCTGCTGGCAAGCGGCGTAGGTGCCGCGCTGGACCGCCGCGAGGCACCGCCCGCCAGCTTGAGCGACCTCGAACTGGCCCACACCCGACTTCATATTGCATCGCTGCGGGGCTTGAGCATTCAGCTGGCTGAAGAGATCAATGCCGGCGGCCCCGCGCATGCGCAGATCGACCCCGACACCTCCATCAACACCCACACCTGGGACGCCGCCCTGAGCGCTGCCGGCGCCGCGCTGGCCGCTACTGACGCGGTGATGGCCGGTGAGCTGGAGAACGCCTTCTGCTCGGTGCGCCCGCCCGGCCACCATGCCTGCCACGACCATGCGATGGGGTTCTGCTTCTTCAACAATGTGGCCGTGGCTGCACGTTATGCGCTGGAGCGCCATGGCCTGAAGCGCGTGGCGGTGGTGGACTTTGACGTGCACCATGGCAACGGCACCGAAGACATCCTCTCGGGCGACCGGCGGGTGCTGATGGTTGGCATCTTCCAGCACCCTTTTTATCCGAACAGCGGTACCGAGCATCCGGCGTCCAACATGTGCAACCTGCCTGTGCCGGCCTACACACGCGGCATGGAGGTGCGGGAGATGATCGAGGCGGCGTGGATCCCCCGGCTGGATGAGTTCAGGCCCGAGATGATCTTCATCAGCGCCGGCTTTGACGCCCACCGCGAAGACGACCTGGGCCAGCTGGGCCTGACAGAGCAGGACTTTGCCTGGATCACCAGCCGTATCAAGGACGTAGCGCGGCGCCACGCCAAAGGGCGCATCGTGTCCTGCCTGGAGGGCGGCTACAACCTGAGCGCTTTGGGCCGGAGTGTAGAAGCGCATATCCGCGTGCTCGCTGATCTGTGAGCGCGCCTGCACGCGCACCTGAAGGCCAAGCCCATGACCCAAACCGACACCCATTCAACCCCCGCCGTACTGCATGAGCAGGACGCACGCGGCGTAGTGCGCCTCACCATGAACCGGCCCGCCACCTTCAACGCACTGAGCGAAGAAATGCTCACAGAACTGCAGGCGGCGCTGGATGCTGTGGCGCGTGACGAGTCGGCCCGAGTCGTGGTGCTGGCCGCCACCGGCAAGGCGTTTTGCCCCGGGCATAACCTGAAGGAAATGATTGCGCAGCCCGAGCTGGCCTATTACCAGCGGCTCTTCGCCCAATGCAGCCGCATGATGCTGGCGATCCAGAACCTGCCGGTCCCGGTGATCGCGCGGGTGCAGGGCATCGCGACGGCCGCGGGTTGCCAGCTGGTGGCGCAGTGCGACCTGGCTGTCGCTTCCACCGCCGCGCGGTTTGCCGTGAGCGGCGTGAACCTGGGCCTCTTCTGCTCCACACCCAGCGTGCCTTTGCTGCGCAACATGGCGGCCAAGCCGGCGATGGAAATGCTGCTGACGGGGGACTTCATCACCGCGCAGCAGGCGCTGGAGCGTCACCTGGTCAACCGCGTCGCCTCTGCAGAGCAACTCGATGCTGAAGTTGATGCGCTGGTCGCCAGCATTTTGGCCAAGCCGCGCGTGGCCATTGCCATGGGCAAGGAGCTGTTCTACCGCCAGCAGGGCATGGGCATTGCGTCGGCCTACCAGCTGGCGGGGCAGACCATGGCCGTGAACATGATGGAGGCCTCGGCCCAGGAGGGCGTGAAGGCCTTCACCGAGAAGCGGACGCCAAACTGGAAGCCGGCCGCATGAACCAGGGCATGACCGGGTCATGACCGAACTCGAAAAACTCATCCGCAACCTTTCCCAGCCTGGCGTGAACGTGGAAGCCGGCGTGCTGGTGGCCTGCCTGGCGGTGGCCTTTGGCGTGTGCTGGCTGATCGGGCGCAAGCAGCCCAAAGACTCGGTGTGGTTTGGCCGTGCCGTGGTCGATGGCCTGTTGTTTCCCCTGCTCGCGCTGGCGCTTACCTACGGCGCCAGCCGCCTGCTTGAAAACTGGCAGCCGCTGGCGTTGCTGCGCGTGGCCGTGCCGGTGCTGATCTCGTTGGCGGGAATCCGTTTCCTGGCACGCGTGTTCACGGCGGCCTTTCCGGCTTCGGGTTTTGCGCGCCTGATCGAGCGGCTTTTTTCCTGGATGGCCTGGATCGCGACCGTGATGTGGATTGCCGGCTTGCTGCCGCAGGTCATGGACGAGATGGAAAGCATCCACCTCATGTTCGGCAAGTCGCGCATCAGCATGCTGGCTGTGGTGCAAGGCGTGCTGTCGTCGGGCGCGGTGCTGGTGCTGGTGTTATGGGTGTCGGCTGCGCTGGAAAAGCGGGTGCTGCGCGAGGCGGTGGACGACCTGTCGCTGCGCAAGATCGCAGCCAACGCGATCCGCGCGATTTTGATGCTGGTGGGCTTGCTGTTTGCGCTGTCGGCCGTGGGTGTGGATCTGACGGCGCTGTCGGTGCTGGGCGGCGCGGTGGGCGTGGGCCTGGGCTTTGGCCTGCAGAAGCTGGCCGCCAACTATGTGAGCGGTTTTGTCATTTTGTTCGAGCGCTCGCTGCGCATTGGCGACACGGTGAAGGTCGACAATTTCGAAGGCACGGTGATGGACATAAAGACCCGCTACACCTTGATCCGCGCGATCAACGGCCGCGAGTCCATCGTGCCGAATGAAAAGCTGATCACCGAGCGGATCGAGAATTACTCGCTCGCTGACCCGAAGCTGCTGGTGTCAACCAGCGTGACGGTGGGCTACGACACGGATGTGGATCTGGTGCAGACGCTGCTGGTGGATGCGGCGCTGTCCAGCAGCCGGGTGCTGAAGGACCCGGAGCCTGGCGCGAGACTCGCCAATCTCGGCGCAGACGGGCTGGAGTTCCAGGTACTGTTCTGGATCACGGACCCTGAAAACGGGCAACTGAATGTGCGCTCCGAGGTGAACATCGCGATTCTCAAAGCGCTGCGGGCGGCGGGGGTTGAGATTCCGTATCCGCAGCGCGTGCTCAGGTTTGAGGGACCCTTGAAAGTGCAGGGCACTGCTGGCTCTTTAACCCCAGTCCTTGAGGCAGAGGGCGAGGCAGAGGGCGAGGCAGAGGGGGCTGATACAACGCTCCTCCTGAAAAATCTCACTCAGCCCTTGCCACCAAGCCCCAGATAAGTCGCCGCCACCCGCTCGTCATGCATCAACTCCGCCGCCACACCATGCAGCGTGATGCGGCCCGTCTCCAGCACATAGCCGTAGTCTGCGACCTGCAAGGCAGCCCGCGCGTTTTGCTCCACCAGCAGGATGCCGACGCCGCTGGCCTTGAGGCCCAGGATGATGTGGAAGATTTCGCGCACCACGAGTGGCGCCAAACCAAGGCTGGGCTCGTCCAGCATCAGCAGCTTTGGCTTGGCCATCAATGCACGGCCGATCGCCAGCATCTGGCGCTCGCCGCCTGACAAGGTGCCGGCCAGTTGCTTGCGGCGCTCCAGCAGGCGCGGAAAGAGTTTGTAGACCTCGGCCTGCGTGTCTTCGGCACCGCGGCCGCGCAGGTCGATCCGCACATAGCCGCCCAGGAGCAGGTTGTCTTCCACCGTCATGGTGGAGAACAGCTCGCGCTTTTCTGGCACCAGACTCATGCCGGCGCGCACGCGCGACTCGATGCCGCCCTGTGTGGCGTGGCCGCCGAATGACACGAGGCCGGTGGAAGGCAACACGCCCATGATGGCGTTGAGCAGCGTGGACTTGCCCGCGCCGTTAGGGCCGATAACGGTGACGATGCTGCCGGCCCCCACATGCAGCGTCGCGTCGGTCAGAGCGCGGACTTTGCCGTAGTCCACGCAGAAGTCGCGCACGTCAAGGATGGGGGCAGGGCGGCTGGCCTGGTCGCTCATTCCACGCCTCCGAGGTAGGCTTCAATCACCGCCGGGTTGTTGCGCACCGTCCCGGGCGCGCCTTCTGCGATGCGGGTGCCGAAGTCCATGACGACCAGGCGGTCCACCAGACCCATGACGAAGTCCATGTCGTGCTCCACCAGCAAGACACTCACGCCTTCGCGGCTGAGTTGTTTGAGCACTGCCGCCAGCGCCTGCTTTTCTTGATGGCGCAGGCCGGCGGCGGGCTCGTCCAGCAGCAGCAATGTGGGGTCACAGGCAAGAGCCCGTGCGATTTCAAGAATGCGTTGTTGGCCCAGCGCGAGGCTGCCTGCTTCTCGCAGCTCATAGCCGGCCAGGCCGACACGCTCAAGTTGCTTGCGCGCCTCTTCAAACAACCCGGCCTCTTCCGCCAGGTTCAGGCGCAGCACGCCGGCCAGCCAGCCCTTGCGGCCACGCAAGTGCGCGCCGATGGTCACGTTTTCGATCACGCTCATGGAGGGCATCAGCCGCACATGCTGGAAGGTGCGTGCCATGCCGGCGCGTGCCATCCAGCGCGAAGGCTTGCCGTCCACCCGCTGGCCCATGAAGTGAACCTCGCCGCCGGTGAGCGGCAGCACGCCGCTGACCAGGTTGAACATGGTGCTCTTGCCCGCGCCATTGGGGCCGATGAGGCCCAGGATCTCGCCGGCCTGCAACGAGAAGCTCACATCGTTGACAGCGATCAGGCCGCCGAAGGTCTTGCGTGCCTGCCGCACATCGAGCACGGTGGCGCCGGGGGATGCTTTGTCGCGTTGCGGGAGGCGTTGGGGCGCCGTGCGCGAGCGCATGCCTGCAGGCGGTGTGGCCAGCGGATGCGTGGCGGCCGCGCTGTTCGTGCTGCCTCTGCGCAGCATCCCGCGCGGCATCCCGCGGAGCAACCATCTCCAGGCCGTCACCAGCATGGGCCACAGCCCGCCCGGCGCGCGTTGCAGCAGGATGATCAGCAGCATCCCCGAGACGATCACTTCAAAGTTGCCGTTCTGCCCGAACAGGCGTGGCAGCAGCTCTTGCAGCCAGTCGCCCAGAAGCGTCATCAAGGCAGCGCCCACCAGCGCGCCCCATACATGGCCCGAGCCACCCACCACCGCCATGAAGAGGTAGCCAATACCGGCGTTCAACCCGAACGGCGTCGGGTTCACCGCGCGTTGCAGGTGCGCATACAACCAGCCCGACAAACCCGCCAGCACGGCAGCCAGCACAAATGCCAGCAGCTTGGTGCGCGCCGTGTTCACCCCGCAGGACTCGGCCATCACCACACCGCCCTTGAGCGCGCGAATCGTGCGGCCGGTGCGCGAATCCAGCAGGTTGGTCATCGCAAGCACCGCCAGTGCCACGGTGAACCAGATCAGCAAATAAATGTGCCGCCCGCTCTGCAAGCTGAAGCCGAACAGGTTGATGGCCGGTATGCCGGTGATACCGTCAAACTTCTTGAGCACCTCGAGGTTGCCAAAGAGATAGAACAGGCTGAGGCCCCAGGCAATCGTGCCCAGCGGCAGGTAGTGGCCCGACAGCCGCATGGTGATGGCGCCCAGCGCGCAGGCCGCCAGCACGACGATCGCCAGGCCCGCGATGAGGCCGATCCACGGCGACGCTTCATAGGTGGTGGTCAGCACCGCGCTGGCATAGGCGCCCAGGCCAACGAATGCGGCCTGTCCGAACGACGTCATTCCTGCAATGCCTGTCAGCAACACCAGGCCCAGCGCAACAAGGCTGTACAGGCCAATGTAATTGGCCAGCGTGATCCAGAACTCCGGCACCGGCAGAAAGGCAGCCAGGGCCATGACGGCGGCCCAGGCCGCCAGGCCCAGGCGGGCGCGGTCAAAGCGCTGAGGGGCGTGCATCACGACTCCTCGTCGTCCAGCAGCGTATGGCTGCTGAACGAGCGCCAGGCCAGCACCGGGACAATCAGCGTGAACACGATGACTTCCTTGTAGGCGCTGGCCGAGAATGAGGCATAGGCCTCGATCAGCCCGACCATCAACGCGCCGCCCGCTGCAATCGGGTAGCTGCCGAGGCCGCCGATGATGGCGCCGACGAACCCCTTGAGGCCGATCAGAAAGCCCGAGTCGTAGTACAGCGTGGTGACAGGGCCGATGAGCACGCCCGAGAAGGCGCCGATCAATCCCGCCAGCATGAAGGCCAGGCGCCCGGACTGCGAGACCTCAATGCCCATGAGCCGCGCGCCAAGCCGGTTGACTGCAGTGGCCCGCAAGGCCTTGCCCGCGACGGTGAGGCTGAAGAACACCGACAGCGCCGCCATGATCAACACCGAAGTGCCAATCACCGACAGCCCCTGGCCAGTCAGCGTGAGCGGCCCCACGTTCATCCGCATTTCAGAAAACGGCATGGAGCGCATGCCTTCGGCGCCAAACATCACCAGGCCCAGGCCCAGCATCATGAAGTGCACCGCTACCGACACGATCAGCAGCACCAGCACGCTGGACTGCGCCAGCGGCTCAAACGCGAGCCTGTAGATCATCGGCCCCATGGGCGCGACGATGGCCAGCGTGAGCGCTATTTGCAGCGGCAGCGCCATGGCTTTGAGGTCCAGCGACTTGAGCAGCAGGCAGGCCAGCACCGGCCAGGCCAGGTTCGCAAGCGCCGAGCGCAGCATCGCGCGGCCGGACATCCGCTCACCGGCCGGGCGCAGGCGGCGGAACACGTCGATTGCAAACACCGAAATTCCCATGAGCATCAGCAGCCAGGCCGTGGCGGGAAACAGGCCCGCTTGCAAGGTGGCGATGGTGAGCGCGCCGTAGGCCACCATTTCTCCCTGGGGAATGAAGATCACCCGGGTGACGGCAAACACCAGCACCAGGCCCACGGCCAGCAGCGCGTACACGGCGCCAGTGGTGATGCCGTCCTGGGCCAGGATGAGGGCGATGGAGAAGTCCATGAGGTGAAGTCGTGTGGGGCGAGGCGAGGCGAGTAATTGGGGTCAGAGCCCAATTTCGTAAGGCACCGCGTGCTTCGGAAAGGTCATTGTCCTGAATCGGGATCTGACCCCGATTGCTTCTTGTGACCCCATTTGCTTCAGGCGCGCAGCGGATTTACTTCGCCAGTTTCCAACCGCCATTCTCAATCTGCACCATCACCCGCGCCCGCTGGTCAAAACCCATGTGGTCGGTTTTGCTCATGTTCATCACGCCGTGGGTGGTGACGAGGTCCTTGGTGCCTTCAATTGCATCACGCAGCGCTTTGCGGAACTCCTTGGTGCCTGGCTGCGCGGTCTTCAGCGCCACCGGAATCGCGTTGTTCAGCATCAGGTAGGTGTTCCAGGCATGGGCTGAGAACGAGTTGGCCGAGCCGGGCGGGTAGGCCGCGTCATGCAGCTTGATGAAGTCCATCGACACCTTCTTGGTCGGGTTGCTGTCGGGCAACTGTTTGGCCACAACGAAGGGGCCCGCCGGCAGGAACGCGCCTTCCAGGTCCTTGCCGCCCACGCGCAAAAAGTCGTCGTTGATCACGCCGTCGGTGAAGTAGATCCTGCCCTTGTAGCCGCGCTCCTTGAGTTGCTTGGCGGGCAGCGCCGCAGGCGTGCCCGAGGCGGCGATCATGATCGCGTCGGGGTTGGCCGACATCAGCTTGAGCACCTGGCCGGTGACGCTGGTGTCGTTGCGGGCATAACGCTCCTGCGCCACCACGGTGAGCTTGCGCGCCGCGGTGAGCTTGCCGAACTCGGACATCACGCCCTCGCCATACGCATCGTTGAAGCCGATCAGGCCCACCGTCTTGATGCCGTTGTCCGCCATGTGGGCCGACATGGCCGTCATCATGTGCGCGTCGTTCTGCGGCGTCTTGAACACCCAGTAACGCTTGGCGTCCATCGGGTCCACGATGCGCAGCGAGGAAGCAATCGCAATCATCGGCGTCTCGCCCTCGGACGCTACGTCGATCATGGCCAGACTGTTGGGCGTGATGGACGAGCCCAGCAGCACATCGACCTTGTCTTCAGACAACAGCTTGCGCGCGTTCTTGACGGCCGCCACCGGATCGGACGCATCGTCCAGCACGATGTACTGCACGCTTTTGCCGGCAATGGTCCTGGGCATGATGGCAAATGCGTTCTTTTCGGGTATGCCCAGGGAGGCCGCCGGCCCGGTGGTCGAGATCGTGACGCCCACCTTGATCTGGGCCTGAACGGCGGGCGCGGCCAGCACGCTGAGCGCGACGGCAGAGGCGAGGGCGAGTTTTTTGAACATCGGGGGTTCTCCAGTGAAGGGCATTGAATTGCTGCTGTGCACTATAAAAGGCTTGCCGATGACGTATGGTCATGACTTACCCGAATTAACCGACCAACTGGTTGGGAAATGGACGCCCCTATAATCCGAAAAAAGAACGGTCGTACTATTCCTTGTATCCAGGCAGGCTACTCCTTGAAAGACAAGGGTGTTCATGCACCGACGCATAGAATCGACCGGCTGACGTATACGTCAACTCTCCCTCCAGAAACATAAAGGAATTGCAGCATGAAAGTCCTTGTCGCGGTCAAGCGCGTGGTCGACTACAACGTCAAGGTGCGCGTCAAGTCCGACGGCACAGGCGTGGACATCGCCAACGTGAAGATGAGCATGAACCCCTTTGACGAAATCGCTGTTGAAGAGGCTGTGCGCTTGAAGGAAAAGGGCGTGGCCACCGAGATCATCGCTGTCTCCTGCGGCCCCACGCAGTGCGGCGAAACCCTGCGCACCGCCATGGCCATTGGCGCCGACCGCGCGATCCTGGTGGAGACGACTGAAGAGCTGCAACCCCTGGCTGTTGCCAAGCTGCTCAAGGCGCTGATGGACAAGGAGCAGCCCGGCCTGGTGATTTTGGGCAAACAGGCAATTGACGACGACTGCAACCAGACCGGCCAGATGCTCGCCGCACTGGCCGACCTGCCGCAAGCCACCTTTGCCTCCAAGGTGGAAGTGGTGGACGGCAAGGCCCAGGTGACCCGTGAAGTGGACGGGGGCCTTGAGACCCTGTCGATCTCCATGCCGGCCATCATCACCACCGACCTGCGCCTGAACGAGCCGCGCTATGTCACGCTGCCCAACATCATGAAGGCCAAGAAAAAGCAGATGGAGACCTTCAAGCCTGAAGACCTGGGCGTGGACATCAAGCCGCGCATCAAGACCCTGAAGGTTGTCGAGCCGCCCAAGCGCAGCGCCGGCATCAAGGTGGCCGATGTGGCGATGCTGGTGGACAAACTCAAGAACGAAGCGAAGGTGATCTGACATGACCGCACTTGTAATTGCTGAACACGACAACGCCTCCCTCAAGGGCGCGACCCTCAACACCGTGACCGCCGCCAGCCAGTGCGGCGGCGAGGTGCATGTGCTGGTGGCCGGCTTCAATGCCGCCGCCGCTGCTGCAGCCGCTGCCCAGGTGGCCGGCGTGACCAAGGTCATCCATGTGGAAGGCGAGCACTTCGCCCACGGCCTGGCCGAGAACATGGCCGCGCAGGTGCTGGCCCTTGCGCCTGCTTACAGCCACCTCCTGTTCCCCGCCACCGCATCAGGCAAGAACATTGCGCCCCGCGTGGCGGCCAAGCTGGACGTCGCGCAGATCAGCGACATCAGCAAGATCGACAGCCCCGACACCTTCGAGCGCCCCATCTACGCCGGCAACGCCATTGCCACGGTGCAGAGCACGGACGCAACCAAGGTCATCACCGTGCGCACCACGGGCTTTGACCCTGCAGCCTCCACCGGCGGTTCTGCAGCAGTGGAAGTGACTGCGGGCGTGGCCGACAGCGGCAAGTCCATCTTCAAGGGCAGCGAGATTGCCAAGAACGACAGGCCCGAGCTGACGGCAGCCAAGGTGATCGTGTCTGGTGGACGCGCGCTCGGTTCTTCCGAGAAGTTCAATGAAGTCATGACGCCGCTGGCCGACAAGCTGGGCGCTGCACTCGGTGCTTCGCGCGCTGCGGTGGACGCGGGCTATGCACCGAATGACTGGCAAGTGGGCCAGACGGGCAAGATCGTGGCGCCGCAGCTGTACATCGCGGCCGGTATTTCAGGCGCGATCCAGCATCTGGCCGGCATGAAGGACTCCAAGGTGATCGTGGCGATCAACAAGGATGAAGAGGCGCCGATTTTTTCGGTGGCTGACTATGGTTTGGTGGCGGACCTGTTCACGGCGGTGCCGGAACTCGTCGCAGCGCTTTAGAAAATACCTGTCATTGCGGGCTTGACCCGCAATCCATGTTGGCGCCAAGAAGCACCCCGCAGCACCCCCATGGATCCCGGATCAAGTCCGGGATGACAGTGCGTGTGCGGGAGCCAGGAACCTGTTACCCGGAGAGACACACATGAGCTACACCGCCCCCCTCAAGGACATGCTGTTCGACATCAAGCATCTTGCCAACATCGACCAGATCGCGCAGATTCCAGGCTTTGAGGAGGCGGGCTTTGACACTGCGCAAGCCGTGCTTGAAGAATGCGCGCGCTTCAACGAAGGTGTGGTCGCGCCGCTCAATTGGGAAGGCGACCGCAATCCCTCCAGCTGGAAAGACGGCACCGTCACCACCACGCCCGGCTTCAAGCAGGCGTTCAAACAATATGCAGAAGGCGGCTGGCAAGGGCTGCAGCATCCGGCAGAGTTCGGCGGCCAGGGTTTGCCCAAAACCATTGGCGCGGCCTGCGGCGAAATTCTCAACTCCGCCAACCTCGCTTTCGCCCTGTGCCCGCTGCTGACTGACGGCGCGATCGAGGCCCTGCTCACCGCCGGGTCCGACGAGCTGAAAGCTACCTATCTGGAGAACCTGGTGAGCGGCAAGTGGACGGGCACCATGAACCTCACCGAGCCGCAGGCCGGATCGGACCTCGCCGTGGTGCGCACCAAGGCTGAGCCCATGCCTGATGGCACCTACAAGGTCTCCGGCACCAAGATCTACATCACCTACGGTGAGCACGACATGGCGGAGAACATCGTGCACCTGGTGCTGGCCCGCGTGGTGGGCGCGCCTGAAGGCGTCAAGGGCATCAGCCTCTTTGTCTGCCCCAAGTTCATGGTCAACAAAGATGGCAGCCTGGGCAGCCGCAACGATGTGCATTGCGTGAGCATTGAGCACAAGCTGGGCATCAAGGCGTCCCCCACGGCCGTGCTGCAGTTTGGCGACCATGGCGGCGCCGTGGGCTACCTGGTGGGCCAGGAGAACCGGGGCCTGGAGTACATGTTCATCATGATGAATGCCGCGCGCTACGCCGTTGGCGTGCAGGGCATTGCGGTAGCGGAACGCGCCTACCAGAAGGCCGTGGCCTACGCCAAGGACCGCGTTCAATCGCGCCCGGTGGACGGCTCCATGAATGTCAGCGCGCCCATCATTCACCACCCCGATGTCAAGCGCATGCTCATGACGATGCGAGGCTACACCGAAGGCTGCCGCGCGATGGCCACCACCGCGGCAGCGGCGTACGACGCATCGCACCACCACCCCGATGCAGACGTGCGCAAGCAGAACCAGGCCTTCTATGAATTCATGGTGCCCCTGGTCAAGGGCTACAGCACCGAGATGAGCCTGGAAGTGACCTCGCTGGGTGTGCAGGTGCACGGCGGCATGGGCTTCATTGAAGAAACCGGTGCCGCGCAGTACTACCGGGATGCGCGCATCCTGCCGATCTATGAGGGCACCACGGCTATCCAGGCCAACGACCTGGTGGGCCGCAAGACTTCGCGCGACGGCGGGCAGACGGCCAAGGCTATCGCAGCGCAAATTGCCGTGACCGAGGGCGAACTGGCCAGGCGCGGCAGCGCCGCAGCCAAGGCCGTTCTCAAGCACCTCACGGCCGCGCGTGAGGCGTTTGTGAAGGTGGTGGAATTCATTGCAGGCAACACGAAAGCCTCGCCCAATGCGGTATTTGCCGGTTCGGTGCCTTACCTGATGCTGGCAGGCAATGTGATTGCCGGCTGGCAAATGGCACGTGCGCTGCTTGTGGCCGAAGATGAACTGGCCGCCGGTGTGGACACCGCATTCATGCAGGCCAAGATCATCACCGCGCAGTTTTATGCAGAGCACATCATGAGCAAGGTGCCCGGCATCGCAGGCAGCATTGTGGAAGGCGCAGACAGCGTCACCGCGCTGGCGCTTGAGTCATTCTGACCATCTGAACACCTTAAAAGAATCACAACCGGAGACACGAATGTCCAAGCTCCCCGCGCACCTGCAAAACCTGCCACTGCCCATCATCGGCTCGCCGCTGTTCATCATCAGCAACCCCAAGCTCGTCATTGCGCAGTGCAAGGCCGGTGTGGTGGGCTCCATGCCCGCGCTCAATGCGCGGCCGGCAGAGCAGCTGGAGGAGTGGCTGATTGAAATCACCGAAGAACTCGCCGCCTACAACAAGGCCAACCCGGACAAGCCGGCCGCTCCTTTCGCGGTGAACCAGATCGTGCACAAGTCGAACGACCGGCTGGAGCACGACATGGCCATGGTGGTGAAGTACAAGGTGCCCATCATCATCACCTCGCTGGGCGCGCGCATTGATGTGAATGACGCGATCCACAGCTACGGCGGCGTGGTGCTGCACGACATCATCAACAACTTCTTCGCGAAGAAGGCGATCGAGAAGGGCGCTGACGGCCTGATTGCCGTGGCAGCCGGGGCGGGCGGCCATGCGGGCGTGAAGAGCCCGTTCGCGCTGATCAGCGAGATCCGCGAATGGTTCGACGGCCCGGTGGCGCTGTCGGGGGCGATTTCCACCGGCGGCCAGGTGCTGGCCGCCCAGGCGATGGGCGCCGACTTTGCCTACATCGGCTCGGCCTTCATCGCCACGCACGAGGCGCGCGCGAGCGACGCCTACAAGCAGGCGATTGTGGACGGCAACAGCGACGACATCGTCTACTCCAGCCTCTTCACCGGCGTGCACGGCAACTACCTGGCGCCCAGCATCCGCGCGGCCGGCATGGACCCGGACAACCTGCCTGAAGGCGACGTCAAGACCATGAACTTTGCCAGTGGCGAGGGCAGCAAGTCCAAGGCCTGGAAAGATATCTGGGGCTGCGGTCAGGGCATTGGCCCGATCAAAGAGGTGCAGTCTGCAGGCGACTACATTGCGCAACTCAAGCGCGAGTACGAAGCCGCCAAAGCACGCGTGCTCGGCGTGGCCTCCGCCTGAAGTCAACAAGCTCCTTCCCCCTCTGGGGGAAGGTTGGGATGGGGGAACCGCACGCCCACCCCTGCCGCAGCCGCACCCGCACCTCAGTTGGAACCCCCCGTCCCCCCGAAGGCACTCAATGATTTCCATTGACCCTCCGGAGCAACGCCTTGACCCCATCCAGCCCCAACCCCCAGCCGGCAGCCAATGGCTGGGTGGCCGCCGCGTCCCCGCGCAATCACGCGCGTTTGCCTGAATCGGTTGAGGCCACAGCCGTGTTGCAGCAGGGCCTGGACAACTGGATCAACGAGCCGGACATCGCAGAGCTGGAGGCGGCATATCGGCGCCACGCCGGCGACCGGATCCTCACCTGGCAGCGCGAGAACAGCGGCCTGCCGACCGGCATGACGACGCCACTTGACCTTAACCGGCTGGGCCTGATCAGCCTGCCCGATGAATTCGGCCTGCTGCAGAACCTGCGCGCGGTTGATCTGTCGTACAACGCGTTGGCGCAACCGCCCGCCTGCATCCTGGCCCTGCCCGGGTTGAGCATCCTCGATCTCTCGGGAAATCCGCTGCGGACCCTGCCCGCCGCCATCGGGCAGATGGCTGGCCTCACCATGCTTGTTGTGCGGCGTTGCAACCTGCAGGCACTGCCGCAGGAGATCGGCAACCTCGCCAACCTCGAGAGGTTGATCGTGACGCACAACCCGGAGCTGACCCAGCTGCCGGCATCGTTCATCCGCCTGGCGAACCTGCACACGCTTTCCGCAGGGTTGACCGGGCTGGACGCCCAGCACGTTGACCTGCGCGGCATGCCGAATCTGCGGGATGTGAGGCTGGGCAGGCAGGGCGCGCAAGCAGTCGAGTCCGCGCGTCCCAGGGTCGACGCGCTGCAGGCGCGCGTTCACGCCGAGCAACGGGCCCACACGGCCGTCGCCCGATTGGCAGAGGACCAACAGCAAGCCGCAGAGATGGTGGGCATGGCGCTTGGGCCCGCAGTGGGCGTCGCGGCCCTGTTGGCGGCGATGAATGAAAGCAATGCACCGCTGATCCATTACGCCCTGCAAAGCCTGAAGCAGGCGCCGCCCGAGATGACGCCGGCTCAGCGGCAGGAAATGATCTACCAGGCTGGACTCGAGCATGCAGCGCGGGAGCGTGAAGAGGAACTGGCTCCACCTGTGCACCGTGCAGCCGAATCACCCAGCAGCGGGCCGATCGACATGCAGAGTGGCGCGGTTCCCGTGTCCCGATATCCGGAAAGGCCACGCCAGGCTGCAGCGGCCGTGGCTCCTCAGGTTGAAGCGCAACGGCCGGTGGCCCCGCTGGACAATCCCCAGTCGGTCAGGCAGCGCGTTCTCGACAGCTGGCATGAAAGCCTGCACGAATTTGCCAGGCAGCAGCGCCTGCCTGTACGCCTGGAGCTGGAGCGGGCGGCTTTGCAACTCTTGCGTCAGGTCGCCGATGACCCGGCCCTGATGGAAACATGCGTTCGCTTGACGATGTTGGCCGGCCCGGGCAACGTCGGTACGCTGGGCGCCCTGAACGACATGCATGAAGCAGCGATCTATGCCCAATGCCAGCAACCGGGAATCGATGAGAAGCGCCTGATCGATCTGGGCGCCGACCTGTTTGCCCTGGCCCAGGTGAAGGAAGCCGCCGTGGCCGCCGCCGCGCCGGCCCGTGCTGCAGGCCGCCGTGATGAGGAGCTGGCCGTGACGCTGGCGTGTCAATCCAGCCTGTGCTCAAGACTGCAGGCGCTTGGTATCCGGGCGCCGCTGCCCACGCGGAGCGTTGATTTCGCCTACACCGCGACGATGCCCGGCGATCAGCCGCATCGCGAACTCAGGCTGCTGCAATCGTTGCGTGACGGCCTTGCCTTGCGTATGAGCCTGGCTTCCTGGGACGTTCTGGGTCGCCACGTCGACGCCGCCTTTGCCGACGATCTCACCGCTCTGCGGGATGGCTATAACCTGCGAAGGGAGCGATTGGAGACACGCTCGGAGCTGGGCGAAGGCGAGGTCGCGCGCGACGATGAGGCCACTGAAGCGGCTCTTCATGAGGCACTGCAAGCAGCTCGGGTTGGACCCGGCGCAGATGCCGCCGCAGACGCCGCAATCGAGCGGGGCAAGGGGCCGATTGATAGCGGGACCTATCTGCGCCTGGTCAACAACTTGATGGGCGAGCTCAACCTGGTGACTGCCTCACTCCGCCAGGAACTGGCGGCAAAGATCGTGGACAGAAACCTGTCCGCGAATCAGCCCGCCGCGCCGGTGCGAGCCACCGGGACCACGGGCGTGGCCACGACGCCGGACGCCTCTGGCCCTGCCGGCCCCGCTGGCGGCTCCGGCATGGCGTAACTCAGCATCGTCGCCGGCCCCCAGAAAATCTTGTACATGAAGGCCGTATACCCCAGGATGGCCGGCAGCGTGATGGCAACGCCTACCAGAATGATCTGCAAGGCAGCCGTGGAGCTGGCCGCCTGCCACACGGTGAGCTTGTCGATCACGATGAACGGGAAGATGCTGTAGGCCAGGCCCAGAAAGGCCATCACAAAAATGAGCACCGTGCTGGCAAAAACAATCCAGCCGTAACCTGCGGCCACGATCTTCGGTTTGTTCAGCACCTGCAGTGACGCAAAGAACGCCGCCGCGCAAGCCAGCGGGATCGGCATCAGGCCAATGAATTCAGGCAGGGCAAACCACTTGGCAAACACGGTGTGGCTGATCATCGGCGTGGCCAGCGAGATGCCCACCAGCGCCAGGCCCATCGGCAGCAGCACCGCGCGGGCCCACTGCACGGCTTTGAGCTGCAACTTGCCCCAGGTCTTCATGATGAGCCAGCCCGCGCCCAGCATGGCGTAGGCCGTCGGCAGGGTCAGGGCAATGCCCAGGCTGAACAGCAGCGACACGGTGCCATAGCCAAAGCCCGTCAGGTAGCTGCCCAGCATCCAGCCCTGCGCCATGCTGGTCACCATGGAGCCGATGGCAAACAACCAGTTCCAGAAATTCTTGTGCGAGTCCCGCGCCTTGACGCGAAAGTCAAACGACACGCCGCGCAGGGCCAGGCCGATCAGCATCACCGCCACCGGCAGGTACAGCGCGCTCAACACCAGGCCGTGTGCCTTCGGGAAGGCCACCAGCAGCACCCCGATGCCCAACACCAGCCAGGTTTCGTTGGCGTCCCAGAAGGGGCCGATGCTGGACACCATGATGTCTTTTTCATCATCATCGGCCAGGGGAAGCAAGATGCCCACGCCCAGGTCGTAGCCGTCCAGCACGACGTAGATCAACAGCGCCAGGCCCATGACGCCCATGAAGATCAGCGGGAGGAAGTTGGCCCAGGTCATTTGCATGGCGGGCACTTCAGGCGGTCTGGCCGGCGGTACCGACCGGCCCGGTGGGCGCTGTGGTGGCAATCGGCAGCGGCGCCTCGGGCGCCGGCTCGGCGGGGTGCTCGGCCATGTACTTGAGCACGCCCACATAGGACACCAGGAGCAGCAGGTACAGCATCAGATAGGCCACAAGGGTGGCCATCACCATCGGCGGCGGATGCGGGGCAACTACGTCAGCCGTCTTGAGCATGCCGTAGACGATCCAGGGCTGTCGGCCGATTTCGGTCACATACCAGCCGGCCAGCGTGGCCACCCAGCCGGAGAAGGTCATGGCGGCGAAGGCGTAGAGCAGGGTGCGCGGCAACGCGGCCGTGCCCTTGCGCCGCCAGATCGTGAAGGCTCCGAACCACGACACGGCCAGCATCAGCATGCCCACGCCCACCATCACGCGAAAGCCCCAGAACAGCGGCGCGACCGGCGGGTGCACGCCCTTGAATTCATTCAGCCCGCGCAGCGTGGCATCCGGGTCATGCGCCAGGATCAAGCTTGCCGCCTTGGGAATTTTCACCGCATACAAGGTGCGGCCTTCGGCTTCGCTGGGAATACCGAACAGGGTGAGCGGCGCGCCTTTTTCGGTTTCCCAGATGCCTTCAATCGCAGCGATTTTTGCGGGCTGGTGTTCCAGGGTGTTGATGCCATGCAGGTCACCCATGAAAATCTGCAGCGGGATGGCAATGGCCGCGGCAATCACGGCTGTGCGCAGCGCCTTGTGCGTGCCTGGCGTCGCGGTTTTCTTGAGTATCTGCCAGGCGCTGATGCCGGCCATGAGGAACGAGGCAGTCAGGGCGGAGGCCAGCAGTTTGTGCGCGAGGCGGTAGGGGAACGAGGGGTTGAAAATCACGGCCCACCAGTCAGTGGCGTGGAACTCGCCATTGATGATCTCGAAGCCGGCGGGCGTCTGCATCCACGAATTGAGCGCCAGGATCCAGAACGCCGACAGCGTGGTGCCAAACGCCACCAGCGCCGTGGCAATCAGGTGGGTGCGCTCTGACACCCGGCCCCGGCCAAACAGCATGATGCCCAGGAACGTGGCCTCCAGGAAAAACGCGGTGAGCACCTCATAGCCCAGCAGCGGCCCGGCGATGTTGCCGGCCTTTTCCATGAAGCCCGGCCAGTTGGTGCCGAACTGAAAACTCATGGTGATGCCCGAGACCACGCCCAGCGCAAAGGTCAGCGCAAAGATCTTGGTCCAGAAATAGTAGGCCTGCTCCCAGGCAGCAGCCTCCTGTGCGCGGGCCGGGTCTTTGCGGACGGCTGCGTGGCGCAACCTGAAAAAAAGCAGCAACCAGCACAGCGCGATGGTGATGGTCGGGAAGAGGATATGAAAACTCATGTTCGCTGCAAACTGGATGCGCGACAGGATCAGGTGTTCCATCTTGTTTCTCCTTGGTGGCCCTTGCCGTATTTTTTTCTTCAGCGGCCCTTGCCGCCCTTGACTGATTTTTCGGCCCCTGCCGCTGTGACTGACTTCAAAGCCGCAGCCGGTGCGCGCCCCGTCATCCTGTCCTTGAGTTCCAGCACCCGCGTCACGGCCGAGCCCATGCCCATCAATTGTTTGGCTGTTTCAGGCGCAAGGCGTTGTACATCATCAAACCAGACCATCAACTGGTCAATCAGGTCGTGCATCTCGCGCATGCGCGCTTGCGCGTGGCGTTCGACGTCGTTGCCGGGTTCTTCCAGCATGGCCATGCGCAGCATCGACAGCGTGGGCTCGATCTCGCGGCGCCGCCGCTCTTGCGCCAGCACGCGAAAAATTTCCCAGACATCGCCCGGCGCTTCAAAGTATTCCCGCCGGTCGCCGGGCTGATGCCGCAGGTTCACCAGCCGCCAGCCCTGCAATTCCTTGAGCCCCATGCTGACGTTGGAGCGAGAAAACTCCAGCGTCTCGGCAATCTCGTCAGCATTGAGCGCGCGCTCGGAGATGAAGATCAGGGCATAGATCTGCCCCACAGTGCGGTTGATGCCCCACTTGCTGCCCATCTCACCAAAGTGCGCGACGAACTGGCGGCTGAGGGGAGGGAGATGGTTTTGTAACGTCATGGCATGACTCTACCTGAATTTCAGTAATTACTGAAAACTGAAAACTGAGGACGCAGAGGGGGTAAGGGCACCTTGACCAGGCGCCCCCCCAAACAGCAGCCGCCGGCACTCCAGAACTCTCAAGCGGATACCAGCAAGCCAACGCCCGCCGCCCATTGCCCTCCACAGGCGGCGCCTCACGCAAACAGGCCTCCCGCGCATGATCACAACGCGGCGCAAAGGCGCAACCCGCTGGCAGGCGGGACAAGTCGGGCGGAGCGCCGCGAATCGTCGGCAGCGGCGCCCCCCGGCTTGAAGAAGTCACAGTCGATGCCAGCAACCCCGCCGAATAAGGATGGCGCGGCGCGGTCATCAGCTGCTGCACATGCGCGTCTTCCACCATGCGCCCTGCATACATCACGGCAATGCGGTCTGCCACTTCCACCGCAGCGCCAATGTCATGCGTCACGAAAATGACCGACATCGCGTTCTCGCGTTGCAATTCGCGCAGCAGCAGCAGGATCTGGATTTGCACGGTGGCGTCCAGCGCAGTGGTCGGCTCATCTGCCAGCAAAATCCTGGGGCTGCAGGAAAGAGCGAGCGCGATCATCGCGCGCTGCTTCATGCCGCCTGAAAGTTCATGCGGATACGCGTCAAGACGGCGAGCAGCCTGCGGGATCTGAACGCGTTCCAGCATGTCGAGCGCGCGTTTGCGGGCCGTCTTGCCATTCACAGCTTCATGCGCCTGGATCGTTTGCGCAATCTGCTGGCCGATGGTGTAGACCGGGTCAAAAGCCAGGCCCGCTTCCTGAAACACCATGGAAACCACACCGCCGCGGTAGTGCTGCAAGGCAGCGCCTTTGAGGGCAAGAACGTCTTGCCCATCCACATGCACTTGCCCCGTGATGCGTGTGGTGGCGGGAGTGTGCAGGCGAAGCAGCGTCCGCAGCGTCACGCTTTTGCCAGAGCCGGATTCGCCAATCAGGCCCAGCACCTCCCCCGCAGCCAGGTCAAAGTTCAAATCGGTCAGGGCCTGCGCCGTGCGCTCGCCGGTGAACTGCACGTTGAGGCCGCGTACGGAAAGAAGGGGGGCGCTGCTCATGCCGCTATACCTTCAACGTTTTCCAGATGGCAGGCCGCCCAGTGCCCGGGCGTGGTCTCCCGCAATGCTGGCGGCTCGGCCGCGCAAACGCTCATGGCTTTCGGGCAGCGGTCGCGAAAACGGCAACCGCTGGGTGGGTTGATCGGATTGGGTGGGTCCCCCGCAATCGGCGCAACCAGGGTGCGCCGCGTGGGGTCCGTCGATGGCACAGCTGACAGCAGCGCGCGCGTGTAGGGGTGCCGCGGCTGCGCATACAACTCATCCACCGGGCCGCTCTCCACGATCTCGCCCAGGTACATCACCACCACGCGGTCGGCAATGTAGTGCACCACATGCAGGTCGTGCGAGATGAAAAGATAAGTCAGGCCCCGCTCGGCCTTCAGCTCCTGAAGCAGGTTGAGCACCTGGGCCTGAACGGACTTGTCCAGCGCCGCCACCGACTCGTCCAGGATCAGCATCCGCGGCTCAAAGGCCAGCGCACGCGCCAGGTTCACCCGCTGGCGCTGCCCGCCCGAGAGCTCATGCGGATAGCGCGAGCCGAACTGTGCGGGCGCCAGGCCCACACGCTCCAGCAAGGCGCGGGAACGCGCGAGCGCCTCGGCCTTCAACACACCATGAATCTGCGGCCCGTAGGCAATCGCTTCCAGCGCCGTCAGGCGCGGATTGAGGGATGCGAATGAATCCTGAAACACCATTTGCATATTGCGCCTGAATTCCTTGAGCGCCATGCCGCCGTACTGGCCCACGCCGTCGCCGTCAAACACCAGCTCCCCGCTGTCGGGGCTGATCAGGCGCGCGATCAGCTTGGCAGTGGTGGACTTGCCGCAACCCGATTCACCGACGATGCCCAGCGTCTCGCCCTTGGCGACGGTGAAGCTCACGCCGTCCACCGCCCGGACAAAACGCGGTTTGCGCTCGAACAGGCCGCCGCGAACGGCAAAGTGTTTGCGCAGGTTGCGCACGGTGAGCAGGGGCTGGGCCGGGCCGCCACGGTCTTGCGGCGGCGCGAGGGGCGTGGCAAGTTCAAGCGCGGCCACCGGTGCAATATCAGCCATGTTCATTTGCGAAGATCCATGGCCGAGCGGATGCCGTCGGCCAGCAGGTTGAATGCGATGGAGGTGATGAAAATCATCGCGCCCGGCAGCGCCGCCACCCAGGGGTTGCTGTAGATGGCCGAGCGCAGCGTGTTGAGCATCAACCCCCACTCGGGCTGCGGCGGTTTCACGCCCAGACCGAGGAATGACAGGCCCGAGGCGAGGATCATGCTGACGCTGACAAGGCCTGTGGCGTAGACAAACACCGGCCCGAGCACATTGCCCAGCACGTGCACGCGGATGATCGAAAGCGGGCCTGCGCCGCTCATGCGCGCAGCGTCCACATAGTCAAGCCCCCGCACTTGCGTGGTCACGCTTTCAGCCACGCGCACGACCTGCGGTACAAATACAAGGGTCAGCGCGATCATGCTGTTGGTCATACCGGGGCCGAGCGCGCCCGAGATGGCGACTGCCAGCAACACCGAGGGAAAGGCGTAGAACACGTCCAGCGTGCGCATGATCACCATGTTCGTGCGCCCACCCGCGTAGCCTGCAAAAAGGCCGATGCTGGTGCCGATGCCAAAGGCCAGCAACACAGGCAGCACGCCCATCAGCAGCGACAAGCGGCCACCGTAAATCAGGCGCGCGATCATGTCGCGGCCCAGCTCGTCTGTTCCGAGCGGAAAGCCCGGGCTGCCGAGAGGCAGCAGCCGGCGCAGCATGCTGGTCTTGAACGGATCAGCCGGCACGATCAGCGGTGCAAACACGGCCGCGAGGATGATGAGCAGCAGCACGGCAGCGCTGCACATCGCGACCGGATCGTGGCGCAGCTTGCGCAGCACCACGATCCAGAAGCTGCGGCTGCGCGCTGCGGGCATGGCTGGCTCTGCTGCCTGCGCTGCAGGACGGGCCTGGGCCATGGCAGGTAGGGCAGCCAGCGGGTTGGACAGTTGAGCGGTCATGAGAAAAAAACCTTCAGCGCCGGGCCATCCGTGGGTCCACCAGCGGCTGCACCATGTCCACCAGCAAATTGATGACTACAAAGAAAATACAAAGCACGAGGATGGTCCCCTGAAGCAGCGGGATGTCTCGCTGAAAGATGGCGGTGTTCAGCAGGTAGCCAGTGCCCGGCCAGGCAAATACCGTCTCCACCAGGATCGAGCCGCCCATCAGGTAGCCGACCTGCAGGCCCGTGATGGCCAGTACGGTGGGCGCCGCATTGCGTGCAACATGGCGAAAGATCGCGCCGCCCGAGAGCCCGCGTGCACGCAAGGCCACCACAAATTCCTGGCTCAACGTATCGGCCACCAGCGCCCGCACCGTGCGGGTGATGATGCCCATCGGAATCACGCACAAGGTTGCGGCAGGCAGGATCACATGGCGCAGATGGGCATAGTCCCATAGCCACTCGGATGACCCGCCCGGGCCCGCGCCCATGGCCGGCAACCAGCGCAGCCAGATTGAAAAAATAATCGTCAGCACCAGGCCCAGCCAGTAGTGCGGCACGCTTACGCCGACGACCGAAAGCGCGCTGGCCAGCCTGTCTACCCAACCACCGACGCGGTAACCCGCAAAGCCGCCCAGCACGCAGCCGGCAGTGACGCCGACCAGCGCTGCCACCAGAGCCAGCACCAGCGTATTGCTCACTGCCGCCAGCACCTCCGTCACCACCGGGCGGCCAGTGGCAATGGATGCACCCAGATCACCCTGCACAGCCCGTGCGAGCCACAGGCCGTAGCGAACCGGCATGGGCCGGTCCAGTCCATAAGTAGCCTTGAGTGCAGTGATCACTTCGGCCGGCGCATCGGCCGGGGCGATCGCATTGAGCGGGTCGCCCGGCGCGATGTAAACCAGCATGAAGGAGATCACCGTCACGCCCAGCGCAATCGGCAGCGCGTACAGCACGCGCCTGATGAGGTAGCCCAGCATGCTGCCTTCTTACAGGCCGATCGTCGTCAGGTCCTGGAACCAGTGCTGGGCCTGCACAAACTGCTTGACCTTGGGCGACAGCACGTGCGGGTTGGTGTCATGCACCACCCACAGCATGAGCGCATCGTCCACCATCTGCTGGTGCACGCCGGCGAGGAGCTTGTCCTGCACCTTGGTGTCAAAGCTGGCGCGGGTCTTGTCGATCAGATCGTCCACCTTGGGGTTGGCATAGCCGCCCCAGTTCACGCCATTGGGGGCCACATACTTGCCATAGGCAAAGCGGGTGAGGGCGTAGAACGGGTCGGCCGTGACATACCCCAGGTTGATGGCCGTGATGCCCTTGCCGGCATTCATGTCGGCCTTGGCACCACTGCGCCAATGCAGGTAGAGGTTCTCCAGTTCAACCACCTCAAACTCAAGCTGGATGCCGATTTCGGCCAGGCTCTGCTGGATGTATTCATTCATGGGCAGCGACAGCATCTGGCCGGTGCCGCCCTGGGCAATGATCACTTTGGCCTTGAGTGGGTTGGCCCTGCTGTAAGGCGTCTGGGCCATCAGCGCGCGGGCGGCGGGCAGGTCGTACCTGAGGTCAAACGTAGGCTTGCCGAACCAGGGGTTGCTCGGATCAAGCTGGCCCTTGGCGGGCACAGCCAGGCCGTTCATCAGCTTCACGATGGCATCGCGGTCAATCGCCAGGTTGGCGGCCTTGCGGATGCGGATGTCGGTCCAGGGCGAGCCCGGCTGCGTGCTGAAGTGATAGGGCCAGACGTGCGGGGTGACGTTCTGCACCAGCTTGAAGCCCGAGGTCTTCAGCTGCGGCAGCATGTCGGGCGGCGGCGTCTCGATCATGTCGACCTGGCCGTTGAGAAGGGCGTTGGCGCGGGTCACAGCGTCAGGGATCGGCATGAGGACCAGGCGGTCAATTTTGGCGATGCGGGACTTGTCCCAGTAGGCGGCGTTTTTCACCAGGTCAGCGCGCTCGCGCGGTACCAGCTTGTCGAGCTTGAAGGGGCCGGTGCCGGCCGGCTGGCTGGCAAACTTGTTCCAGTCGCGGCCGACTTTTTCCCACTGCGCGGGGCTGCTGAAAAGCAGCCAGGGCAGCTGGTAAGGAAAGAGGGCGTCCACGTCCTTGGTGGTGATCTCGACAGTGCTCGCGTCGATCTTCTTGTAGCTGCCGATGGAAGGAATGCGCGGGCGGACCTGGGCGCTTTGCTTGGCGTCGAACTGAGGCGACTTGTCGTTGAGCACCTTGTCCAGGTTCCAGGTGACGGCGTCGGCATTGAACTCGGAGCCGTCATGGAACTTCACGCCCTTGCGCAGGGTGAAGCGCCAGATCTTGTTGTCCTTGGGGTCCACCTTCCACTCAGTGGCCAGGCCCGCCATCAGCTTGCCGGGACGGTTGCCGATGTTGGCCTCCCAGGCCACGAGCGGGTCATAAATCGTGTGACCGGTGAACTGGTAGGCACCGGCGCCGCGGTCGGGCTGGCCGGTGGTCAGCGGGATATCGGCCATCGAGATGCCGTAGCGCACGACGGTCTCGGCATTCAAGCCGCTGGTGAGCGAGGCAGTCAGCGTCAGCGCGAGCAGGGGCCTTGCGAGTTTGCGGATGTCGGGGAACATAGGGGGTGAAGCTCCAGGCGTTGAAAAATTGGGATGCCAGCCACGGGTAGCATGCAACGTGCCAACCTTTTTGGGGCAAACAGGGCAGGCCCGGGGGTTGCGGGCACCATCGGCGGGCATATACTGTACAAAAGCACAGTAATTGCCATGGACGAAGCCCGCATCCCCCTAGCCGCCATCAAAGGCCGAGGGGCGGCCACGTACCTGCCGCACCGGTTTGAAAAAGACGCGCGCGCGGTGTTTGACGATGGCTGGGGCAGCCTGGATGAAGCCGCGTTGGCCAAAGGCGCCCCCCTGCAAACCCACGTGACGCTGGAAGACGCCAAAAGCGCGATCTCGGCCAACGACTCGCCCGACATCTACTTCGACTATTCGGTCAACCCCTATCGCGGCTGCGAGCACGGCTGCATCTACTGTTATGCGCGGCCCACGCACAGTTACCTCAACATGTCGCCGGGGCTGGACTTTGAAACCCGGCTCATTGCCAAACGCAACATTGCGGAGGTTCTGCGTGCGGAGCTGGCGCGCAAAAGCTATGTGCCGCAGATGATCAACATCGGCTCCGCGACCGACTGCTACCAGCCGGTGGAGCGCGAATATCAGCTCACGCGGCAACTGATTGAAGTGATGAAAGAAGCGCGCCACCCGTTTGCGCTGGTGACCAAGTCCAGCGGCGTTGAGCGCGACCTCGACCTGATCGCGCCGATGGCCGCAAGCAATCTGGCCGCCGTGTACATCACCCTCACCACGCTGGACGGTGACGTAGCCCGCAAGCTGGAGCCGCGTGCAGCCGCGCCGCACCGGCGCCTGCGCACCATCCGCACATTGGCCGAGCAGGGTGTGCCGGTGGGCGTGAGCCTGGCGCCGCACATTCCCTTTGTGACCGAAGACATGGAGCAGGTGCTTGAAGCCGCCTGGGAGGCCGGCGCCCGCAGCGCGTTCTACCACGTGGTGCGCCTGCCCTGGGAGGTGGCGCCGCTGTTCAAGGAGTGGCTGGAAGTGCACTACCCGCAACGCGCGGCCCGCATCATGGCGCGCATTCAGGACATGCGCGGCGGCAAGGACTACGACGCCAGTTTTTCCACCCGCATGAAAGGCAGCGGCCTGTGGGCCGAACTGATCCGCCAGCGCTTTGAAAAAGCCAGCCGGCGCATTGGCTTCAACCGGGTGCGGGTGGAGCTGGACCTGTCGCAGTTCCGGCCGCCTGGGGTGAATGGGCAGAGCAGTTTGTTTTAGGCGTTGCTGTATTCGGAGGCGTTGCTG